>JAFZAK010000016.1 GCA_017557285.1 Muribaculaceae bacterium
GCTTGAGCGCACAGGTTGACCACATCCTGCAGTTCCCTGGCAGCGGTTTCGCTCGCTTTGGCGGTGCTCAGTCTACAGCTTCTACTGGCTATGGCGTGCTGCTGTTCGACAACGCGAAATATGCTGTTGACAACGGCAGTCGCCAGTCTACCAATGGTAACTATAGCGACTCTCCTATCTTCTGGTATGCTGAGATCCTGCTTGACTATGCTGAGGCATGCGCCGAGCTCGGCCAAATCACCAATGCCGACCTCGACAAGTCAATCAACAAACTTCGCGACCGCGTTGGCATGCCACACCTCACTGTCGATGTCGCCGCTGACCCAGCCAACAACATGGGTGTGAGCAACATCATCTGGGAGATTCGCCGCGAGCGCCGTGTTGAGATGATGTACTGCATGAACGACCGCTACTACTCGTTGCAGCGTTGGAACCAGCTTGACAAGCTGGATACTCAGAAGTATCCTAACCTGAGCCGTGGTGCTTATGTACAGGGCTTCGACGCCGAAGGTGTGAAACTCACCGATGTGACTATCGATGCCGACGGTTACATCAACTGCAAGAACAACGGTACTGAGCGCATCTACAACGACAAGTACATCCTGTTCCCGATTCCGAACGATCAGCACAACCTCAATCCGCAGATTGGACAGAATCCTGGATGGTAATCATTGCCTTCAAACCAACGAAAGGCCGCCTTGTGGCGGCCTTTTTTTGTGCATTCAACTGAGTCGGAGCCAGCCATTCAAAACTGAAAACTGATAACTAAAAACTGATAACTGAAAACTTATTTGTACCTTTGCCGTTGTATTTAAAAAAAAGTACCCGATGATGAATATCAAGCGAATCATATTATTGGCCCTGTTGATGCTGGTGTTGACACCCGCCGGCGCCGTTCTCAAGGAACGCGACATGAGCCAGACATTGAGCGTGTTGCGCACCGAGTTGACCAGCATGCACCAGGAACAGTTGCAGCGCATGCAGCGCTTCAACGAGATGAACAAGCGCTTCGACAAGATGATGATTCAGGTGATGGACCGGAGTCAGCAGATTGAGCTGATGCTTTACTCGCAGAAGTCCAACTATGTGTTTGACCTGGCCTACGCCTGCAACGAGGCGACCTCGCTCTACAACCAAATGTCGAGCCGCATGATGCCGTTTGAGGTATTTGCCAAACAGTATAACGACCAGGTCAAGCAATACGTCCGCCTCGTTCGCTCCCTGGAGGGCATCCCCGACTTTATCCTCACGACCGACTCGATGCGGGCCGACCGTGACAGTTGCATCTCTCTGGCCAACACCATCGCCCGCGACATGGCCATGCAGCAGGTTCAGATCGAGAAGACGCAAGAGCGGAGCAAGTTGGTGCTGAACAAATCGGCCGAGCTCAACGCCTATGCGCTGAAAGCCTATGAAGGCATACGGCAGAGCGTATTTGTCAACGGCGATCAAAGCTACTTCTCCATGCTGAAGAACTTGCCTCGTTACTGGCGCCAAGCTCAGATTGACATACGTGAGAAATACCGCCCCACGGGAAACACACACAGCGACTGGCGCGGCAACTTAGTGTTGTTCCTGTTCCTGTTCATCCTGACTTATGTCGTGCTCACAGGATCGGTGAGCACGGTGGTTATCCGCTATCTTATCCCCAAGCGATGGACCAGTGAGACATTCCGACAAAAGCGTAAGGGCATCATCATCGCCGTTAGTGCGGCATTGTTCGCCATTGTGACGCTAGTCATCTCGCTCACGCTGCAGAAACACAACTTCATGATCATGGCTTCCCGATTGCTCAGCGAATATGCCTGGCTGCTTGTGGTGATTATGATATCATTGCTCATCCGCCTTGACGGCGACATCCTCATGAAGGCCTTGCACCTTTATATTCCTATAATGGTTGTGGGTTTTGTGGTATTTGTCTATCGCATCACGTTCATGCCCAACACGGTGGTGAACCTGACGTTCCCGCTCATCCTCTTGGCCTGCACCATTTGGCAATGGGTGCTCATCCGTCGCCACAACCACCGCATGCCCCGCAGCGACATGTTCTACACGTGGATTTCGCTGTTGGTGATGGTGGTTTCGTTGGCAATGGCTTGGAGTGGCTACACGCTGATGAGCGTGCAGATGCTTATCTGGTGGATTGTGCAGTTGACTATGATTCAGACCATCACTGTCATCTACGATCTTCTTCACCGCTACGAGGCTAAACATATTGACAAGAACGCCGACATCCGCTCGACGTGGTTCTATGACGCTGTCTACAAGATGATTATCCCGATTGCCGCCACGTTAAGTGTGGCTGGGTCGATTTATTGGGCAGCGCGCGTGTTTGACTTGACCGAGTGGTGCAAGCGCATCCTCACTTACCGCCTCATCGACATCCCCGATGTGATTGTGGTGACACTGGGACGCGTCATCGCACTGGTGGCGCTGGGCTTTGTGTTCAACTACCTTATTTACCTCGTCATCAACGGCTATGTGCTTTGGAAGGAGCATCGTAGCGGCACACGCAACAAGGCTGTGTCGTTGAGTATGAACCTGATGAAATATTTCGGCTGGGGTTTGTTCATCTACATCTGCATGGTGACGCTGCAGGTCAACCGAGCAGGCATCACGCTGATTTTGACGGGTCTTTCTACTGGTATCGGTTTCGCTATGAAGGACACCCTTGAGAACCTGTTCTATGGCTTGTCGCTGATGAGCGGGCGCGTAAAGATCGGCGACATGATTGAATGTGACGGCGTGCGCGGACGTGTGACGAACATCAACTACCAAAGCACGATGGTTGAGACGCTCGACGGCTCGGTCATTGCCTTCCTGAACAGCCAACTATTCAGCAAGAACTTCAAGAACCTGACCAAGAACCATGGCTACGAGTTAGCACAACTCGAAGTGGGCGTGGCCTATGGGTCGAATGTCGACCAGGTGCGCCGCCTCATTACCGATCGTCTGAGCAAGCTCGACTGCTTTGACCACAAGAAGGGCATTCAGGTGCTGTTCAAGGACTTCGGCGAGAGCAGCGTAGACCTCGAGGTGGTGCTTTGGACACCAGTCAAGACCCGTCTGACCGACTTGGCTCGAATCAAGGAGCAAATCTACGACGCACTCAACCAGGGCGGCATCGAGATTCCATTCCCGCAAGCCGACATCCACATCCGACAGGAGTGATAATTTACCCTAGTCGGAAGACGATGCGTTGGCGGCCGTCTTGCCAGCGGGTGCTGGTGATGCGGAATTGCCCGATCTGAGCGGTATGCTCGACGTGTGTGCCGGCACAGAGGCACTCGTCGTAGTCGCCCACATGGACGATGCGAACAGTCTGCGTGGCTCCCTCGGGCAGTCGCTCGAGGTTGAAGCGGTCGGCGACCTCGCTCTGCTGGGCATACTCCTCGGTCACGGGCAAATCTGCTGCAATTACCTCATTTACCTTTGCCTCGATGGCGCGCACCTCTTCTTCGGTGAGTGCGCGGTCGAGGGCATAGTCTAGTTTCGACTTTGTGCGCTCGACATGAGCGATCACGTGTCGTCCGCACCCAATCATTTGTACCATGGTAGCGTTAAGAATGTGCTCCGCCGTGTGCATGGGCGGGTATTCCTGCTTGTTGTGTTCGTTCAGTTCCATCTTTCTTAGAGTTTCGTGTTGCAAAGATAGATAATTTAATTAAGAATTAAGAATTAAGAATTTAAAAAGATTGCTTCTCACAACATCTGACGTAGCAGATTGGTAAAAAAAGACCGCCCTGTCACCACGACAGAACGGTCACCAACCATATGAATCAAACTACTACTCTCTTTCTTTTTTATATCTTTGCGGTCAACGCAAGACCTTTTGGGTCGTGGTCGTTCCGTCTTCGTAGCGGGTAACCATGATGTTCATTCCGCTATATGGTTTACTGCTGGGTACACCCATCAGATTATAATACGTTACTGTTGCGACCTGCACATCGCCCGGCATGAGCGACAAGCCTGTGATGACGCCTTCGCCAGTGAAGTTGACAGTGACCCGCTTCTCGGCCAGGAAATAGTCTTTTCCGCTGGCATTTTCTTTCTTGGGTCCGTCAATCTGCTGTGCCTCTCCATCTTGATCAACATTGGTGGCATAAAGTCGCACGACATAAGTCACATTCTTGCTCTGTCCCTCGGGCACAGCCTTGTCGACGAAGAAGTCACGCAGTTGCACATATTTCATGCCATTCTGTTCAACATGCTTAGGATAGGTGCTCTTGATGGATGAATAGTAGGCGTCGTCTTGTCCGTCATGCGTTCCCTGACGATCATCCAGGGTGTTGAGCAATGTCTCCTTGCTGAGCATTGTCTCAGTATCATCGTCCAACACGCGCCACACGCGATAGTAGAACACATTCTTAATGTCTTGAGGCATGAGGGGTTCGAGCGCCAGGTCTACGGCAAATCCCATGAACATACCATCCACATCGCTCTTCTCAAACGGATTGGTCTTCAGCAAATCGAATGCATGCAGCTCCACATCGGGATATGCCATGCGCTGGATATCGCACCCATAGGTGTTGGGCTTTTGCTGGTTGCCTCCGTAGAGTGTCAGAATCATTGGCACATACAAGTTGGGCTTGAGACCAACCAAGGCGTTGTTGTCGGCGACAGAAATTAACCCTGTCTTGCCAATTTCAATCTTGGGATAATCGTCCAACAACACATTCAGTTCCATCTTGGGCGTGGTGTCGGCAATGTAAACGTGATACTCACCACTGTTGTTGAAGTGCTCAGCCTTGCTGACCTTGAACTCCTCAATGGGCGTAATATCCTTGTCCAGTCGGAACACGTCATACTCAATGAGGTTCGCTGCCGGGTCGTACTGCGCAGTGTAAGTAATCTCACTTGCCGGACTTGCGCCTAGGCCGCGATTGTTGTCACACAGCACTTCATCCAGCGTGAACTGGCTGCCATTGACCTCATTGGTGGTCTTGTAGACGGGCACATGAAGCGAGTTGCTTATGACGGTAACATCCGCATCGCTATTCTCTTGAGCATCCAGCTCGAACAGATAGGTATATTCACTCTCATGGTCATTGATTTTGGTCGACACCTTGAATCGGTCAACGATGGTGACTGCCGACTGGTCGAAACTCTCGATGGTGCCCGTGCGAACAGGATTCTGGCTCTCCTCTGTTCCGCCGAACAAGCCGATGTAACGGGTCTCTTGCTCTGACAAACCGGTAACATTGGGGTCATCTCCTGCATAGGTAACCTGGTAGTTGTATCCAGTCATACCAGTACCAAGCGGTGTGAATTTGAGATGAGCCACGGTCACCTTGTTGCCCTTGGTGTCGGTACGTGTAATGTTGTAGTGGCCTGTATAGTCATGGATTTTATCAAAATCTTCTTTAGTCGAGGGGTGTATTATCAACGTGTTGCGATAATAGTTGTCCTCGTCGTTCACGTCATAGAAGCTACGGAACTCGACAGCCTGTGTAAAGAATGCCATTCCCAGAGGCGGGATCACCACTGTGCGCACAGGACTCGTGGCAGTGATTGTGATGAGCGGTGTGCCATCGGCATTGCGATGCACCGTCGTACCATCAGCCTCATAGTTGATGGGCTGGGCGGTGATGAGATAGCTGAAGGACTGCGGCTGATCGGTCTGCTCCACCAGATAGCTGTGAGTCTTGACACGCACCATGCCGTTTTCGTCTTTCTCTACATCTTGAATCAGCGTGCGCTCGGCAGTATTTGGATTAAAAAGATAAACATAGAAATGCTCTGGCACATCGGCTCCCAGTTTGTCGTGAGTGAACGAGGTACCCCAGTTCAGGGTGATGTTGAAGTATCCAGACTTAGCTGCAGGGCGCGCCACGGCCTCCAAGTCGGCGGTATACATCAGCACCTTGGGCATGATGTCCCACTCTTCTTTACCCGAATGATCCGAGTTGCCATAGTTGGTATAGTATTCTCCCCTGTCATCATAGAAATTTCCATCGGCATTCTCAGGTCGCAAATCGCCATGGAATCGTCTGTCGGGGACATACAATGCCAAGTTGTCCAAGCTGTATGCCTCACCGGCTCCCGAGATGGTAAACCAGTGTCCACCTTTTCCGTCCATATGATTATCGGTGATGGTCACCACATCGGTGCAGTCATGGTAGCAATAGTACTGCTGACCGCCACGCATGGCTTGGATGAAGTCGTAAGTGGCTCCACTAGAATTGGGCTTGACCGGGCTGATTTGCTCAAACAGTCGGTACAGCGGTCTTTGCGAGCATCCACGGGGCTTTCCCTTGGAGATGAAGAAGAAGCGGTTTGTTGCCGTTCCATCGATAGAGAAGAGGTATCCTGGATTGCTTGCATCGTGAACACGAGTGAAATCGGTCACGACTTGCACTGACTGGTAAGCCTTTTCGATGACTTCACGCGGCGCCCCCTGACTCAATCCAAATGGACCGTCATAACTTTCCTTGACCTGGACAAGCAGCATCGTCATACCATCCTGATTGGGGTTTTTAATCACCTCCCCCTCAGTACGAGGCCAGGTGTTCTGATCGGTACCTCCACCGCCTTGACTATTCGGCTGGAAGTTGTAGTTATAGTCCATGAGGCGTCCCTTGCGATCGGTGTAGTCGTAGGCGTAGCGTATGCCGGGAATGTTGGGGTCGGTATACACTTTCTTGAGCAAGGCGATGATTTGGTCGGTCGATCGCGCAGCATCGGTGAGATGAGCCGTTTTTTGCTGGCCCTTCTCGGTGTAAGAGTAATCAAATTGGGGTGAAGTGTAGTCGAACCACGTAACCTTTTGTGACGAGGTTGATTGTGACGTTTGGTCAGTTTGCGCCGCGACCGTGAAAACCGCAGCAATAATCATCAATGTGAACAAAAAGTTCCTCATTACTTAAAAAATCTATCAAATAGTCTAAATTTCCCTTAAATCCAGGCTTGTTTTGACTACAAACCCGTAATTCTGGCGGCAAAATTACTGCGGCCATTTTACACCACCAAATTTTTTTACATTTTTTAATGATTAACAATATATCTTTAGGTTTTATATTCTATTTCTAGTAGATTTTGCCCCAAAATTTAATGATTAACTATATTTTTTTGGGTTTTGGCTATTGTGCTCTGATAAAAGAACATAAAGCCGGAAGTTCTTGCGAAACTTCCGGCTTTATGTTTATAAGGCAACTTATTTTTATTTTCCCAGCATGCAGTTGATGATGATATTCACATCAGAGATATCATCGGCATAGTCCCCATTGACATCGGCAGCGGCATTTTTTTCCTTGCCCAGTACGACATTGATCACGGCGTTCACATCGGAGATGTCTACCTCGCCGTCATGTGTGACATCCAGTTTCTTAAAACCCATCGGCAAGGTATAGTCATCGCTGTCGACCTCCTGATAAACGCGCACAAAGTCAACCATCAGCGCACGGTCTTCATTGGCCAGTGCAGTGATGCCATCGGCATTGAAGATTGCCGGGAAATTCCCGCCGATGGCGAGATTGAACAGGATGAAGAACTGTTTGTGGAAATAACGTCCTGGGGAGTTTTGTTGTGAGGTGTCGTCAATGTTCATCACATAGTAGGGTTCGACATCGGGATACTTGTCTACGTCGAGGTACATCGCCACCTTCTGCTCATCCCAGATGAGTGTAAAGAGATGGAATTCTCCGTCCTGCATGCTGTAGTCGTTTGTCGAGGAGCGGGCGTAGTTGGGATGCCCTCCGTTTGCCCATGGCCCCCAGTGGCATGCCCCGTTGAAGAATCGGTCTTGTGTGCCATGCGAAATGCCGTAACTGTTGCCCATCTCCATGATGTCAATCTCTCCGCAGTTGGGCCATCCGGTTCCGGTTGCCATGTCGTTGCCCATCATCCAGAAGGCGGGCCATAGCCCGTTGGCGGTCTGGGGTATGCAGATACTTGCCTCGACCTTGCCATGCTTGAAGGCTGCCTTGCCCATTGAGTTGATGCGCCCTGAGGTAAAGTTCTTGCCCAAGTAGTTTTCTTTCTTGGCTGTAAGCAACAGGCATCCATCCTGCACCGAGACGTTCTCGGCACGGTAGTACTGCAGCTCATTGTTTCCGCCACCGTTGCCGTTGACCTCGATGTTCCATACACGCGAGTCAAGTTCGGTGCCATTGAAATCGTCACAAAAAACCAAACGATAGTCCTGGGCCATCACGCCCAGCGTAGTCATGGCCATCGCAATAATTGTCGTAAGAATAGCTTGCTTCATATTTTATTAAATTGAGAATTGAAATTGCTGCACCGGGTTATTTGGCATCGGCAAACTTATTGGGATAGTCGATGTGAACGCGCGGTCGTCGCATGGCGCGAATGATTAACCAGATGCCCAAAATAATGAACGGAATGCTCAACAACTGCCCCTGATCAATGCCCCACGTCTGCCGCATGGCGATTTCCCACGGCTCCTGCACGTTCTTGATATATTCAATAAAGAAACGCGGCACAAAGATTCCGAGCATGAACACTCCGAAGATGAGCCCTGGCCGCTCCTGCGCGTTGCGTCGCCAATAGAGCCACATACACACGCCGAAGGTTACGAGGTAACACAACGCCTCGTAAATCTGTGTGGGATGGCAGGGTTGGGTGAACACCGGTTCGGCTCCGCCCATCCATTGGTGCAGGTTCTGCACGAAACAGAAGCCCCAAGGCAAATCGGTCACTGCACCGTAAATCTCATGATTCATCAGGTTGCCCAGACGGATAAGCGCCGCGACGAGCCCCACAGGCACCACCAAGCGGTCGAAGGTCCACAACATGCCGCGCTTGGTAACATAACGGCTATAGAGCCACACTGCGACCATAATGCCCGCCGTTCCACCATGGCTGGCAAGTCCACCTTCCCAAATCTTGACGATGTCGCCCAGATGGTCTTTGTAGTAAGCCCAGTCGTAAAAGAACACGTGTCCCAGTCGCGCACCGACGATGGTGGCAACAACGACGTAGATGAACAGACTGCCCAGCCATCGCTCAGGAGCGCCTTCGTGCTTGAAAATGCGCGACACAATCTCGTATCCCACATAGAAACCGATGGCAAACATCAGTCCATACCAACGCACAGTTATTGGCCCGTCAATCATGTTGGGACTCACCGTCCATGTAATAGCGTTCAGCATCATTTTTTCGCGACATATTGAAAACAATGGACAAAGGTAGTAATAAATTAAGAATTAAGAACCTTCAGCTCGAAAAATTTTGCGCTTGCGTGTCGGCGAAGCCGGGGCAAGCTATCAAGCAAACATTTTTCAATTAAGAATTAAGATATTTTTCACCACCGACACGCAGGCGCAAATCTTGGCGAGCTAAAGGTTCTCAATTGCCAATTTTGTATTACCTTTGCAGCCATGAAAAGTGATAGAGCAAGAATTTGTGTGTTTGGCGCGTCAAGCGGACGCATTGACCAGGCCTATATCGATGCCGCTTACGAGTTAGGCAAACTGTTGGCACATAACGAGATGGACTGCGTGAATGGTGCGGGCGCGATGGGTCTGATGCGTGCCGTTAGCGATGGCGTGCTTGATGGTGGCGGCCATGTGACAGGCGTGATTCCCAAGTTCATGGTCGACAACGGATGGTGCTACGACCGCTTGATTGAAGTCATCATCACACCCGACATGCACGAGCGCAAGCAACAGATGGCCGAGATGACCGATGCGGTCATCGCATTGCCTGGCGGTTGCGGTACGCTTGAGGAACTGCTCGAGGCTATCACCTGGCGGCAGCTAGGCATCAGTGCTCGCCCCATCGTGTTGCTGAACACGCATGGCTACTACGACCCGCTCATTGCCATGCTCGAGCACAGTGTCGCCGAAGGGTTCATGCGCGGCTCTCACGCTGCCCTATGGACTGTTGCCGCCACGCCGCAAGATGCTGTTGACGCCATCAACGACCAACTGCAAGAAGGCCCCATGAATTTTGACAGCAAGTACTGAATCTCTTGAAACAGGACAGCATAGCACATGACTCTGTAGCGGTCGACACCTCTCAACTGTTTCACGCGCCGCTCTATACCGACAGTTTCCCCACACTGCCGGCTGCTGACAGTGTCGCCACACCGCTCAATGCCTGCGGCACGCTCAAGCCCGTCGTTGGCGAGTCGGCGACGCCTCGTGGCCATTCGCTGATTCATGACACTGGCTCGATGGCATTGTTGCTGGCGGCCCTGTTCTTCCTGGTGGTAAGCTACCGTACGGGCTACAAGTACCTCGAGGGATTGGCGCATAACATGTTCTCGGTTCGCCGTCGCGAAAGCCTGTTTGAGGACTACACGGTCAATGAAACCCAGATTTTATCAGCACTTATCTTATTGACTTGCACGCTCGAGGGGTTACTTATGTACCAAGCCGTGACTTTGTGGCATCCTGTCTTGTCAGAGCGTCTGCAGCATGCCATGTCGTGGCATGTGTTGCTGTTTATGGGCATCGCGCTAGCGTTCTACCTGCTGCAACTCGTGCTATACAATGTGCTTGGTTTCATCTTTTCGGACAAGGAGTCGACACGGGTGTGGCTAGACGGGTTCAAGGCCTCCCAGGCATTGTTAGGGCTCTTACTGTTTCCAGTAGTTGCACTGTCTCTCACGCTCCCTTCGTTGTGTAAACCAATGTTAATTTCTGCTACAATTCTTTACATTTGCGCGCGTTTTATCTTCATTTTCAAGGGTATTAGGATTTTTTATAGCAATTTGCTATCCATTTTGTATTTTATTTTGTACCTTTGCGGCGTCGAAATTGTACCCTTGATAGTCATCTACGGGATTAC
>JAFZAK010000017.1 GCA_017557285.1 Muribaculaceae bacterium
TCGGTCTCATGATTGCTGCGGCAGGCGCCAAAGCCCGGCGCATCGTCATCGCGCCAATCAAGATGACGGCGGAACTCATGTTGCGAACCCAGGTAGTTGATTTGCTGCATATAGGGTACACCGTGGTCCTTCTCGTCGTAGAATCCGGCATATTTCTCTCCCTCGAACCAGTCAGGTCCACTCACGCGTGTGAAGCCGTTGACCACCATCACAGTACCCTTGCTGTTTGGGGCAATGCCTAGTGACAGGGTCTCGCTGGGGAAACTGCGGCCGCCATCGTTCATGGCGATAATCTTATAGGAATGAATCTTGTTATCGTTTACGCGTGCCAGATACTGCAAGTCGGGCGTCACGGCGACCTCCTTGAAGCCCGCGTCACGGCCCACCTGCTCAAGCACCACATACTGCGTTGGGTCGGCTCCCTGCGACAGGTTGTCGTGGGTGGGTTTCCAAGAGAGCAGGAAGGTGCCTGGCGATGAAGCCTCGCTGATTTCGAAGGAATTTACCGCCAAAGGCTGCACGACGTAGTCGCGGTGATCACGCTTTGCGATGAACTTGAGGATACCCTTGTAGATGGCACGACTCACATCGAAGCGGAAGCCCGGATCGAGACCATATTTCATGTCAGCGAAATTCTGGTGCGAGAGCAGCTCCATGAGCAGGGCTGGAACCTCTGGAACTCGCGCTTCGTAGTAGGACTTGTCCCACATACCACGGCGGGTCCAGTTGGGCTCCCAATTGGCGCGGATGTCGTTGACCACCTCGCTGGAAACGATGTCGGCAAACTGCCGCGATAGTTCGCGGGGTGTGCCGTCTTCATACTTGCCAAAGCGCTTGCCGTCCTTGGTGGTGCAATAAATCAGCAGGGTGCCAATGATGTCGTCATTGGGAGTCGTGCCCGCATCGGTGTGCAAGCAGAACGACACATCGACCGGAATGTTCAGACCCGGCTGCTTGGGCAACACACTGCTGCCACCCGCCAGGTAGTTGACCCACTCGCCACGGCTACGGTAGTCATCGACATAGTCGTTAATGCCTTCGCTGGTCGAGTAGACCTTCTGAGGAAAGCCGGCCCACTGCAGGTAGTAGCGCGAGCCGATGTGGAACCAGGGGTGTTCGCCGCTGCCCACATACTTGTAGTCCATGCCCTCCTTTCCTAGATACTTCTCATCCTTGTTCTTGGCGGCAATGGCCTTGTTCTCCTCGGTGGGCAGTGCCACGCGACGCACGATATTTCCCTTGCCACCACCCACGCGAATGGCGTCGGCAGTGATGATGCCGTCCTTGTCTTCGCTGTAGTTGCTGAGCACGACCACATCCTTGTTCATGCCCTTGGCAAGTTGGAACGAGCCTAGGTAGACCCACACGCCACCGCCCATGGTCTGATCGACCTTGAAGGTGCGTTCACCGTCAAGCGAATTGACGACATACTGTGCATCCTTGACGCTCTTGGGCAGGGTTTTGTAACTAATGTAAAGGGCGTAGGTGCCCGCCTCGGGCATGTCAACGCTCCACGCTGCGGTCGAGACTTTCTTCTTATCTTTGATGGCCTTGACCTGACGGAAGGTTCCCTCGGTGAAAGGATTCTCAAAGTCCTTATAAGTGGCACGGGCAAACGAGAAGCCTGCGCCCTGGCCTTGTTCCCACTTGTTCTTGCCGTTATGCTCGCTGTAACCTGCCTGGGCTTGGCCGCCGTCATTGTCGACCACGGCACCGAAGTTGTGGGTGTCGCGCTCGCGGGCATCCCACACATAGGCACCGGCATTCTCAAGCATGGGCATGATGAACGGAATCATGTAACTATGAGTGTACATGTCCTCGACTGTCTGGAACATGCGGGCACGTTGCCATTCCCATCGGTTTAGGTACGGTTCGAAGTACCATCCGTGGCTGGGCCACACGGCAACGATGTTGCCATCGAGCGCCTTTTTGTAATGACGATGCTGGTCCACCTCGGTGATGAATGGGGTGTGGCGCCGCTTATAGTCGGTGTTAAATTCGGCAAAGTAGTTGTCGATGTCGTTGCCCGAAATGGTCAAGCGTACATCCTTACCGGCATACTCTCCGCCGAGAGCCGACTTAATGTCTTTCTTGAACTGCTCGATGCTGGTCTGAGTAAATGGCACATCGGCGAAATTCTCGCTTAGGTCAACAACGACATCATTACCGTCGAGCGTGACCGAACGGGCCTTGAGTTCGCCAATTCCCATGTTACTTGGCAAGAATGCCTTCACCACTTGTTGCACATTGGCCAGCTGGGTCTCGCTGACCGTCTGGGCGTGGCTTCCGCCCCACCCCATCATGATGGCCACCGCCACGGCGGCCAAAGACTTTGCTTTGATGCTTATATTCATTGTTAAAATTTTAGTCATTCAAACGAAAAGAGCCATGCTTCTCCTTTCAACCTACAAAAATACAACAATCTATCCGAAATAAAAAAACAAACACCTTATTAAATGCTAGATTTAAACATTATTTATGATTTAACTACATATTTTCAGTAAATTTGTTGTGCAAAAACAAAAAGTCGCCTGGCAAACCTGGCGACTTATGAGTTGGTGAATTGATTAAAAACCGGTTTACACCTCGGCGCTGTGGTAAGTGACCAAACCGGGCATGGAGCTGCGCACAATTTTCTGGACGTGTACGCCATAGCGTTGCGCCACATCAAGGAGCAGTTCGCTATAAATGGTGGCTACCGAACCCACGAATGCCACTGGCAACTTGTCGTAGGAATCATACTGACAGACGTTGCGCTCGAAGAAACGCGTGAACTCACGGTCGATCAGCGACACCACGTAGTCATTGTCGAGATGCTCGCTCAAGAAGAATGAATAGGTGCTAAGATTCCGGTTGGCCGATGCATTGCTATAGACCGAGTCCATAATGTCGTCTACCGTGACCTGGAACTTATCAAAGAACTCCTGGGTCAAGTTTGCAGGAGCGACACCCTTCAAGGCATCACCCAAGAAAATGCGCCCCAGCGCCGAGCCACTGCCCTCGTCGCCCAAGATGAATCCCAGAGACCGCACATTGCGCTGAATGTCCTGACCATCATACAGACACGAGTTGCTACCCGTGCCCAAGATGCAAGCCAGACCTGGTTCGCGCACCAGCAGTCCACGCGCCGCACCCAGCAAGTCGCTCATGACAGTAACCGGAGTCTTGAACTGTGCCACCAATGACGACTCCACAACTTTAATTTTCTCTGCATTTGAGCAACCAGCGCCATAATAGTACACATGGTTCCAGCGGCGTTTGAAGAACGTCTCGGGCAACTCTAGGCGGATGCTGTGACTAATTTCACGGCGTGTTTGGAAGTAAGGGTTCAAACCCACCGTAAATGCATGCTCCACTACTTCGTTGTCATCAATCAGCGTCCACTCAGTGCGTGTACTACTGCTCTCGGCGATGACGGTCATGTTGCGATTAGTAGCTACAATGGACATAGCGCGTTAATAAAATAAATCGAAAGTTAATATTTATTAGATTTCTACCGAAATACGTTGTCCTCGCCACAAAATTACA
>JAFZAK010000018.1 GCA_017557285.1 Muribaculaceae bacterium
GCCTTCATTAATGCGTTGCATCAGTCGCTCTGCATCGGCATAAAGCCCTTTGAGCTGTTGCCAGTCGGTGGCATCCTTGTCCACATAGTATCCAAGACTGTAATTGAGCATGTTCTGCCAGTTTGCGTCACATCGCGCATCGGCTTGCTGGTAGTCAGTAAGCACTTTCAGCAATCGGTCTATGTCAGGATCTTGTTGGAAAACCAGATGTGGCTTGAATTGTTTCTTGAATTGCCATCGTTTGATCAGCTTGACGAGCCACCACTGCTGGTTGATGTCGCGCCACTGAGCTGAGAGTTGCGTCGCGTTGAGCGATGCAGCCGATGGCAAGAAGAGCGATAGCATCATTTGCTTCTTACTTGTACGGTCGGCTCCCATGTCAAGCATGGCTTCCCATTGCTGATGTTGTGTGGCAGCGGTGTCAATCATTCCTGGTGTCAGGTACTTGATGTCGATGAGCCAGTGGCACAGCTGTGTCAATGCCTGGAATGAGGATAGTTTCCGTCCTAGGTCCACTCCGATGAGTTGTGCAATCTGATCAGCATCGATATTGAGTTGCTTCACCCGTTTTGCCAACTGGTTGAGCAGTTCAATAATCTGTGTAAGGCTGTTGGGATCGGCTTTGTCAATGACTAGACCATACAGGGGATGGTTCGCGGGGACGCCAGTCAGACGGGTCACAGTAGTGGTTGAACGAATGACTTGATCAAGGTGGGCAATATCTTCGGTGGTAATTTGCTCGTGGTTCAATTTGGCCGACTGCAGCTCATCACATTCAGAGGTCAGATATAAGCTGAGGCATTCGTATAGCGACAGCCCCGATGGTTGCTTGGCATGCAGCTCACGGACATAGGTCGCCAGAGACTCACGTTCCTTTCCTAACTTTTGAGCGCACTCTTGAAATTCCTTTAGTGATGTGCGGTCTATTGTGTTCAGTGCATTGCTCAATTGTTGTAGCACATGTGATTTTGTGGCCTTGTTGCTGTGCAGCTCCAAGCAGAACGGGTCGATGCCGATGGCTTTGAGTCGTTTCTGCACGACCTCGAGAGCCGCCATCTTTTCGGCGACGAACAACACGCGCTTGCCCTGGAACAGTGCATTGGCAATCATGTTAGTGATGGTCTGCGATTTGCCTGTTCCTGGAGGACCGTGCAAGACAAAGCTATTGCCTCTGCCAGAATCAACGATAGCCTCAAACTGTGAGGAGTCGACATCTACTGGTATGGCAAAGTCGGCTGGTGAGGTTGTCTCGTCGAGTTTACGGGCATCAATCTCATCCTCACCTTCCTGTGTCAAATGCATGATCTGGTTGCTTGCCAATGCTTGTATCACTGGATGCTTGGCAAGGATGTTGGCATGGTGGTGGATGTCGTTCCACATGACAAACTTGCTGAACGAGAACAATCCCAGGACAGCCTCATCGAGCACGTCCCATCGTGGGCGTGTCATGATTGCAGACCGGATGGATGCCAGTACCTGTAACACGTCTACCCCACTGTTGTCGGTGGGCAGCGGCTCCAAGCCTGGTATGGGCAACTGGAACTGCTGCTTAATCATCTCAATGAGTGTGACGTTGATGATGGTGTCTTCGTCACGCGACCGGATGACATATCTCGTGCCGCTGTGACGCACCAGGTCGACAGGAATCATCAGGATGGGCGCATATCGCGGCTTGATGCTCCGGTCGGTCTCATACCATTTGAGTATGCCCAGAGCCAGGAATAGCGAGTTGGCACCGTTTTCTTCAATGGCTGTGCGTGAGGTTCGGTGGATGAACTTAAGCACATTAACCATCTCAGTTTCATTGAGGTAGGTGCGCAATCGGTGTTGTTTGAGTTCACTGACCACCAGTTCATGCCATTCCTCTTGGAATCTTGCTGAGTCGTAAATGCCGTTTTCATCGGGCTGGAGTCGCTGTTCGGAGGGCGATGGTAAGATGTCATAATCTTCGCCGTTGCTGACATGGTCTTCCAGCTCATTGATGGCAAAGGAGATGAAAGGCAACACGCGTTTCCCGATGCGCATGTTCAGCAGGTTGTTTCGCATCGAGAAGTCGAGCAGTTTCCTTTCCCAGATTTGCTGTTTGGTGACCTCGGCCTGTTGTGACGTGTCTATCTCAACGGGAGTCACTGGTCTGATGTCTTGTCCACCATCGGTCGTCACCTCGGTCGTGCCATCACCGCCGACGGGTGCCTCGGCCGCCATGATGAGTCGTGACGGCTTGATGTTCTGTAACCTGCAAGCCTTTAGGTCGATAAAACAGTTGAATTCATTGGTTGCGTTGCGCAACAGTGCGTCGGCTCGTTGTGTCGCTTCATCAAAGGAGAGGTGCTTGTCTTGCTGTGTGCAAGCCACCACATCGACCAGTTCCATCTCTGCAAGGCTGTCATTAGATGCCTTGAGCAAGAATGCCCCGTCATCACTGACGACCTGTGTGTTAAACGAGTCGACGAGCCACATTCCCACCATGACCCGTTCTTTCAGGAACACCAGCAGTGCGTTCATGCCGCAAGCCTCGATGCATGAAGCCATGAGCAGTGCCAGTTCCAGGCTTGTTGCATGGCGCGTGTCAACAACCTGTCGCGGTGTGCGCACCGCGTGGCGGTAATCGTTCAGGTCTGATTCTAGCGGATCCAAGGTGATTGACAGCTGCTGCATGGCCTTGTAGATTGCAGCAAGCTGTGCACGTGCTCGGTTGGGGTCTTGTGTCTGATAATTGTCAAACACCGCCTCGCCTGTGAGCTGTTCAAGATGCGGCTCTGCAAGTTTGATGAGTTCCTTCACTGCTGGCGATTGCGCGATGACATGCGTGGCAATGTTGGCGGGCATCACTTGAAGCCCTGCCCAGTAGTTGTCGGGTAGCAAGCACACTTCACACTCCTGCTCACATAAGAGTTCACCTTGGCAGTGCGCCATAAACGAGACACGCGTGAGTTCAGGGGCTTTCAGTTGTGAAAGGTACTGTCGGTCAAATTCAACCTTTAGCCCGCTGAGCTGTACCGTCCAGTTGGGTGGCAGCTGGTTAATCGTCATACTGTTGTCGTTGACATGCTCTCCTGAGACGACCACAGTGACCGCCTCCATCTTGTTGTCGGTCGTGTTGACGAGCGCGCAACGATTGCACATCAAGACCTGGTTGTCGACCATGGCCAGGTTGACGCATGGCAACAACTCTATTTGCAGCGTGACACTCCTCTGTGTCGGTGTCGGCGGGGTGGAATCCATATCCTAGAAATTACTGGTTGTACACAAGAAATAAGCCAACTTCACAAACTGCAAATATACAACAAATTCATGGAAAAATCAAGGGAAGTGAGGGAAAAAGCAGAAAAAGCAAGAAAAAAGTGTTAAAATTTGTCCTTAATTGCGAATTTTTTGTACTTTTGCAAATTGTAAAGCATTTATGTTTTGGGAACTCTGATATCACTTATCATTGGTTGCGTGTCGATTGGCATCATTCTGTCGGCGCCGATGGGACCCATCGGTATTCTGACTGTGCAACGCACACTGAACAAGGGGCAGAAGTCTGGGCTCTTCACAGGTCTGGGCGCGGCGGCTAGCGACCTTTTCTATTGCCTGCTCACCGGATTGGGCATCAGCTTTATCACCGACTTTATCGAAGGCAACATCACGATGCTGCAAATCTTGGGTAGTGTCATCCTGATTGTCTATGCCTCCTATATGATCCTGCACAATCCTGTCAACGACCAAGTGAAGGACACCAACGACAAGGACGACAATACGCGTGACGCCATCACGGGCTTCTTGTTTACCCTCTCCAATCCATTGATTCTGTTCTTGGTTATTCCGTTGTTCGCCCGTTTTGGATTTCCCAATCCCGAGGTGCATCATTGGTACCACATCATTTTAGGATATCTGTTCATTGCTGGTGGCGCGATGTTGTGGTGGACCGCCATCACCTATATCGTACACAAGGTTCGGTCGCGCTTCACCAAGGGTAGTATGTGGACCATCAACCGCATTATGGGTTCGTTGTTGCTCATCGTCTCGCTCTATGGTCTGGGTACTGGACTGATAGAGTATGTTTCCCACAAGGGAATCCTCTAGCCATTCTGTCACCATGAAGAACCTGCTGGCTTTCGTGCTCGTCCTGACAAGTGTTTTCACCCTGTCGGCACGGTCACACTATAACACCATCCACAACAATTTTACCTCATTGTCGGCACATCTCGACCAGACGTTGCCGCATCATGTGCACAGTTGGCTCGACGACGGGAGGTTGTTCATCCACAACGGCATTACGCTTCCTCTGATTGTTTGTGACACCACCCTTGTGCCCGATCAGGGTTACCAATATTTGGTCAGAGCGGCATTAATAACCAACCGTGCTGGACGCAGTTATAGCATCATCGACTCGCAGGGCAATCAGAGCCTCGTGTCGACAACTGCCTGGGGCGTGGTGTTTGACTGGCTTGACTCGCTGAACTATCGCCGTGTGGAGCTGTCGTGCGACAACAGCAACCTCTACGATGACCTGACCGACAAGCGCCAGATGCATGTGAAGGCTTATCGTTGTCATGCAGGCAAGGAGACTCTGTTGGACAGCTGGACCTTAAATCACGGCGTAGATCTGGATCTCGGGCTGAACACGCTTTCGGTCGCGGTGAGCGATGGTCAGGTTCACGTGTCGGTAGGCAAGAATGAATTGGTGCAAGTGGGCACGCTCATGCTCGACACGGATGAGCCGTGCACGACCTTGGCGGGCGTCTATCTGAGCCCTGGCGCAGAAATTGCCATTGAACGAACGATATTGACCACCGACAGCAACCCCTCGCGGCGCATCGCCACCACGTGGACGCGCGAGTCGCTTGACCAGCATTTCGCATTAAGCGACGACCCCATCGAAGGTTACTGGCAATACCAGGACCGCGACATGGAGGACCGGTGGCTGAGGCTCGGCGGCCGTTACACTGTGGCAGTTGTCTCGGCTGACAAGGGCTATGACATCATCTATGTGAGCGGCGCCCAGGTCAATGCCCCGCAATGGCACGAAGGCTTGCTCAAGGGGCACATCAGCAAGACCATCTTTGACGGGCACTATGACCTTGAGTGGATTGACGCCACCTTCCAGCCCATCGTGGAAGATGCCTATGCCGCCTTTGAGAATGGCGTGTTGATGACGCTCAACTTCCCTGTTTATAAAAGCCAACTTCGCTTGTCTAAAGTAATTCTACAAATGGAATGATCTACCAGTGGGAAGTGCGGTCAAAAATTTATTATGCGAAGCTTTTTTTATAGCATATTATTAATTCTTGGCGGGTTGCTGCTGACTTGCTGCGAACACCGCGCCGAGAGCGACGGAGCCTTTGAGGTGACCGTCACGCTCCACAATGGTCGTGTGCTCACCGACAGCGCAACGCTCGTGATGGTCGACGACGACTATGAGCTGCTGCGGGTGCTGGACGGCGCGCGGCTGCAGGACTCGTCGTTCTCCTTCGTGGGCCATAGCGCAGTGCCTCGCATCGCCTTTATCGACTTTGTCACCGACTCGCTGCCCTACCAATTCTATTTTATACTCGAACCGGGGAAGATTGAAATCGAGCTTGAACCAGGTCACTGGCTGATTAAAAGCACTGGCCATAAGAACTTGGCCTTCCTCTCGTTCCTGGACAAATACCAACGTGTTGAGCGCCAGCGCCAGGCGTTGTGGGAACGCTATCGGAAGATGGCGGCCGACTCGACGCTGACATGGGATAAAGAGCGTGAGGCCGTGCGCGCCGACAGCCTGCTGCAAGACTCACTGCAGCGCATCACTGTTGACCGCATCAATCAGGGTGACTTGGTGTCGCTTCTGGTCAAGCAGCGACTCATGCACACCCTCACCCACGAGTCGCTCAAGCAGCTGAAAGAATGACGTTAGAAGCAAAGATAGGTTTTGACACCGTGCGGCATGAAGTGGAGCGGCGGTGCATCAGTCCGCTGGGCACCAGTTGGTGCGCGGCGATGCACTTCTCGTCCGATTATGACGAAGTGACCCGTTGGCTCGAGGAGACCAACGAGTTCCTTTCAATCTTGCAGTCGAAGCGCGAGTTCCCGTTGAACCACTTCTTCGATATGCGTGCCACGCTCAAGGCAATCGCCACGCCTGGCAGCTTCATTACTGCCGAGAATCTATTTCAGCTGCAGCGTTCGCTCACCACCATCGGAGAGATTCGCCGTTTCTTTGCCAACCGCGACAGCGAACAAGTGCCCTACCCTCGCCTTGCTCGCCTAACGGCCACTATGGAGCCGTTTCCTGAGATTGTATCCGAGATTGGGCGTGTATTGGACAAGTTTGGCAATGTGAAGGACAACGCATCGCCCTTGCTGGCTGAACTCCGTTCAACCATCCAGCGATTGAACGCCAGCATTAACGGAATCCTGCGCCGTGTCATCACCCAGGGCAAACAAGAGGGGGTCCTTGACAATGACGTGCAGCCCAGCGTGCGCGATGGCCGGCTGGTAATTCCCGTTTCGCCGATGCACAAGCGCAAGGTGCGCGGCATCGTCCATGACGAGAGTGCCAGCGGCAAGACTGTGTTTATCGAGCCCGAGGAAATTGTCGAGGCAAACAACCACATCCGTGAGACTGAGGCCGAGATTGCTCGAGAGATTATCCGCATCCTCACTGCCTTGACCGATCTCATCCGTCCGCATGCCGATGAGCTACAGGCCACCTACGAGGTGTTGGGGCAGATTGATTTCATCCGCGCCAAAGCATTGTTGGCCAGCGAACTTGACGCACAGATGCCCACTATTGAGCGGCAGCCACACATCGAGTGGTATCATGCCGTGCACCCCGCGTTGTTCCTGTCGTTGCAGGAACAGGGCAAGGAAGTGGTTCCGCTGAATATCGAGCTAAACACCCGCCAACGCATCCTAGTAATCTCGGGGCCCAACGCCGGCGGCAAGAGCGTGTGCCTCAAGACAGTGGGTGTAGTGCAGTATATGATGCAGTGTGGCATCTTACCGCCCCTCTACAGCAATTCGCACATGGGGCTGTTCCGCAGCATCTTCATCGACATCGGCGACCAGCAGTCGATTGAGGATGACTTGAGCACCTACAGCTCGCACCTGCAGAACATGAAGACTTTCCTGAACCGTGGCGGCAAGGAGACTTTGGTGCTAATCGACGAGATGGGCAGTGGCACCGAGCCGCAGATTGGCGGTGCCATCGCGCAGGCTATCCTCGAGCAGTTGAACAAGAAGCGGATGTTCGGCGTGGTGACCACGCATTATCAGAACCTGAAGCATTTTGCCGAGGAGACCGATGGTATTGTCAACGGTGCCATGCTCTATGACCGTGGTCGCATGCAACCGCTGTTCCAGTTGAGCATTGGCTATCCTGGCAGTTCGTTTGCCATCGAGATTGCCCGCAAGATTGGTTTGGACCCAGCCGTGATAGCCACCGCGAGCGAGATTGTGGGCAGCGACTACATCAATATGGACAAATACCTGCTCGACCTGGTGCGTGACCGCAAATATTGGGAGAGCAAGCGGCATGAGGTGCGCCAAAAAGAGAAGAAACTGGATGCCCTGCTTGAGCAGTACAACGAACGGTTGAAACGAATCGGCGACGAGCACCGCCAAATCATCAAGGATGCCAAGGCCGAGGCGCGAGAGATTGTCCAACAAAGCAATGCCCAGGTCGAGCGCACCATCCGCGAGATTCGCGAGATGCAGGCCGAGCGAGAGAAGACCAAGGAGGTGCGTCGCCAACTCGATGAATTCAAGCAGCGCCTCGAAGGCACCGAGGGCGAGGAGAGCCAACAGGTGCAGCAACTTAAGCCCAAGCACCAGATGCGTCGCAAACCAGCCGCTGCCGCCAAGCCACAAAGCGACCCCAACCGCCCGCTGCAAGCAGGCGATCATGTCGTGCTCAAGGGACAAACAACCGTAGGTACCATCATCAGTATGGATGAGAAGTATGCAGTGGTCGCCTTTGGTGCGCTCAAGACACGTGTAGAAACCGATCGTTTGCAACGCAGCAACCGCAAGATGGAACGAGCTCAGACATCGTCGATGAGCCGCGAGACAACCAACGAGATTCGCGATCGCCAACTACATTTCAAGCCAGAGATTGATGTGCGTGGCATGCGTGGTGACGAGGCGTTGCAGGCCATCACCTACTTCATGGACGATGCCATCCAGTTTGAGGCCGCTCGTGTGCGTATTTTGCATGGCACGGGCACCGGCGCGTTGCGCGAACTGTTGCGTCAATACCTGCGCACGGTACCTGGCGTGAAAAGTGCCCACGACGAGGATGTGCGTTTTGGTGGGGCTGGCATTACCGTCGTAGAACTTGAGTAAAGTTCAATCCTCACTCCACGACTATTAAAAAATTCTTAATTCTCAACAAAAAACTGATAACTGACAACTGATAACTGAAAACTAATTTGTACCTTTGCA
>JAFZAK010000019.1 GCA_017557285.1 Muribaculaceae bacterium
CCGAGGACGTTGACAATCTTGTGGGTGTAGAGCTTCACCATCTCTTCGCGAGCGGGACCGCAGTACTTGCGGGGGTCAAACTCTCCGGGCTTCTCGGCGAGCACCTGACGAACGGCTGCGGTGAAGGCCAGACGGCTGTCGCTGTCGATGTTGATCTTGCAAACAGCGCTCTTGGCGGCCTTGCGGAGCTGATCCTCGGGGATACCGACGGCGTTCGGCATCTTGCCACCATACTTGTTGATGATGTCGACATACTCCTGAGGCACGCTTGACGAGCCGTGGAGCACGATGGGGAAGCCGGGGAGCTTCTCCATGATGGCATCGAGCACGTCGAATGCCAGAGGCGGCGGCACGAGGCGACCCGTCTCGGGATCAACGGTGCACTGCTCGGGAGTGAACTTGTAAGCGCCATGGCTGGTACCGATGGAGATAGCCAGCGAGTCGCAACCCGTGCGGGTAGCGAAGTCGATGACCTCCTCGGGCTTGGTGTAGTGCGACTCCTCGGCCTGCACCTCGTCCTCCACTCCGGCGAGCACGCCCAGCTCAGCCTCGACGGTCACGTCGAACTGGTGAGCATACTCCACAACCTGGCGGGTCAGAGCGATATTCTCCTCATAGGGCAGCGACGAACCGTCGATCATCACCGACGAGAAGCCGAAATCGCAGCACGACTTGCAGAGCTCGAACGAGTTGCCGTGGTCGAGATGGAGGCAAATCTGAGGATGCTCCCAACCCAGCTCCTTGGCATACTCTACAGCACCCTGTGCCATGTAACGCAGCAGGGTCTGGTTGGCATACTTGCGTGCACCGCTCGACACCTGGAGAATGACGGGCGATTTGGTCTCGGCAGATGCTTGGATGATGGCCTGCAGCTGCTCCATGTTGTTGAAATTGAACGCGGGAATGGCATAACCGCCATTGATTGCCTTGGCAAACATCTCACGGGTGTTGACCAGGCCTAACTCTTTGAAACTTACCATATTGCTTAGTAATATAAAAAAGATGATGTGAATATTTTTCTAATCCGACCACAAAGTTACAAAATAAAACAGAAAATGCTGCCCAATTATCATTTTTTATGACAAATTAGGCAGCATTTTGATGATTGTAGGCTATAAGAGCTATGACTTATAGTAGCATTTGATTTCGCCGAAACGGAGTTTGCCCACCAGCAAGAGGGGGATGTGCTGTGCGTCGGTCGAGAACCAGGCGTCAATGTTGTCGCTCGACTTCTTCCCGCCATCTTGGGTGAATCGGAAGTTGATGCGATATGACTCACGCTTGGTGCCGTCACGCATCTTGATGGTTTCCTTTCCCTTGTAAGTAAGCGTAAGATATTCTTTCTCCTTGCCCGAGAACACGACTGTGCTCACTGGCTTGGACGTTGTCAATTTACTGAAATCGAGGTTACGCAACATATAAAACACGCTAACCATGTCATAGGCCTGGCACTTGGCCGAAAGGTTGATTTCGACATTCGCTTTTCCGGGGCGAATGCGTGTACCTTTGGCATTGGTATTGCCATAGTAGTAACTATAACTCACGATGTCGTGGGCGTAGTAGTTCTGCTCGTGAGTGAGTTTCTCGTAGCGCAACGGCTGCAGTTTCTCGTTCATGGTACACTTGAGGGTGTCGCGCACGGGAAAAAGCTTGTCGGCCCATGAGCGCGTCTTGCCCACGAGCTGTGAATAATAGACATTGCCGTTTTTCTTGACGCTTAATGTCGCGTCTCCAGCATGTTTCCACACCATGCCCCATTGATACACAATCTCATAGTTGAGTCGTTCGTTGGTGTAATCAACAGCGAACGACTTGAAGGGCAAGAGCGTGAACACGATTGCCAAGATGACACCTGTCAGAATGGTTCTTTTCATTGTAGCAAGTTGTTTGGCTTTTAGACTCTCGTCATGGCCTGATAGTTTAACCCGAGCCTTGGGTTTAATTGCCGACGGGGATGTCATATCCCGTTAGGCGATAGGCAACCTTGAAAGGCGTGGCGCTCTTGCGGGGCTTGTTTCCGCCATAGTAATAGTACTGATGTTGCGCATCGAAGGTCTTGACCGACACCAACTTGGTCTCTCCCGGCTTGAGGTCGACTGGCACGACAATGCGTCGCTCGTGTAGCACATTGCCGTCCATGGTCATATAGCGCATGAGCAATCGCACACTCGAAATGCGGTGCGTCAAGCGACTGGTGAGGTAGAACGATTCCTTGCTGTCGCTGGCACGCTTGCTGAAGCCTTTCATGACGATACCGTCGGGATTAACATCTGGCGCCAAATCGATAGAGTCAACGTCGACTGCATCAATGGTTTGCACCACCGCCGCCGCGCTGTGCAAATGCCGCTGCGTCGTGCGCACGCGCCCCACAACCGACAACGACAACATTAATATCAATAAGAATACTAAACGACGCATTATTTAAAGGTATCGAATCTTATTGAACCTGCGGGTGTCGCCTTCGACGGGATAAAGCTTATTGAACCCAACAGGCAGTTTTTGGTCTACTATTTCGGGCGTCACGCCCACCACGCGGAAAATCGAGGGAAGGAACCGCATGGAATTAAGACGCACCTTGACGCGCCAGTGCGGCGGGTCGAAAATGATGGTGCCCTTTTCCCTATCAAAAGTGGCAACCGCCTCCATCGGGCCACGCAAAGTCAAGCGATTGCGCTCACTGTAGAGCCACAAGCGGTATTTGGTCTCATCGACACTGCTGGCAAGATAGCCGATGACCATGCCGGGCATCAGCTCCATGTCGGCACTGTGCAACAAGATGATGCGATACTCCGCCTCGTCCACGCCCGTGCAGCGTTCAATGCCCAGCGTCATCCCTTCGGCCTTGTACTGCCAAATGCCCTCAATGGGCTGCAGGTCATATTGCATAAGACGCACCCGCATCGAGTCCTCGTCCAATCCCGGGAAGAACTCACTCTTCGGCGGCGCAGCCACAGCCCCCACCCAGCAAAGTGCCATCAACAACGACACCAGCCATTTCGTTATGCGTTGTGCATCATGCATTGATTTATTCGCTGGTAGCAAAGCGGTAGACGATACCAAAGCTGAGGATTTCCTTGAACTGCCAGTAGCGCCAGTCATCATGGTAGGGATGCGACTTGTCGTAGCGCAAATGGGTGAAAATCTTGGTGTTGAGGTGGCGCGTGATGGAGAAGTCAAAGGTGTTCTCCCAATCACCCTGCACATACTGGTAGTTGGTAAACACATAGAAACGCGACGACCAGGTGATGCTGGGGTTGATTTTCCAGAACCACTTGGCCTCGATGTTGCTACCGAATGTGCTCTTGGTGTGATGACCTGGGTCGATGCCAAAATTGACAGGATCGAGGTGGTCGATGTCACGGCAAATCTTCAGGTTATAGGACAGCGGCGCGATGGCGACCGTCAATGTCTTGGTCTGGTCGGCATTCTTGTAATCGTAAGTCATACCGATACCGATGTTCAACTCACCCGGTGAGAGGAATGCCGCCGTCATCACATCACTGTTGGGCTTGTAGTTGTTGAAGAACTGCGTTTTGAAATTGAGCATGGCACTGTAGTACCAGTGCTTGACGGCCTTGTAACCTAATTGTGAGGTGAAGAGGAAGTTGTCCTCATTGATGTGGTAACGGCGCAGGCTGTCGCCCGATGCCGTCGTGACACCGAGTTTGTAATTCATCATGTTGTTGAACAACCAGTTGGGATGCACCGCCTGGTTCAAGTTGCATTCCCACTTGATGTCGGCGAGCACATTGAGGTTGTTCTCACCACCCTGATACCAGTTGTCACTGATGTATGCCTGGGTAAAGTGTACCGATCCGTTGAAGATGTGGAGCCAGTTGTGTATCTTGACTGGCGCCTCGTCAATGACCGAGTCGATGGGCGCCACCACCTGGGGAGCCTCGATGGTGAGCATGCCTTGCGAGGGTGAACTGGTGAGAATGTACTCCTTGGGCGGCTCGGGCAACGAATTCACGTTGTAGGCCACCAACTGCGGGTGCTCGACCATGGCGCGGTAACGCGCATCGTTCTGGTGCCGTGACTGTGCGATGGCATTTTGTAGCCATTGGTCGTTGGCGTCCAGCGTCAGTCCTGTCGCGCTTGTGTTGTCCAGCACATTGTCGTTAAGCGTCTGCTGGTGTTCAAAGACGAGTGGCATCAGCAAGTAGTCACTGGATGTCTGTGCCACAGCAGTTACCGCCGTCAAACACATCGCAAAAAAAATAATCTTTTTCATCGACCTTTAAATCTTTTATTCGATAATTCGTGACAGGAAATCAAGCGTCATAGATTTTCTCATCGCGACGACGCTGTTCCTGCTTGCGCTGCTGCTCTTGTTGCTTGCGTTGTTGCTCCTCGATTTTGGCCTTCTCACGCGATTGCACCTTCTGCTTGGGTTTTGCGTGGTTGGGCTTCTGTTCCTTGTTCTCGGCAAACGACTTGATCATGTCATCGACCATCTCACGGTTGCCGTACAAGTAGTTGACGGTAATCTCGACAATCAGGTCTTGTTTCTTGCTGATGAGGTCGGCAATGACTGCGCGGGTGCCATCGGGCATGGTACCGTCGATGGTCAACCCTTTGAAGCCCTTTACCTTCACCTTGCCTTGCTTGAGGTCATACATGCTGTAGCCCAACGCCTTGCGTTGCAAGTTCTCGCGGATGAGTTTGTCTTTGCTCTCTTGCTTGTTGTAAAGCTGCACGACCATAACCATCTCATCCCACTGAATCTCAAAGCGGGTGTTGCTGTTGTAGGTGACAAAGCCACCATCGGGCACCTCAAAGTTCAGGTTGTACTGACTCCAAGTGTACACCGCCGCCTGCGACAGCAGCGTCATCATAGCCATCAATACGGCCATCCATAGTCGTCTCATTGTCATGCCTCTTGCTTCTTGTTTCTTAATTTTTTATTTCCTCCAGCCATTTCTCCCAGTCACGCTGCGACCCCATGAACACATTGAGGTCAACATCTTCCTTCACGCCTGGCACCTCGCCCCAATGGCTGTACTGCTGGATGCGATGGCTATGCGTCTGCCGCAGCGCATCGGGCGAGCGGAACGAGCATAGCCACAAATCCAAGTCGGGAAAGTTAGGACGATAGTACTTGTCATAGCCATTGCCATTGGTGTAAATCATCACACGATGCCCTGACTTGAGCAGGGTGTTGACCATGGACACCAAACGCTCACGCACCTGCGCTTCGTCAGTTCTGTTGTCGTTGTCCCAGTCCTCAACATCGACCACCAGAGGCAAATCTAGCCGTAGTCCGCTGACTGCATTGAGAAAATTCTGTGCCTGCTCAATGCCACCTCTGTTCTTACGGAAGAAGTGGTACGCCCCAACCTGCAGCCCAGCCTGACGCGCCTGCTCAACATTGCGGCGGAAGGAGTTGTCGCGGTGCGTCCTGCCCTCGCTGGCCTTGATGTAGACAAACTGATAGTCGGCCTGTGCCACCTGCTTCCAGTCGACATTCCCATTGTGGTTGCTCACGTCGATGCCACGAACGGGATAGTCTGAAAGGTTGAACTTGGGTGTTGTGTGAAAGATGTGCTGGCGGTTTAAAAAAAGCACGACAAGTGCGGCGATAGCAATCGCCGCACCTGCCCAAAGCATCCATTTGATGTAGTCGGGCTTTTGGTATGTGCCCTTACGCGCCAACTAGAACAGTGGGAATGTGGCGGGGTTGATCACGTACTTGCGCTCGAACTCCTCGTGCTTCATGCACATCATCAAGATGCCCTGAATGAGGGTGAGGATGCTCCATAAGCCACAAGTGACAAGCGTGAGCAAGATACAGATGAAGCCGCCGCCGACCTTGCCACAATAGAAGTAGTGGATGCCCAGATAACCGAGCAGGATAGCCAGCAGGCCTGCCACGCCGCGGCTCTTGCCCGACGGACCCACATCGAATATACCGATGTCGGTCATAGGAGGCACCTGGTTACTACCGTAGGCATACTGCGGCTGGCCGTAAGGCTGTTGATACTGTTGTTGGCCATAAGGTTGTTGCTGGCCATACTGTTGTTGAGCCTGTTGAACATTGCCACAGTAAGGGCATTGCACGCTCGTGGAGTTGTCAGGGGCCGTGAAGTCCCGGTGACATTGTTGACATTTGTAAATCATAGCTTTTTCTTATTTTTTTTGCCAGTTTCCGAGGCTGAGCCTCGGACTGCGTTAACGGTCCATCTACTGGGCCAAATTCTTTTTATCTTTTCTTCTTGTTACGCTTCTCTTGCTCGCGAAGCATTTCTTGCTGGCGGCGCTGAGCCTCCTCGAGGCGTGCCATCATTCCGCTCTTCTTGCGGGGCTTGGTCTTGTTGATAGCAATCTGGGCGCGTACCTTGTCCTCGCTAACGAAGGCGCGGCAAGCATAAGTCTGTGCGATGGTGATGAGCAACGAGATGAAGTAATAGTAGCTCAGACCCGAAGCGTAGTTGTTAAAGAACACCAGGAACATGAGCGGCATCAGATACATCATCGCCTTCATACCCGGCATGGACTGCTGCTGTTGCTGCGACTGCATCGTCAGGTAGGTGTAGCCGATGTTGGTTACTGTCATGAGCAAGCAGAATAGGCTGATGTGGTTACCAAAGTAGTTGGTAATGAACGGAATTTGTCCAGTCCACTCCACAATCTTGTCAGGAGCCGAAAGGTCTTGCGCCCACAAGAACGACTGTCCACGCAACTCGATGCACGAGGGGAAGAAGGTGAACATCGCAATCAGGATAGGCATCTGCAGCAACATCGGCAAGCAGCCACCCATGTGGTTGGCACCAGCGAGGTTGTACAGC
>JAFZAK010000003.1 GCA_017557285.1 Muribaculaceae bacterium
TGGTGCTTATATGATTGCCCTGGCCATCGGGTTTATGCCTGACCAGGCTGGTGCCATCGCTATCATCGGTGGTGCAGACGGCCCCACGGCCATTTTCTTGTCAGGTAAGTTGGCTCCCAACCTGATGGGTGCCATTGCCGTTTGTGCTTACTCCTACATGGCTCTTGTGCCGGTGATACAGCCACCGGTTATGAAGTTGCTTACGACCGACAAGGAGCGTAAGATTAAGATGAAACCCGCACGCAAAGTCAGCCAGACCGAGAAGATTCTGTTCCCCATCTTCGGTCTGCTCCTCACTTGCTTCTTCGTGCCTTCGGGTCTGCCCTTGCTGGGTATGTTGTTCTTCGGCAACCTGCTGCGCGAGAGTGGTGTGACAACTCGTCTCGCCAAGACCGCCAGCAATGCCATGACCGACATCGTGACCATCGTCCTAGGCATGACGGTGGGTGCCTCTACACAAGCGTCGGAGTTCCTTACTGCCGACACGATCTTCATCTTCTTCCTAGGTTTCTGCGCCTTTGTCATCGCCTCGTGTTCAGGCGTGTTGTTTGTCAAGCTGTTCAATCTGTTCCTGTCGAAGGACCAGAAGCTGAACCCGCTGATTGGCAACGCCGGCGTGAGTGCAGTGCCAATGGCAGCACGCATCAGCAATGATGTGGGCTTGAGATATGATCCCAGCAACTACCTGCTAATGCACGCTATGGGTCCGAATGTGGCTGGCGTGATTGGTTCGGCTGTTGCCGCAGGTGTGCTGCTTGGTTTCTTGGGATAATTTGATTGTTCTCATAATGATTGTTGGGGCGCACATCTGACTTGTCAGTGTACGCCCCATTTTTACTAATCCAATCACAATTCTTCATTGACTAAGCCTGTTATTTACCAGATGTTGCCACGGTTGTTTGGCAATATGAACGACCACTGTGTGCGAGACGGGTCGCTCGCACAAAACGGATGTGGCAAGTTTGCCGACATCACCGACGATGTGCTACACAGTCTAGTGCAGTTGGGTGCCACCCATGTGTGGTATACGGGCGTTATACGCCATGCTACGCAGACCGATTATTCGCGCTACGACATTCCTCGGAACAACCCCCATGTGGTCAAAGGCAAAGCCGGTTCGCCTTATGCCATCGTCGACTACTATGACATCGACCCAGATTTGGCCGTTGATGTCAGGCTCCGCCAAGACGAATTTGACGCGCTGATATCACGCACCCACCAAGCGGGTTTGAAGGTTATCCTCGACTTTGTTCCCAACCATGTGGCACGTGAGTACCATAGCATCGCAAAGCCCATTGGTGTCAGCGACTTGGGTGAAGGTGACGACACGAACCAATTCTTTTCACCCAACAACAACTTTTACTATCTTACGGGTCAAGCCTTTGCTCCCACTATGGGCTGTGGTGACTATCATGAAGCTCCAGCCTGCGCTACAGGCAACGACTGCTTTACAGCCTCGCCAGGGAAGTACGATTGGTATGAGACCGTCAAACTCAACTATGGCATAGATCCTTGGAATGGTAGCCATCACTATTACCCCATTCCCGACACCTGGCACAAGATGTTGCACATTTTATTATATTGGGCCAGTCGGGGCATTGATGGCCTACGTTGCGACATGGCGCATATGGTGCCAGTCGAGTTCTGGCATTGGGCCATTTCTCAAGTCAAACAACAATATCCACGCATGGTGTTCATCGCAGAAATTTATGATGTGGCACTCTATGACAGTTATATTAACTATGGTGGATTTGACTATTTATATGATAAAGTAACACTTTATGATACGCTTGTCAATGTGCTGACTAACAACTATTCGGCAGGCGAGTTGACTCAATGCTGGCAGGCTGTAAATCCTTGGCGTGACCACATGCTGCACTTCATGGAAAACCACGATGAGGTGCGAGTGGCATCTGCACATTTTTGTGATGACCCGGTCATTGCCCTGCCTGCACTTGTGGTCAGTGCAACCATAGACTGTGGACCCATGATGATTTACAATGGGCAGGAGTTGGGTGAGAAAGCCGATGAGGCAGAGGGATATCGGGGTGCTGATGGACGTACCACCATCTTTGACTACTGGAGCATGGGCACCGTGCGGCAGTGGCTTGCCAAAGGCAAACTCAATGGCCGCCACCGTCTGCGTGACTACTATAAGAAGGTCCTGCGCCTTTGCAATCAAGAACCTGCCATCAGCGATGGTGAGATGTTCGACCTTATGTATGTCAACCCCAACCTTCATCGCCAGTATGCCTATCTGCGGCATCATGACGGACAGCTGCTGCTCATTGTTGCAAACTTTGCCGACCACGTGGCCACGGTCGATGTGACAGTGCCGAGTCATGCTTTTGAACATCTGCATCTTGCGGCAGGCGAATATCGTGGCAATGAACTGCTGCATGGCGATAAATCACAGTTTCATCTGACTCCCGACCAACCGCTTACACTCACCATTCGACCAAACGATGCCGTGGTGTGGAAGTTTTTTGTCAAATAATTTCCATTTTGCTTGGTGGCATCAAGCGGAAAGTTGTAACTTTGCAGAACCAAATTCACATTATTATTTTAACCTAGAAACAATGGCTCAGTTTAAAGTCTTTTCTGGAACCAA
>JAFZAK010000020.1 GCA_017557285.1 Muribaculaceae bacterium
CAACTACCGTGCGGCCCATCACCGGCCCCACAGCAAGCAGTATAGATGTTAGACTTATAATCTTTTTCATCTTCATTCTTTCACTGGATTGCCCCTCTCCCCTTGGAGAGGGGGAGTGGGGGTGAGGCCGTCCATTATTCTTCCTTATTACAAATCAACCGCACCTTGTCGATGCACAACTCACTGTCGATGGCACCCTCAAACAGATCACCCTTGACGCTCGAGGCAAACACGATGGTCAGACTGTAACCAAACTGATCCAAGGCTTCTTGATCGATTTCTTTGCTATATTGGAACTCAATCTCAAACGGTGTCCATTGACTAGTGTCTGAGACCTTGGTCATCTTGGCGATGGCGACAATGTTTGGATTGGTCTGCACGTCATCACCCAGCAGCATGACGGGGTTTCCTTGTGCGTCGTGGTTGCGATAGAACACGGCATAGATAGAACCCTCGTCCTGACGGTTAGGAACTTCAACAAAGTTGTTGCTACCTTGCTCCTTGACCATGAATACTGGGCCGCGTTTATACTTGAAGTAGCCCGTCAACTTGACTGGACGCTGGTTGAACGGCATTCCGAAACGCGTGCTCTTCAGCGGCTCACGGGCGCCATAAGACACGTCAAACGTACCGATATAAAGGTTGCCCGACGCGATGGGCTTGCCAGCCATGCGGCCCAACATACCCGTGTCTCGCGTGATCAGTTTGAGGCCATGGCCATCATAGCCGTCAAGCATGGGGATGGTCGGGTATTCTTCGGGGCGGGCATTGCTCTTGCTCAGTCTGAAGCCCTCGTTGCCGCTGGCCCAGGTCTCGCCTAGCGTAGACATGCCGGAGGTATTGAACCAAATATAGAAACTGTTGCGTGAGGGTTCTAACTCGTAGTGCTCGAAGTCAAATTTGAGTGTGTCGCTCACGGTCACCATCACGGGCGTGAAGCTCACGTAATAGCGGCGGTGCCACTGCCCGTCTTGTGAGGTGACTGTATAGGTCACTGGACCTTGGCTAAAGTCTTGAATCGAACCATTGGCGGGAACAATCGTCGCGCCTTCGGTCAGTATGAAGCGAGGGGCAAGGGCGGTCAAGTCGGCGTGCGAACGCACATTAAAATTGATGACACTGTCGGTATAGAGCACCTGCTTCAGTGTGTCGGTCACCTGGAAAAACACCTCGTTGGGGTTGGCGACATGTATCGACACCTGTTCTATGTCACATTCGGCGTTCAGCGGCTCATCCTTGAAGCAAGAGCTCAAGACCAATGACAGGGTCATGACAAGCATCGCTAAACCTATATTATTCAACAATTTAGTCATTCGAAAAAATACATTTTTCCCAATCAAGCTGCAAAGGTACGAAAAAAACCCAAAAACCCCACTATTTTTCGCGCCAAAATCATATCTTCTCCCACGAAAGCAGTTTACCTCTTGAGGTTTGCAGACAGGTGTCACCACCATAGATGACATGCAGATGGTCGGTGGCGACACCAGATAGTTCCGACCACTTGGTGAGCCCTTTGAAATAGTCGGTTGAGAGAGTCTGCCCCGATTTAATCTCGTAGGCTTCGATTTGCGCATTGTCATAGACCAGGAGGTCAATCTCATTGCCTTGGCTATCGCGCCAGAAACGCAGGTCTTCTTGTTTGCCAGTATTCCACGACCGCTTGATGAATTCGTTGATAATCATATTTTCAAATAGACCACCGCGCAAAAAATGCGAGTCTAGCTGTTTGGCAGATTCTATGCCAAGCAAAGAACATGCCAGCCCCGTGTCAAAGAAATAGAGTTTGGGACTCTTGACCAACCGTTTGGCGAAATTGTTCCAATCGGGTTTCAACAAATAGCAGATATAACTCGCTTCAAGAACCGAAATCCATGCTGCTGCAGTAGGGGTGCTAATGCCGCATTCGTTGGCGATAGAGGACAGGTTGAGCAGTTGGCCGATCCTGCCGGCGCACAGTTTGACGAAGCGCACAAATGTGCTTAGCTCGCCAATGTTTCTCAGTTGTCTCACATCACGCTCAACATAGGTCTGGATGTAATGAGGGTAGAAATCTGTTGGAGCAATCTGCTTGTCGTAAAGCCGAGGGTAACCACCCATGAAAATCAGGTCGTTCAGTGATGATGGAGCCATTTGGGCTCGAGTCAACTCATGGCGAGAGAAGGGAAGAAGGCGAAGGATGGCTGTTCGACCTGCCAACGACTGATTGACGCTATCCATCAACAAGAAATTCTGTGAGCCAGCGAGCATGTACATACCTATTTCTCCCTTGTCATCAACATGTGTCTGAATATAAGATAATAATTGAGGGACGCGTTGCACTTCATCGATGATGACGTGATTGGGGAAAGATGCCAAAAATCCGCGTGGGTCGTTTTGGGCAAATGCTCGCATGTCAATGTTTTCTAGCGACACATAGTCGTAGTCGGGAAAAGTATGCTTGAGCAGCGTTGATTTCCCGGACTGACGTGGACCAGTCAGCGTGATGACTGGATACTTGGCGGCAAGGTCTAATAACTTGGTTTTTAATGTACGTTCAACCATATGTTTAGATTTTCGCCGCAAAGGTAAAGCAAATATTTTAAATTTGCAAGAAAAGTAGCGAAAATTTAAAGTTGAATTTTAAATTTGCAAGAAATCATGGCAAATTTAAAGTCGAATTTTACATCTGTATAAAGTGAAAACCTTCCCAAACCTTAACCTTAACCCCTAACCCTTAATCCTTAACCCTTACTACTCAATAATCTCATGGGCCACGGCGAGGGCGGTGAGCAGGTCCACACCCGTGCCATCACCCATCGTGAGCGGATTGTGACCCGCCAAGATAGACCCGATGACATGCAAATTGTCAATCGCCTTGCCGTCCTTGACGCCATGCAGCGTCGCGTCGGTCAGCACACCGAAGTGCATGAACGGCTGGTCGCCCATTAGCCCGTAGTGGCTCCATTGCTCACGCTCGGCCGGTGCGTCCACATCCAACTGGAATAGCGGTTCCACGATGCCATCGACTGTGGCCACCAGCCCCTGGCTCATCAGCGAACCCGTGGCAAGCACATAGTGCTCGGCAACCAACGTCGAGGCAGGCGATTTGGCAGTGCGGATGCCTGCAACACGACCGTCAGCCATCTCGACCTGGTTGGCGGTGTCGCCGGCAAGATAGGTGCCGCCCAGCATCTTGAAATAGTGGCGCAGCATCGTAGCCATGCGCGTGCCCGGAACCGACGGAGGCATTGTCGCCAAGAAGTGGAGCGGGGCCTTCACCAGTCGGCGCAGCAAGGTAACGGGATAATCATCCTCCAGTCCCGCGATGGCGGGCAGCAAAACTACCTCGTTGCCAGTCGTCGATTGGTTGATGGTCTCGGCCAACTGCCGCAGTTTGCTGCCGGTGCCCATGGTACGCGCCAGGTTGGCGGCACGCATTTCCGACGCATTGCGACGAGGTTGGCACAGGCTCTCGACAAAAATGTCGCGAACCGTCACTTCGCACCCAAGTTGCGACAGGTTGTGCACGATAAATTGGATGGGGAAGTCGATGAATCCCCGCAGATTCAGCAGGGTGGCGCGTTTCCATGGCAGACGTTCGGGCGCGTCGCTGGTCGCCATGCCACGCAGCGACAGCCACGCGGGCTTGGTGACGCCCAGCGGGGTGATGCGCCAGTGGTTCTGTTCGGCGCTTCCAGTGGTATAGATGCCCGTATCGGCAAGCAGTTGTTTGGCCTCAATGGCGAGTGTGCCGCAGTGCTCGGCTCCCACTTTCTGGTAGGGATGCTCAGCCGGTAGCGAGGCGATGGCCTCCAGCGGGTGTGTCACTTCCTTGCCCTCAACACAACCCAACAACTCCATTGCGCCGCCATTGAGCTGCAATGAGGATGTTGACGACGACACGATGGCGACCTTTCGTCCGGTCTTCGCCAGCGCGATGCCGCAGGTCAGGCCGCTCAGCCCGCCGCCGATGATGAGTGTGTTGAACGGGGTGGTCATGGCTGATCCTCCTTTCTGCCGGCGATGGCTTTGTCCAGGCCGCACAGGCCTTGGTAGATGGCAGCGGTGAGTTGTGTGTCGCGCAGTATTTGTCCCCAGGCGATGGGTTTAAGCCCCTTCCAGCGCTCGTCGAGCAGCGTGTTCAAGTCTTGTTGGGCCTGAGCGGTGTCGCCGGTAAATCGTGCCATCAGATTGGCGATGCGGCATGAGCAATTCTTGCCTTGGCACACGCCCATGCCCATGCGGGTGCGACGCAGCAAGTCAACCAGGTCGGTAGCATGCAGCTGTTCGATGGCATATTTGATTTCGCCAACGCTCACATGTTGACACTCACAGATATAGGTGCGTTCTGACGGGTCTTCGGCCGGAATCTGTCGCGAACGACTGCCGTGACGATTGGCGGCGGTATTCTTTCGTGACGCGATGTAATTTGTCCGGGCAGACTTCCCTTCTTCCGAACCGGGCAGCGGCTGGGTGGCGGTGCTACAACCCACCTCAAGCCCTAGCTTTCTGCAAGCCAGGTCGGTGGCCTGCTCAGCCATCTTGCGATAAGTCATCAGTTTGCCCCCAGTGATGGTAATCAGTCCTTCCATGCCGTCGCGTGACGCATGGTCCAGACAGACGATGCCGCGGCTGATGGAACGCCCCTCGGGGTCATCGTCCGAGGCAATCAACGGACGCACACCCGCAAAGGCGCGCAACAGACGCGTCGTTGACAACGAAGGTACCATCTGTTCGCCCTCGCTCATGAGCAGACGCACCTCGGCATCGGTCACACGCAGGTCATCGACGGCGTCGAGCGCTATGCGGTCGCTGGTGGTACCCATCACGCTTACCGCGCCATCAGGCACCAAGATGTCGGCGTTCGAGGGTTTGCGGCAACGGTTCAGCACCATCTGATTGACGCGTTTGCTATAGATGAGCATAGTTCCCTTGGCGGGGAACATCTGGATGTCGATACCGGCATGGCGTACAATCGACGCTCCCCAGATGCCCGCGGCGTTGATGGTGACAGGAGCATGGTATTCTTGCGATTCTCCTGTACGGCAGTTGATGGCCCGAACCCCCTCAACACGCCCATTGTTGACCAGTAGATCGGTCACGGCGTGGTGGGTGAGCGTGACGGCACCATGCAAGCGCGCGTCAACGACATTGGCCAGGGTGAGGGCAAACGGGTCAATTGACGCGTCGGGCACGCGCACAGCGCCCTGAACCTGCGGATTGAGTGAAGGCTCGAGCAACAACGCAAGTGATGGCGTGAGGACCTCGGTCTTGATGCCCGCAGCGCGGCAAGCCTTGACGAAGGTCTGCTGGTAGCTCAAGTCGTCATCAGGCAGTGTGACAAACAACCCGTCGGTAGGCTCAATGCAGTGGCTGGCGATGCGGCGCAGAATGGCATTCTCCTCGACGCACTCGCGCGCACTCTCGGGGTCGGTCACCGCGTAGCGTGCGCCGCTGTGCATCAGACCGTGATTGCGCCCGCTGGCGCCGTGGTTGTAGTCGCCCTGCTCGAGCAGCAGCACGTGCAGCCCGCGCAACGCGCAGTCGCGCGCCACACCGGC
>JAFZAK010000021.1 GCA_017557285.1 Muribaculaceae bacterium
AGTCTCAATTCTCAATTCTCAATTAAAAATTGTACCTTTGCCTTTTCTAACTGACTCGCTTTGATAATGAATCGTCTGAGACAGATATTTGAATTTTTCAAGATGCGGAAAAGTCTGCGTCTGATTGTGCTTGCGGCCATATTGCTGCAGGTGATTCTGGCGATTCAGCACTACTATACTCACCGGTTGCTCGAGAAGGACTTGGACCGCGATGCCGAGCGCGAGTTGATCATGAAGGCTGTGCTCGTCAAGGGAATCCTTACCGCCAATGAGGCGGCACTGATTTCGTGCGAGTGGAGCGTGCGGGAAAACCTGCAGAACCCCGACTCTGTATTCAATTCGGGTCGGTGGATTCTCCAGTCAACGAAGCACCTGGATGGCTGCGGCATCGCCTTTGTGCCCAACTACTATCCCTCGAAAGGACGGCTCTATGAGTTATATGTCAACAAGGACGACGAAACGGTACGACCGATTGCGGGGCCCGACCATGACTATACGCAGATGGAGTTCTATCGAAAAGCCATCGAGCAAGACGATCGCTTCTGGAGTGACCCGTATATCAATACCGCGGGCAACCACAAGCTGATTACCACCTTTTCGCTACCAGTGCATGCCGCGGGGAAGACCGTGGCGGTGATGGCCATCGATATGCCGGTCGATTGGATGAGCGACACCATCGACCGCCGACACAACTACCCCTCCTCTTTCAATCTGCTATTGACCGAGGACGGAAGACCCATTGTTCAGCCCCATGCCAATCACGTCAATGCGCACGACGTGCAACAGGTAATCGAACTCATCAACGACAGCACCGTCAAGCGTTCGCCCAGCACTTCGGGAATCAGCACCGTTATCGATTTCACAAGCAAGGCCGACGGTTCCGACGGCCGAATCTATTATGCCAACATGAAAGGGCACCCGCACTGGCAACTGGTGGTGGTATGCTATGACGATGAGGTGTACCACGACCTGAACTGGATGACACTGAACCTGTTAATGCTCATCTTGTTCACGTTGGCTGTATTCGCATTTATCGTGCGCCGCTTTGCTGTGAGTGAACGCAAGTTGCAGGAGGCGAAAATCGAGCAGGAACGCATTGGCGGCGAGTTGCGTGTGGCTAGCACCATCCAGCAGTCGATGCTGCCGCATTCAGCCGAAGGCCGCGAGCAGCGTGACGATGTGGATGCCTATGGAATGTTGCGCCCTGCCAAGGAGGTCGGTGGCGACCTGTATGAATACTTTATCCGTGACGAGAAACTATTCTTCTGCATCGGTGATGTCAGCGGCAAGGGCGTGCCCTCGTCGTTGGTGATGGCGGTTACGCAGGCCATCTTCCTCGCTAGCGCAGCGCATACGAGCCAGCCAGCAAGTATCATGCGGACCATCAACCAGACGGGTTGCCGCAATAACGAACGTAATATGTTCGTCACCCTGTTCATCGGAGTGCTCGACCTGCCCACCGGGCGACTGCGGTATTGCAATGCCGGTCATGACACGCCACTGCTGATGACCGACGATGGGCCGCAATGGTTCGATGTGAAACCCAACCTGCCGCTGGGCGTCATCGATGGCTTTGAATATGCGGCACAGGAGTGCTTGTTGCCGCCTGGTGCCACCTTGCTGCTCTATACCGACGGCGTGACCGAGGCGATGGACGAGAAGCACAATCAGTTTGGCCGTCAGCGGCTGCTTGACTGCTTGACGCAATGCCACGATGCCGATTCCAGCCAATTGGTCAATCGGGTAGTCCATGCGGTGGACGAGTTTGTCAATGGTGCTGAGCAGAGCGATGATTTGACCATGCTGGCTGTGCGATATACGCCCAGTGAGCGTGCTGTCATCCTCGATGAGCACCTTGCGCTACATAACGATGTGAGCCAAGTGCCGCGCCTCAATGAATTTGTTGAGTCGGTGGCACAACAGTTGGAACTCGACAAGACCCTGCAGCAACAACTCAAACTTGCCGTTGAGGAGGCTGTGGTCAACGTCATGCAATATGCTTATCCCATCGGGACGACGGGTGATATTGATGTCAATGCCCAGTGCGATGGCGAGATGCTGAAGTTTATCATTTGCGACCAGGGCAAGGCGTTCGACCCCACGCAGACCGCTAGAGCCGACACCTCGTTGTCGGTTGAGGACCGTCCCATCGGAGGCTTGGGCATTCTGCTCGTGCGAGAGTTGATGGACTCCATCAACTATGAGCGCGTCAATGGCAGGAACTTACTCACACTACGAAAAAAACTAAAATAAAAACGATATGAAAACTGAAATTCAAGAAATGGATGGCAAACTGATTGCCATACTGGAAGGAGAAATGGACACGGCGGCAGCCATCGAGGCCGAGAAGGCCATGCAGCCCTTGTTTGACGCCAACGGCCGCGATGTGGTCATCGAGTGCGAGAAGTTGGAATACATTGCCTCGAGCGGACTGCGCATCCTGTTGAGCATTCTCAAGGCAGCTAAGGCCAACGGGAGCAAGGTGACTCTGCGCAACATGAACGACGGCATCAAGAGCGTCTTCAGCATGACGGGCTTGATCAGCCTGTTTGATGTCGAAAACTAAAGTCTAAAGCCTAACGTCTAATGTCTAAAGTCTAACGTCTAATGTCTAAAGTCTTAAAATACTCCTGCTTGTGGCTATTGGCGGTAGCCCTGTTTTGGCCGACTACCACTAGGGCACAGGACAGCACAAAGAATTGTCTGAAGCTGGATGTCAATTTCCTGTCGCGTGGCGAGTTGCGTTACGGCGGTTTGCCCGAGGTGGGCGACGAGACCGACGACCACGCACGGTTTGCCGTAGGGCGTACACGCCTCATTCTGGGCTACGAGCGGCCTCACCTGCAAGCGCGCATTACAGCACAACACTCAGGCGTGTGGGGGCAGAGCGGGTCGTTCAACCTCTACGAGACGTGGATCAAGCTCAAGGCCGACAACGGCCTGTTCGCGCAGGTGGGTCGCCAGGAACTGAACTATGACGACGAGCGCATCCTGGGACGTGACGACTGGACGATGGTGTCAAACTCGCATGACGCGTTGCGCCTGGGCTATGAGGGACACGGACACAAGGCGCACCTTGTCTTGGCCTACAACCAGCGCTCAGACAACATGAATGGCGGCAGCACCTACCGAACCGATGACGGCACGCATCCCTATAAGTCGATGGTCACGGCATGGTACCACTACGACCTGACGCGTGTGCCGCTGGGCTTCTCGCTGTTGTTCATGAACCTGGGTGCTCAGAATCAGCAGGAAGAAGACCCGAAGACCGAGTTCCAGCAGTTGTTGGGCGCCTACGTCCAGTACCATCCCACCCGCTGGAACCTTGAGGCATCCTACTATCGACAGATGGGCACGGATGAGTTCCATATCCCCATCAAGGCGTGGATGATGAGCCTGAAGGCCGACTTCCAGCCGTCGAGTCGTTGGAGCCTTACCGGTGGCTATGACTTTTTGAGTGGTGATGAGAACCCCGTTATCCCCGAGATAGGTGCTTTCGGGTTGACCTATCACGACACCGTGCGAGGTTTCAGCACGCTCTATGGCTCGCATCATCAGTTTTATGGCGCCATGTACTTCTTCTATATCCAGGGCTACTATGCCGGTTACACTCCAGGCTTGCAGAATCTCTACTTCGGAGCCACTTACAAGCCCCTCGAGCGGCTGAACTTCAACGCCACTTACCATTACATGCGCACTGCGTCGAAGATATCCGATGCCACACCGTCGCTGGGTCATGAGTTGGAACTCTCGGCAGGATACACCATCATCAAGGATGTGAAACTCAGTGCAGGCTACACCTACATGCACGGCACGAGCACCCTCGAGCGGCTGCAGCGCATCGAGGGGAAGAACAAACTGCACTGGGGCTGGCTCATGCTCACTGTGAATCCAAACATCTTCACCAAACGCTGGTAACCCTACAGAACTACAGAACTACTTAACTACAGAACTACTTAACTCCTTAACTACTCCATTATGATACAGTCAGCACATGACACGCAGACCGTCGTCTCTTTGTTCAGAAAGCAAGCAAAAGCGACACCCGACAATATTGCTGTTGTTTATAAAGACAAGCGTTTCACCTATGCCGAGTTGGATGAGATCAGTGACCGAATTGCTGGTTACATCGCTTCAAAGGGCTTGGGACAGGAGGATGTGGTCTCCATCTTGATTCCCCGTTGCGAGTGGATGGCCATTGCATCGCTGGGAGTGCTCAAGGCTGGCTGTGCATACCAGCCCCTTGATCCCACCTATCCCAAGGAGCGCCTGAACTTCATGATGAAGGACGCCAACGCTCAATTGCTGATTGCAGATGAGGAGTTGCGCCTCATCGTGGACGAATATCAGGGCGAGGTGCTGCTGACCAAAAACCTCCTAAATCTCGAAATATCGACACCCCCACAGGTCGAGGTTGCGCCCAACAGTTTATTCATTCTCCTTTACACCTCTGGCTCAACGGGTGTGCCCAAGGGTTGCATGCTCGAGCATCGCAATATAGTGACGTTCTGCGACTGGTATCGCCGCTACTATGACTTGCAGCCTGGCGACAATGTGGCTGCTTACGCCAGCTATGGTTTTGATGCATGTATGATGGACATGTATCCGGCTCTGACGACGGGAGCAACAGTGTATATCATTCCTGAGGAGATTCGCTTAGATTTGATTGCCCTGAACAACTATTTCGAGGCCAACCATATTACCCACGCATTTATGACTACGCAGGTGGGGTGTCAGTTTGCCGAGATGGACAACCACTCGCTGCGTCACCTCTCGGTGGGTGGCGAGAGCTTTATTCCGGTGGAGCCACCCACCCATTTCCAACTGCACAATGGCTATGGCCCCACCGAGTGTACCATTTTCTCGACGATTTATCCCATCCGACAGTATGAAAAGAATGCCCCTATCGGAAAACCGCTCGATTCGCTCCGTCTCTATGTGGTGAATCAGCAGGGGCAGTTGGTCGAGAACGGACAGGAGGGCGAGCTGTGGATCAGTGGCCCACAGGTGGCTCGCGGATACTTGAACCGGCCTGAACAGAACGCCCAGACTTTCACCCCGAATCCCTTCTGCGAGGAGCCTGACTATGACCGCGTCTATCATACAGGTGATATAGTGCGCTGGTTGCCCGATGGTAACTTGCAGTTCATCGGGCGTCGAGATGGTCAGGTGAAGATACGTGGTTTCCGCATCGAGATGCGCGAGGTGGAGAGTGTCATCAAGGAGTTCCCCGGCATCAAGGACGTTACGGTGCAGGCCTTTGACGAGGAAGGCGGAGGCAAGTTCATCGCCGCCTACATCGTCAGCGACGAGCAAGTTGACATCGAGGCACTGAACAGCTTTATACTTGAGCGAAAACCACCTTATATGGTGCCTGCCTCGACGATGCAGATTGAACGCATCCCGCTGAACCAAAACCAGAAGGTGGATAAGCGGGCACTGCCCAAGCCCGAAAAACAGTCGAGCGGCGAGAGTTTGGAGTTAAGAGAACCGGAAAACGAGCTGCAACGCGAACTGAAGGAGATGGTCGGAAAGATCATCCACCACACCGAGTTCGGCATCGACACTCCGCTCCGCTTTGTTGGCCTGACCTCCATCTCGGCTATCCGTCTGGCGGCAACCGCCTATAAACAATTCGGCGTGGCGTTAGATGCCAAAAGACTCGTCAAGGAGGCGACTATCCTGATGATGGAAGAAGCCATTAAGAAGCAAGAAGCAAGAAGCGAGACGCGAGAAGCGAGAAGCGAGGAGGTGACGGTGGCACCGCTCTCCTTCTCGCAGACAGGTGTTTATGTCGACTGCATCAACAATCCCGACGACACACAGTACAACATTCCCTGGGTGCTGGGCTTCCCTGCCGACACCGATGCGGAACAGCTGCGCAAGGCGGTGCTCACAGTCTTGGAGGCACACAAGCATATTTTTGTGCATTTCGAGACCGATGGCGACGACATCGTGCAACGCTATACGCCCACCGAAATCGAGATACCCATCCTGACCCTGACCGACGCGCAACTCACGGAGCATAAGCAGGCTTTTGTGCGTCCATTCGATTTGAATAACGATGTGCTCTGCCGTATGGAGATTGTCAAGACCGAGAGTGGCGTGTTCCTGCTGCTTGACATCCATCACCTGGTGTTCGACGGCAGTTCTTTGGATTTGTTTATCGTCCAACTGTGTGATGTGCTGGAAGGCAGGCATGTGGAGAGGGAGACTTACACTCACCTGAATCACGCCGTTGACGAGCAGCAAACATCTACCGAGGCCGATAAAGCCTACTTCGACAGCTTGTTGGGCTCGTGCGAGGGCGCTACTGAACTGCCTGCCGACCTGACAACACCCCATGAATGCAAGAAATCGGCCGAGTTGTACCGCCCCATCGACCTGGAGGCGGTTGAGCAGTTCTGTCGCGAACATCCTGTAACACCAGCCCATCTGACGCTTGCTGCCACTTTGTTGGTATTTGCCCGTTTTACTGGTAATGAAGAACTGTTTATCAGCACCGTTTCCAGCGGACGTTCCAACATCCACATCCAGAACACTTTCGGCATGTTTGTGAACACGCTGCCATTGGCGGCAAAATTGACCGATGGAAGTGTTATGGACTTTATCAAGGATGTCAGCGAACGCTTCGATGAGGCCATGCGCCATGAACAATACCCCTTCGCTCGCATAGCAAGCGACTATGGTTATACACCCGAACTGGCCTTCGCCTATCAACTGGGAATGGTTACGCGCTATATGCAGAACGGCCATGAGGTGAGCGTAGAGAGCTTAGAGGCTGGTGCTCCTAAGTTCCGATTGATTGTTCGCATCGAGATACACGACGGACAGCCCTGTATTGTAACCGAATATGACGACGGACAATATAGCGAATCGTTGGTAAGCCAACTCACCGAGTCGATTGCCAATGTACTGAAGGTTTTCATCAACCAGCCACAGGCCCGACTGGCTGATGTGTCTTTGCTTTCGGTCGAGCAGACCCAGTTGCTCGATTCCTTCAACCAGACCGAAGTTCCTTACGACGACACGCAGACCGTCGTCTCGTTGTTCAGACGTCAAGCAAAAGAGACACCCGACAACATTGCAGTGGTTTATAAGGATACTCGGCTGACCTACCGTGAGGTGGACGAGTTGAGCGATCGAATTGCGGGATACATTGCCTCGAAGGGTTTGGGAATTGAGGATGTGGTCTCCGTTTTGATTCCCCGTTGCGAATGGATGCCTGTTGCGTCTTTAGGCGTTATTAAGGCAGGCTGCGCCTATCAGCCACTGGATCCCACCTATCCGAAAGAACGCCTGAACTTCATGATGCATGATGCGGGTGCCAAGTTGTTGATTGCCGACGAGGAACTGCGCCCCATCGTGGACGAATATCAGGGCGAGGTGCTGCTGACAAAGGACCTTCTCAATATCGAAACGACGACACTTCCACAGGTCGAGGTTGCCCCCAAGAACTTATTCATCCTCCTCTATACCTCCGGTTCGACGGGTACGCCCAAGGGCTGTCAGTTGATGCATAGTAATCTCGTGGCTTTTATCCATTGGTATCATCGCTATTTCGACTTGCAGGCAACAGATAAGGTTACTGCTTATGCGTCCTATGGGTTCGATGCCAATATGTTCGACACCTATCCGGCACTGACACGTGGAGCTACGATATATATCATTCCCGAGGAACTGCGTTTGGACCTGATTGCCCTGAACGAGTATTTCGAGCGTGAACACATCACCAATGCCTTTATGACGACACAGGTGGCGTATCAGTTTGCGACAACCATCGAAAACCATTCGTTAAAACACTTCACCACAGGTGGAGAGAAACTGGCGTCGCTAGAACCAGCAAAGGGCTATAAACTGCATAATGCCTATGGGCCTACCGAAACCACCATTCTTGAGACTTGCTATCAGGTCGATGAAAAGCTAAAGAACATCCCCATTGGTAAGGCTATCGATAACATGCGCCTGTACATTGTCGATTCACAGGGTCATCGCTTGCCGGCAGGTGCTGTGGGTGAGTTGTGGGCCAGTGGACCGCAGGTGGGACGAGGCTATCTGAACCGACCGGAGAAAACGGCAGAAGTGTTCATTAAGAATCCGTTCTCGAAAGACGCTAAGTATTCACGCATTTACAGGACAGGCGATATCGTTCGCTATCTGGAAGACGGCAACATCCAGTTTGTGGGCCGTAGCGATGGACAGGTGAAGATTCGTGGTTTCCGCATTGAGCTCAAGGAAGTCGAGGCCGTTATCCGCGAATTCCCTGGCATCAAGGATGCCACCGTGCAGGCGTTTGACGAGCAGGGTGGAGGTAAGTTCATTGCTGCCTATATCGTCAGCGACGAACAGGTGAACATCGAGGTACTCAACAACTTTATCCTCGAACAGAAACCGCCTTATATGGTGCCTGCAGTAACCATGCAGATCGACAGTATCCCGCTGAACCAAAACCAGAAGGTGAACAAGCGCGCACTGCCTAAACCGGAAAGGAAGGCCACTGCAGTGGAGATGTCGAATGCACCCATGAACGTGCTGGAGCAAGAACTGCACGGCATCATTGCCGAAATAGTGAACAACACCGACTTTGGCATTACTACGATTCTCGGCTATGCGGGATTGACTTCCATTTCGGCTATCAAACTGGCTGTGCAGGTGAACAAGCGATATGGCGTAACCCTTGACTCTAAGACGCTTGTGAAAAGTGGCACTTTGCAAAGTGTTGAGAATGAGATACTCAATCAATTTATGTCGCAAGGGTCTACGGTTCCCGACTCACAAGCAAGCCATGAACCTTTAGCCGAGAAGGCTGAACCAAAGTACATCCCTCTCTCCTATCCACAACAGGGAATCTATGTGGAGTGTATGAAGAATCCGACGGCCATCGTCTATAATGTTCCTTTCTCACTGACTTTCCCTGCGGGAGTCACTGCCGATGAACTGGCAAATGCTGTGGCCGATGTGGCCTGTCTGCATCCCTTACTCGCTTGCCATTTTGAACTGCAGAACGACAAGACAGTGCAAGTCAGGAATAAGGAGCATGAGGCCCTCGTGGGACGGGTTAAAATGAGCGACGCCGAGTATGAGCAACATAAGCGGGGCTTCGTCATGCCGTTCCATCTGAACGAGGGACCGCTCTATCGATTGGAAGTCGTTGAAACCGAGACCGCTCTACACCTTTTGGCCGATTTCCATCATCTTATCTTCGACGGTGCCTCGTTCGATGTGTTCTTCTCGCAGGTGGCAGCACGTCTCAACGGGGAGCCCATAGAAGCCGAGCGATACACCTATGCTGACTATGTGGAAAATACCAAAGAGAGTCCTTCGTCGAAAGACTTCTTCAGTCATGTGCTGGCCGATTGCGAAGACGCTACAGAGATACCTGCCGACCTGCAGGGCACCGAGGTCCAGAGCCATACTGGTGAGGCCGTCTTCCCCATTGACATGGAGCGAATCGAACGTTTCTGTCACGCGCAGGGCATCACGCCTGCCCATCTGCTTTTGGGCGCAGTCTATTACACCATCTCCCGCTATGCTGCGACGCGCGATGTCTATATGTCTACTATCAGCAATGGCCGTTCTGATATCCGTTTGTCTGATACCGTCGGCATGTTTGTGAACACCTTGGCCCTACATGGTCATATCGGCGAAGGTACCGTGAATGATTTCCTGAAGACTGTCAGCGCCGACTTCGACGAGACCTTGCGTCATGAGCAGTACCCATACGCCCGTATTGCTGCCGATTATGGTTTCTATTCCAAGATTAATTTCGTCTATCAGATGGGTGTGATTGACGAATACAAGATTGGCGGAACACCACTGGGCATCGAGACACTGGAACTCGACATTCCGAAGTTCAAGACTTGTGTGTTGATTAGTCCTCATCAGGGGCAACCCTCAGTGGTCGTACAGTATGATGACGGTTTCTACAGTCAGCAGATGATGGACAATCTGGCAGAGAGTATTGCCGCAGTGGCCTCTCACTTCATCGCCGCGCCCGATGCATCGTTGCGCAGCATCTCGATCATGAGCGAACGCCAGCATCAGATGGTGACTCCTATGCATGAAGAGGGCTGTGGCGAGATTCCCGTTCTCTTCCTGCATCAAGGTATGGAACAACATGCTGCGCAGCATCCCGACCACCTGGCATTGGTAGCCAGCGATGCAACCTTCACCTACGCTGAGTTCAACGCAGCCGCCAACCGCATTGCCAATGCCCTGGTACAGCGGGGAGTGAAACCCCGTGACAGGGTCGCCATGTTGTTGCCTCGAACCAGTAGGGTCATGCTCGCGATGTATGGTATTCTGAAGACAGGAGCAGCCTTCATCCCTTGCGATCCTCACTATCCTGCCGATCGCATCCAGTTGATACTCGATGACTCGGATGCCCGCTATATCATCACCGATACAGAGCACGCTTGTCTGGCACCAGCCGACAAAGTGCTGGATGTGGAGGAACTGCTTCGTCATGCTTGCTGCGAACCTGTTGCTGCTAGCATAACGCCCGACGACTTGGCCTACCTGATTTATACCAGCGGTTCCACAGGCCGTCCTAAGGGCGTGATGCTGCACCATCGTGGTATCTGTAATGAGTTGACCGCACACCCTGTGAACAAGCGCAACTATATTGCCAAGAACGAGGGACACGCTGTGCTCGGACTGACATCACTATCGTTTGACGGTTCGTTCGTGGAGCATGGTTTGTCGCTCTTTAATGGTTTGACCTTCGTCCTGGTGCATGACGACTATGTGAACGATCCCATCGAAGTCACCCGTCTGATGAACGATAATCATGTTGACGTCATCTGTTCCGCACAGTCGCGCTTAGTGTCGTTCATGGCCAGCACCGGTTTCCTCGATGCTCTGCGTCGTTGTGTGATTGTGATGTGTGGTGGTGAGAAATTCCCTGATGGCCTGATGCACCGCCTGCAAGAACAAACGCCTCAAGCCCACATATTTAATTGCTACGGACCTACCGAGACAACCGTTGAGAGTAACTGCCACGAACTGACCCATGAGGAGCGTGTCACTGTGGGCCGTCCACTTCTGAACATGCGCGAGTGCATTGTCGATCAGGATCTCAACGAACTGCCCGTCGGCGTGGTTGGCGAATTGCTGATAGGTGGTGTGCAAGTGGCTCATGGTTACAACAACCTGCCTGACAAGACCGATGCCGCCTTTATCAATTGGCACGGACAACGCTTCTATCGTTCAGGTGACTTTGCTCGTTGGGATGAGAAAGGTCGGGTACATATCCTTGGACGTACTGACAACCAGGTGAAACTGCGTGGTCAGCGTATTGAACTGGGCGAGATTGAAAGTGTGATGATGAAGGTTGAGGGCGTTAATAACGTCGTCGTGCTGATTCGGAAACTGAAGGGCAAAGATCACCTGTGTGCCTACTTCGTGGCCGATCGTGAGGTTCCTATCGACCAAATGAAGGCTGAAATCAGTAAGAGCCTGACGACCTATATGGTACCGACGGCCTATCTGCAACTGCCGGAAATGCCTGTTACACCTAACGGCAAAATCAACACGAAGGTATTGCCCGAACCACAGATGGTTGCTGTCGGGGAGTATGTGGCTCCTCAGAATGAGTTGGAACAGACATTCTGCGACATCTTTGCTGAAGTGCTACAGGTTGAGCGAGTAGGAGCTACTGACAGTTTCTTCGACCTTGGAGGTACGTCGCTGAATGTGACGCGTGTCATTATCGAGGCCGACAAGCGGGATGTGCATGTTGCCTATGGCGATGTCTTCACCAACCCGACGCCCCGCAAACTGGCAGCTTTGCTCTCAGGTGTCGATGCGTCTTCTGATAATGGCGAGGCCTCGGCCGACCGTGACTTCGACTACGCACCCATTGATGGGTTGTTGAAGGAGAACACGCTTGATGCTTTCCGTCAGGGCAGCCTCAACCACATTGGCAACGTGCTGCTGACAGGTCCCACAGGCTATCTGGGCATTCACATCCTCAAGGAACTGATTGATCGTGATGACGTGCCTGTCATCTGGTGTATGGTACGTGCCGAGTCGGAAGAAAAGGCGCAAAGCCGTCTGAAGAGCCTGCTGTACTATTATTTCTCCACGAACTACAAAGAGTTGTTTGGCTCCCGCATCCGTATCGTATTAGGAGATGTTACCAAGGAAATCAGGCTAGACGCCCCCATCGACACAGTGTTCAATTGTGCTGCTGTGGTTAAGCATTTCTCAAGCGGAACGGATATTGAAGATGTGAACATTGGTGGTGCCGAGAACTGTATCAAATTCTGTCTGACGACGGGTGCACGACTCATTCATACGTCTACTTACAGCATCGGAGGTATGTCAGTAGCCGGAAATCTGCCTGATGATACCGTACTCACGGAGCGCGACCTCTACTTCGGGCAGTTCCTCGACAACCAGTACATCCATTCTAAGTTTGTGGCCGAGCGTAAGGTGCTCGACAGCATCGTGCACGACGGACTTAAGGCGAAAATCATGCGACTGGGTAATCTGGCACCTCGTAGTACTGATGGCGAATTCCAGATCAATTTCCAGACCAACAGTTCGATGGGACGTCTTCGTGTGTTTAAGATGCTTGGCTGCTATCCCTATGATATTAGTGACGACACGATGGAGTTCTCACCCATCAACGAGGTGGCACAAGCCATCGTACTGCTCTCGCTAACACCCGACAGCTGTTGCGTCTTCCATCCTTACAACAATCATCCGATACTCTTTGGCGATGTGTTGGAGGGATTGTCGAAGGTTGGTGGCGCTCCTGTTCAGGTCGAGGCTGAAGAGTTTGTACGTCAGATGGACGAGGCGAAAGCCAATCCTGAGCGCGCAAAGATATTGCAGAGCTTAGTGGCTTATCAGGATATGGCCCATGGTCAGCAGACCAGAACCATCGAACCCGATAATCAGTACACCTCTCAGGTGCTATACCGATTGGGCTTCAAGTGGTCGGCCACTTCGTGGGATTATATTCAGCGCTTCCTGATAGCCATTAACGGCTTCGGATTCTTTGATTTCTAGAACAGCGCTCCAAATACGCGGCCGAGCAGGCCGTGGATCCACTCGGGGAAAATCCAGAAGAACAAAATGATAAGGATGAAGCCAATTGAGCCGCAGATGTTGACAAACTGCGGCGATGGCTTCTTGCCCGTTACCATCTCGTAACAGGCAAAGATGATGGAACCGCCGTCCAGTGGATAGACTGGCAAGATGTTCAGCAAGGCAAGGATCAGCGATAGCGACATGACGGGCCAACAGGCTTCTTCCCAGCCAGTTGGTAGGTAGGGTTGTGCGAGATACAAAATAAGGAAGGTTGCGAAATTCAGTAGCACGCCACCGGCCGAGATGAGCAATCGCTGCCACGCCGGCTTGTAATAGAGACGGGCGTCAAACACGGTGAAGCCGCCCAAGGGCAGCGAACCCAGGCTCCAGGTGATGTCGCGCCACCAACCGCCACCGGCTAACTGCTTGGGTTTATAACTCACAAAGCAGAGCAAGAAGACTTGCATCTCCTTAATCATGCAGCCAAACGACTTGCCGGCAATCACATGGCCCAACTCGTGGATAATGACCACGATGGCAAGGGCCAGCATGGAGGTCCAACTCTCGTAAAACCAAAAATAGCAAATGGCGGCACCTATAAACAGCTGCACCCAGTTAACGGTCACCCCCTCGTCATTGTTAACGTTCGGCAACTTGTCAATCTCGTTCATGTTACGTATATCGTTTTCTAAAAATGCCAACGATTTGATTGTCAAATCATTGGCATTCTCTTTTGTGAACCCGTGGGGAGTCGAACCCCAATCGAAGGAACCGGAATCCTTTATTCTATCCATTGAACTACGGGTCCATTTGGCGTGAAAAATCGGGCAAAGGTATGAAAAATATTTGTAACTTTGCAAATCCATATAAATTTTTGCTGAAAAGTATGATTCGAAACATCGTGTTTGACCTGGGTGGGGTGGTCTTCAAGATTGACAAAAACCAAGCCATCCGTCGATTCAACGAAGCGGGCTTTGCCGAGGCCGCACAATATCTCGACGCTTTCGCACAAGTGGGCATCTTCGGCCAACTGGAGGGCGGCGCCATCACTGCCGAGCAGTTCAGGCAAGAACTGAGCCTGTTGGCCGGCAAGGAGATGACGATGGAGGACTGTGCACGAGGCTGGCAGGGCTACTTTGCACAGCTGCCGCAACGCAACCTTGACAAACTGCTGGAGTTGCGCCGACGGGGATATCGGGTGAGTCTGCTGAGCAACACCAACCCGTTCATGATGCAGTGGGTGCGAAGCGACGCTTTCGACGGTCATGGTCACGGCATCGAGCACTACTTCGACGCGCTCTACCTCAGTTACGAGATGCGTGTGATGAAGCCCGACCGTCGCATCTTCGAGATGATGCTCGAGGGCGAGCAGGCTGTGCCCGACGAGACAGTCTTCATCGACGACAGCGCCCACAATGTCGCAGCCGCAGCCGCACTGGGCATCCACACCCTTCAACCCGACAACGGCGGCGACTGGCACGCGATGCTGGAACAACTCCTCACGGATTGCGCAGCGACTTGACCGCTCGAGCGCATTCCTCAAGTTTTTTGTACTTTTGTAAGCCGATTCAAATAGCATGATTCTATGAGAAAAGTAATATTGTCAATATTGGCGCTCCTGCTGGTAACATGGCCGATGGAGGCGCAAACGGTGGAGAATGATAGCGTGCCAGCACGCAAGAAGGTCGCTCTGGTGCTCAGTGGCGGTGGAGCGCTGGGTGCCGCACATGCAGGAGCCCTGAAGGTGATTGAGGAGGCTGGCATTCCGGTCGATATGGTGGTGGGTACCAGTATCGGCAGCATTGTCGGAGCCATGTACAGCGTGGGCTACAATGGTGAGGATATCGCCACGATGTTCCGCACCACCGACTGGGCCGAGTTGTTTCTGGACACGGAAAACCAGCGGCACCTCACGCTGAGCGAGCGCGATGAACAGAACACCTACTTCTATGAGCGCGACTTTTATGTCAAAGGCGGCATCGACCCACAGCCGGGAGGTGTGATTCGTGGCACGAATGTTGAGAGCACTTTTTCCTATTATCTGCAGGGCTATACCGACAGTATAAATTTTTTGCACGACCTGCCGAGGCAGTTTGCGTGCGTGGCGACCGACTTGATTACCGATGAACCCGTGGTATTCACCAGTGGCTCGTTGGTGAAGAGCATACGTTCAAGTATGTCGATTCCTGGAGTGTTCACACCGGTACGTATGGGTGACAAGGTGCTCGTGGATGGTGGCACCAAGAACAACTTCCCCACCGATGTGGCGCGTAAGTTGGGCGCGGACATCGTCATTGGCATCATGTTTGACCTGGGGGTGGGCAACGACATCCATTATCGTACCCTCATGGATGTGTTGGAGCGCTCGGTGGGTAGCGACATCAACCACCGAACAAAGGAAAACGAGAAGTATTGCGACTTGCTCATTACTGTGCCTGTGCGAGGATATAGCAGCGGCAGTTTCACGAGCGGAGCGCTGAACGCGCTCATCGAGCGTGGTGAGAAGGCTACTCGTGAGAAGTTGGACTCCCTCTTACTGCTCAAATCGCAGTCGGGAGCCCTCGCCAATGTTGACTACACGATGCACTTGCGCGACATCAACAACCTGGAACCTCTCGAAGAAGATCAAATGGGACTGATTGACTTGCGCCAAAAAGACATCCTCAATGCATCCATCGGATTGCGTTACGACACGGAGGATATCATGGCGGTGCAAGTAAATGGCCGATACTTCATGGGTGGAAAACTCGACCGTGAACTGGCCCTGACCTTGCGACTGGGTTTGCGATCCATGTTGCGGTTGGGATTTGACATCGAGCCATCACCTTTTAAAAGTATGGGACTGAGTTATGAGATTTGGCACAACATTCACCAAGGAATCTACAGCAGGGGAGAGCGAACCGACAACTTATCCTATGTCTATCAGCATGCCAATGCCAAGCTCTTCTCGTTCGATGCCATGAACTTTGACTGCGAAGTGGGGCTGGGATGGGAGTATTACCACCTGTTCAAAGGCTTGTGGAACGAGATCAGCACGATTGAATTTGACCACAACGAACATTATTTTAACTATCATGCCCGCGTGCGCTACAACAACGAGGACAACCATTACTTTGCGCGGCGTGGCGTGAGGGCCGAGGCACAGTACGAATACTTCACCGACAACTTCGCCCAATGGAAGGGCCATGGCGGATTCAGCGCTGTCACGGCCGCTTGCCAGGTGACCATTCCCATTGCACACAACACCCACTTGCGTCCCAGTGTGCAGACTCGTCTGCTCTTTGGCGACGACTTGCCGCAGTTGAAATGCAATACGGTGGGTGGCATGAGTCGCGGCAAGTATTTCCCTCAACAGTTGCCATTGGCCGGCTTTGGGCATGTCGAGTTCTTCGATAGCAAGTTCGTCAGCACCTCGTTACGACTGCAACAGCGCGTCAAGGGGCAGCATTATGTGCTGCTCGACGGCAGTGTCGCCAATCACAACGAAAAACTGTCTGACCTGTTTGATCGCAAACCCATTTGGGGCTTGCAGGCTGCCTATTACTACAACAGCCGCATCTTGGGCCCCTTGGGAGCCTCTCTGGGATGGAGCAGCCACACCAAAAAACTGCACTTTTACCTGTCGCTCGGTTACGATTTCTAGCCTTTTGGCACAGGTTTTGCAACACATAAGCAAAACTCAATAAGGCTATGAAATTCTTAGGTAACATCATTTGGCTCATCTTTGGCGGAATTCTCACCGCCGTGGAGTATATCATGGCATCCCTCGCCATGATGATCACGATCATCGGCATCCCCTTTGGACTCCAGTCGCTCAAACTGGGCATCCTCTGCCTGTGGCCCTTCGGGTCAAAGGTGGTGCGCAAGCCCACCAGTGGCTGCCTGAATGCCGCGATGAATGTCATCTGGTTCTTCATAGGAGGCATTTGGATTGCCCTGACTCACTGGCTCTTCGGGCTGTTGCTCTATATCACCGTCATCGGCATTCCTTTCGGCAAGCAGCACATGAAGATGGCCCACATCGCCCTCACACCCTTCGGGCGAGAGATTGTCGAGTGTTGACATGGTTTCTACTCATCATAAATGGCTGGCTAGCAACTCCGCTTGCCGGCCATTTTTGTGTTCGGTAGGGCATTTTTAGCAAAAAACTGACCACTGATAACTGAAAACTGAAAACTTTTAACTATCGGTGCCTGCGGCGAAGGTAGGCTGCACCTCGGAAGCAAAAATAAAAAAACTTCGTTATTTATTTTGTGTTTCTCTCGGTTTGCACTACCTTTGCGGGTTAAAGGCAGAAACTATCAAAATACTCACCAAAATGAGTCAGAACGCATATAACGATTTCAAGGAGAAGCATCCGTTCATTCTCAAGTCCATCCTGATGGTGGTGGCAGCGATTGCGCTGTTCTACATCGCCCTGTTGTTCATCGACGTGTTCACCTCGCACGGCCAAGAGCGGCGCGTGCCCGACGTGCGCACGATGACCCTGGAAAATGCCATCAATGCCCTGGAG
>JAFZAK010000022.1 GCA_017557285.1 Muribaculaceae bacterium
CTTGGTTTGCTGGCCTGCCCAACGAGGGTGAGGACAACTACGTGATCCACTATGGCTGGTGCACCGACATTCCTCTGAGCACGGGTGACAATGTGAAGAACTTCCTCATCAACGAGGCTGGCACTTACACCTTCTTGCTGAATGTCGGCGAGGAGGGCAACACCCTGACTGTGAACGGCTTCACCGCTCCCGCTCTGCCAGGTGACGCAAATGGTGACGGCCAGGTCGACATCAGCGATGTCAACTCGGTCATTAACCAGATGCTCGGTAAGGAGGCTATGATTCCTGCCTGCGACATGAATGGTGACGGCAAGATCGACATCTCGGATGTCAACGCCGTGATCAACAAGATGCTCGGCAAGTAATCATTTGTGGATTACAGAGAGATAACAGTCTCTCAAATGACAAAAGTGCGCCCCTAGTTTGGGGCGCATTTTTGCGCAATATCGTCACGGTTTTTGCGTTACTTAATTAAGAAGTTAAGTTGTGAAGTTCTACCAGCGAAGCGTTCTACCAGTATAACGGTCTACCAGCGCAAACCGCGGTCTTATTCCCCCTTTAGGGGGTTAGGGGGACTGCTAAATTAAACAACATGAAAGTACTAAAATTTGGAGGAACCAGTGTAGGCTCGGTCGAGAGCTTGCGCAATGTCAAGGATATTGTCAAAGGGCAGACGCAACCCGTCATCGTGGTGGTGTCGGCACTCGGCGGCGTGACTAACCAACTCATCGAGATGACCCGCTTGGCACAGGAGGGCAACGATGCTTATTTGCCCATCCTCGAACAGGTGGCTGATCGTCATCGGCAGGTAATAGCCGGCGTGGTGCCCGAGCTGCTGCAGACGCAGTGCAACGCCATCGTGGCGCAATTTATCGATAATCTGCGCTCGTTCTATGGTACCCTGGCGCTCAATCGCGACATGGCACCGGAGGAGCAGCATTTGCTGGCCAATGCCATCGTGTGTCATGGCGAGGTAATGTCCAGTGCCATCGTTTCGTGCATGATTGAGGGCTCGGTACCGCATTTCTCGCCCAACTTCATCAAAACTCGCACGGTCGAGGGTGTTCACCAATTGGAGGCCGACTTAACTCGCCAACTCATTCAAGACGAGTGGCGCGAAGGGGTTGAGGGAGTTCATGTGGTGCAGGGCTTCATCGCCGGCGATGTGGATGCTGAGGTGAAAACGAACCTGGGTCGTGGCGGCAGCGACTTTACTGCCGCACTCATCGCTGCAGCTCTGCACGCCGAGTGTCTGGAGATTTGGACCGATGTCGACGGATTCTACGACAAGGACCCGCGCAAGCATGAAGATGCCCGTTTATTGCCCCAGATGACCTATCAGCTAGCCCAAGAGTTGTGTGATGCCGGCGCCAAGGTCATTTATCCGCCCACGTTGCGCCCCGTTGCCGAACTGGGAATCCCCGTTTGGGTCAAGAACACGTTCAACCCCACCGCCCCCGGCACTGTCATTAAATAGTTAATAGTTAATAGATAATAGTAACCATATTTTAATTGTGCATTGTGCATTATGCATTATGCATTGAAAAAATGCTTTACTATAACATCAAGAACCCGAAGGAGATTGTCACGCTCAAGCAGGCGATTATCGATGGCGTGAGTGAAGACGGCGGACTGTACATGCCGCAGAGCATTGTACGGCTGCCGCAGGCGTTCGTGCGCAATATGGGGCACATGTCTCTGCAGGAGATTGCCTATGCCATTGCCAATTTCGCCTTCCAGGGCGACATCGATGCCGATGTGCTCCACGATATCGTCTATGACACCCTCAACTTCGACATTCCGCTGCGTCACATCGATGACAGCCATTATGTGCTGGAGCTGTTCCATGGCCCCACGATGGCGTTTAAGGACGTGGGGGCTCGCTTCATGGCGCACACGTTGCGATACTATCGAAGTATGCACCACGAGTGGCCTACCATCCATGTGCTTGTGCCGACATCGGGTGACACAGGTGCGGCTGTTGCCAATGGTTTTGTTGGGGTGCCGGGTGTTCACATCCATGTGCTCTACCCGCACGAGTCATTGAGCTATGTGCAGGAAGCGCAGTTCGCCACCCTGGGTGACAATGTTACTGCACTGGAGGTTAACGGCTCGTTTGATGACTGCAAACGTCTCGTAGCCAAAGCGTTTGTAGACCCAGAACTGAACGAGGCATTGCACATGAGCAGTGCTACAAGCATCAACGTGGCGCGAATCCTCCCGCAGACGTTCTACTACTTTTATGCTGTGGCAATGCTGGCAAGGCAGGGAGTGGACGTGAGCGAGGTGGTGTTCTCAGTGCCTAGCGCCAATCTGGGCAACTTGACATCAGGACTGATGGCGCGCGCTATGGGACTGCCTGTCAAGCGGTTTGTCAGTGTCGAAAACGAGAACAACATCTTCTACAACTACATCAAGACGGGCTATTTCATTGCCAAGCCCTCGGTGACCAGCATCGCGCCGGCGCTTGACGCGGGCAATCCCACCAATATGCCGCGCGTGATGGAACTGCTGGGTAACTACAGCGAGATCCGCCGCATGATTCATGCCTATACCTACAACGATGAGATGATTATCGACACAATCCGTGACACCGACCGTCGCCACGGCTACTTGTTGGACCCGCATAGCGCGTTCGCTTGGCAGGGACTGTGCGATGACTTGCGTCCTGGTGAGGTCGGTGTGAGCTTAGCCACGGCGCATCCCGCCAAGTTCTCCACCACTGTTGAGCACGCCACGGGCCGTGAGATACCCATGCCGCCCCAGTTGCTACATTATCTCAAAGGCACCCGCCGTGTCACACCCATCAACAACGGCTACACCTCCTTCAAGCGCTATCTGTTGCAGTTCGCTTAAGCCTTGTTTCTTAATTCTTAACTCTTAATTCTTAATTGAGTTTTGGATCCCGACAAAATATTCAACCTCGATGACGAGCAAATGGTGCCCGTGCGTGGCTCGTTGCTTATCGCCAAGCCTACGGTGAACGACCCGTTCTTCCGCCGTAGTGTCATTCTCATGATTGACCATGACCAGCATGGAAGCATGGGGCTCGTGCTGAACAACTACCACGGCTGGACGCTGAAACACCAAGTGACCGAAATTGATTGCGAGCGTGGCATACCCGTCTACTTGGGCGGACCGGTGGGGATGGACCAGTTGTTCTATCTGCACACGTTAGGGCCTGACGTGATTCCTGATGCCTTGCCGCTAGGTGGGGATTTGTATATAGGGGGTGACTTTGAGGCCCTTCAGGACTACTTGAAAGGACGTCGACCTGAGGAAGGCATCGACGGCGTCATTAAGTTCTGTCTAGGATATAGTGGTTGGGAGGCAGGACAGCTGAAACAAGAAATCAGTCGCCACGATTGGGCTGTAATAGATGCGCTGCCGGTGGCGACCATTATGAGCGATCATTGGGAGCAACTGTGGCACGAGGCTGTGTCACGCTTCGGCGACCGCTATCGCCTGTGGGACAACTGGCCCATCAACCCCTCGTTCAACTAAGAAGCAGCTGTAGCAAGGCCACGTCGTGGTATTGGCGGCCGCGCTTGACCCAGGATTTGAGCACGCCACACTGTTCAAAACCGAAATTTTGGAACAACTTCAGGCAAGTGGTGTTGTCGGTGCGGATGTAGACGTACAGTTGCCGCATGCCGATGTGTTGCGCTGCGTAGTCGCGCGCCAGCTGCAGAGCCATTTGGCCATAGCCGTGCCCACGATGCTCGGGAGCGATGAGCAGTCCCAGTTCGGCGCGGTTGTTCAGCGGGTCATAGTGGAAAAAGTCGACGGTGCCCACGCCGGTGCCGTCGTTTAGCTCAATCATCAGTCGCAACTGCCGCGACTGGTAGATGTCGCCTGTGTAATTCTCAAGGTATTGCCACAGAACTTGGCGCGAATAAGGCGCGGCGGTATCACTCACCGTCCACACTGCGGCATCATTCTCCCAAGCATACAACAAGTCAAGGTCTGTAGGCTCCAGTGCCCGCAGACGCAACGTGTCATTGTGCATGAGGGTTGTCATGCTTGGTTCATTTTTGGGGTGATAATCAACTCGTTGGCTGAAGAGAAGATGTGGAACTCCACACCCTTGCGAGAGTTCGTGGCGATGATGTGGATAATCTCGCTGTAGCTATAGGTGGCGTCGTCAATCAGCACCTGGGCTGGTCCTTCGGCGGGGATGGCCATCTTAAAGTGGTTCAGACCGGTTGCCATCGTGACACGTGCATGGTTCTCGCTCAAGATGACCCAGGGAGCATTGTTTGTGGGATGCGGGCTCTTGGTGGGCAGAATGTGCTGAACAGCGCGCTTGAGCATCGCCATGGACGCACGTACGGCAACACCCAGTTGCACCAGCGGGTAACCCACCCAACTGTAGCGTGGGTAATGCTTGCGGTAGAAGATAAGCATCGCCTCATAGAACACCCGCACATAGCGCATCGTGTCTTTCTTGGTGCTCTCGCCCTTGTAGTGGATAATCTCGACGGGCAGGAACCAGTTAAACAGACCTGTCTTGTACATGCGGTAGCTCAGGTCGATGTCCTCGCCATACATGAAGAAGTCTTCGTCAAAACCGCCTACCTCTTGCAGCAGCTGTGTGCGGCACAGCATGAAGGCACCCGACAGGATGTCAACCTGGTGCGCCTCACGGTCGCTTAGATAGCGCAAGTGATATTTGGCAAAGAAAGGCGAATTGGGGAACAGCTTTGAAAGGCCGAAGATCTTGCAGAACGACACCCAAGGGGTAGGGAAGGCGCGCTTTGACTCAGGCAGGAACACGCCATTGCCATCGACCATGCGCACACCCACTGCACCACATTCTTGATGCTCACGCATCCAGGCGATGGGGCGGCACAGGCTCTCGGACGAGATGATGGTATCGGGGTTCAAAATCAAAGTGAACTCGCCCTTGGCGGCTACGATGCCCTGGTTGTTGGCGCGGGCAAAGCCTACGTTCTTCTTGTTCTCAATGAATTTCACCCATGGGAACAACTTGCGGGCATGCTCAATTGAATCGTCACCTGAGTTATTGTCAATGACATACACCTCACCCTGAAGACCCTCCAGGGCCTCCTCGACCGAGCGCAAAGTCTGCTCCAAGAAGTACTTTACGCGGTAGTTAACGATGACGATTGTGATATCCACAATATAAAATAACGACAAAATTACACTCTTATTTTCATATATCAAAAAAAACATCTAATTTTGTTGCCACAAGCGAGAAGAACCTATGGCTTTTAGCAGTAAACTATCAACTATTAACTCTTAACTATTAACTAAAACAGATGGGACTTGTAATAGGAATAGATGTGGGTGGTAGCACCACCAAAATTGTGGGTCTGCGCGACGGGAAGAAGTTGTGTAACCCAATGTTTATCACTGCTGCCGACCCGATCACGTCGCTGTTCGGGGCGTTCGGGAAATATATTTATGACAACGGCATCGCGCTGGGTGACATTGAGCACGTCATGATTACAGGCGTGGGCAGTTCAAGTGTCGAGACGCCCATCTATGGCCTGCCCACCACCAAGGTTGATGAGTTCCAGGCCGATGGTCTAGGTGCGCGTTTCGACAGTGGGCTTGATCGGTTGATTGCTGTGTCGATGGGTACGGGTACCACGTTGGTTCGTGCCGATGAGACTGGCATCAAGCACATTGGCGGTATCTCGATGGGCGGTGGCACCTTGCGCGGACTGTCACACTTGTTGCTGGGCACCAGCGACATCCCCGAGGTGGTTGAGATGGCGGCCAAGGGAGACATCACGCACATCAACCTACAAATCCGCGATATCAGTAAGAAGGTGCTTGAAGGCTTGCCCATGCACGCCACAGCCTCGCTCTTTGGCAAGGTGCGCAACGCCAATGCCACTCACGAGGACATCGCGCTGGGACTCATCTGCATGGTTGTGGAGACCATCGGGTCGTGTGCCGTCCTCTCTCAAATCAATGGCGGTATCCCCGACTTTGTGTGTATAGGCACACTGGCACGCTTGCCACAGTGCCGAATCGTGTTTGACATTATGGAGGACCTCTACGGTGTGCGTTTCCATATCCCGGCTCATGCCGAGTACTGCACCGCCCTTGGCGCAGCACTGGCACACCAAGAATAGTTGATAGTTAAGGGGTTTCGCTTTTTGTCTCCCCTTCTTCGGGGGGAATTGAGGAGGACTTCAACCGCTTGATATAGGCTTCGCGATAACGGCGGAGCCTTTCTTTACGGGCTTTCTCCTTCTTGGCCTGTCGGGCCTCATAGTCCTGGAATTGTTTGTCTAAATAATTGTCTGCCATATCAACTATTTCTTGCAAAGCTCTCGCTGAACAGGGTGCGGTTCAAGATGGAGCGGCCCAGTGTAAGCTCGTCGGTGTACTCAATCTCGTTGCCCACACTCACGCCACGAGCCAGCATCGTCACCTTCACGTCGGGGTAGGGCGCCAGGCGGCGGAAGATGTAGAAGTTAGTGGTGTCGCCCTCCATCGTCGCGCTCAGCGCGAGGATAACCTCATTGATACCGCCGGCTTTGACTCGTTCCACCAGGCTGTCAATCTCGATGTCCTGTGGCCCAATGCCGTCCATGGGCGAAATGAGTCCGCCCAGCACATGATACAGCCCATGGTGTTGTTGGGTGTTCTCGATGCTCATCACATCCTTGACGTTTTCCACCACACACACTGTCGACGCGTCGCGGCTAGGGTTGCTGCAGATGGGGCACACCTCGCTCTCGCTGATGTTATGGCACACCTGGCAGTAGCGTATCTCGCGACGCAGCTTGATAATCGCTTCTCCGAAACGCGTCACGTCGGGCTCGCTCTGCTTGAGCAGATGCAGCACCAACCGCAGTGCGGTCTTACGGCCGATGCCTGGCAGCGAGGCGAACTGGCTCACAGCCTGTTCGAGTAATGATGATGCAAATTCCTGGTCCATGGATCTCTTGATTTGAACTGCAAAGATACGATTTTTTAATTAAGAAATGAGAATTATGAATTAAGAATTTTATACTCTAGCTTCTTGCGTCTCGCTTCTCGCCTCTTTTTTGACAATATTTAATTGAATAAGTTTGGCACATTGGGCGAAATCGTGTATCTTTGCAGTCTGTTTTTAGAGAATTATAATTTTAATACATAACTCATTAAACTAAAAGATTGAAATGGCATTTTTGACAAACGACAAGCTGGTTATCGTCGGCGCTGCCGGCATGATTGGATCGAACATGGTTCAGACCGCCCTGATGATGGGCTTGACCGATGATATCTGTCTGTATGACGTGTTCTCGCCCGAAGGCGTGGCCGAGGAGATGCGTCAGAGCGGATTTGGCGATGTGAAAATCACCGCCACAACCGATGCAGCCGAGGCGTTCAAGGGCGCTAAGTACATCATCAGCAGTGGTGGTGCGCCCCGCAAGGCTGGCATGACCCGTGAGGACCTGCTCAAGGGTAACTGCGAGATTGCCGAGGGACTTGGAAAGAACATCAAGGAGTACTGCCCCGACGTCAAGCACGTGGTCATCATCTTTAATCCCGCCGATCTCACCGGTCTGGTAACCCTGCTTTACTCGGGCTTGAAGCCCTCGCAGGTGACCACTCTTGCTGGTCTCGACTCGACCCGTCTGCAGAGCGCGCTGGCAAAGCACTTCGGCGTGATGCAGAGCAAGGTCACCGGTTGCACCACCTATGGTGGTCATGGTGAGCAGATGGCAGTCTTCGGATCGCAGGTGCGCATCGATGGTACGCCGCTCTACGACCTCATTGAGCAGGGAAAATTGACTGCTGAGGAGTGGGAGCAGATGAAGGTGGATGTCACCAAGGGTGGCGCCAAGATTATCGAACTGCGCGGACGCAGCTCGTTCCAGAGCCCCGCTTATCTCTCAGTTGAGATGATTCGTTCGGTCATGGGCGGAGAGAAGTTCGTATGGCCTGCCGGTACATTCGTTAAGAATGAGAAGTATCAGAACATCATGATGGCAATGGACACCACACTCGATGAGAATGGCTGCACCTTCAAGATGCCGCAGGGAACTCCCGAGGAGATGGCCAAGCTTGACGCCAGTTATGAGCATCTGTGCAAGATGCGCGACGAACTGGTTGAGCTGGATATCGTGCCCCCCATCAGCGAGTGGAGCAAGGTCAACCCCAACCTTTAATTGATGTTTAGGTCATAATGCATTAATGCGATGCCGGTGTCTAGCGATGCCGGCATCGTTTGTTTATGTAGCAAAAAAGTGCTACCTTTGCCAAAAATATTGAAGAAAATGAAGATACGTACTGCCGAATTTGAAATTAGCAACAGTGATGTGAACAAGTGCCCCGACTCGACTTTGCCGGAGTATGCCTTCATTGGGCGAAGCAATGTGGGCAAGTCATCGCTCATTAACATGCTCACCGAGCGAAAGGCGCTGGCGAAGACCTCGCAGACACCAGGCAAGACGCTACTCATCAACCACTTCCGCATCAACGACGAGTGGTATATCGTCGACTTGCCGGGTTATGGTTATGCTCGTCGTGGCAAGGACCAGCGACAGCAGCTTGAGCGCATAATTCGTGGCTACATCATGGAGCGACAGCAGATGTCATGCCTCTTCGTGCTCGTAGACAGTCGCCTCAAGCCCCAAAAGATTGATACCGACTTCATGCAGTGGTTGGGAGAGAGTGGTGTGCCCTTCGCCATCGTGTTCACCAAGCTCGACAAGCTCGGCAAGCAGGCTGCCGCCGAGGCCGTGGCTGCCTATAAGCGCGAATTGCTCAAGACTTGGGAGGAATTGCCACCCATCTTCCTTACCAGCAGCGAGGACGGCCGAGGCCGCGACGAGCTCCTCGACTTCATCGCCTCCATCAACACCCAGCTCAAGGAACAAAGCGCTGATTCTTGATGGTGATTTATAATTTATCCGATTTTTCTGCGTTATTATTTTTCAGAACTGTCATTCTATAATTCGAAGAATCGTGATAAAACTGAAGCATATATGTGTCGTGCTCTTGTGCCTGATGATAGGCATGAGTGCCGTCGCGCAGGTCAAGATTACCGGCAAGGTCGTGGATGATGCTGGACAGCCCATTGAGTTCGCCACTGTGCGCATCTTGGGCACCGCCATCGGAGTCAATACCAACGAGAAAGGCATCTATGAAGTCTCGGTCGCCAAGGCCGACACAATCATGGTCGAGTTCTCGTGCATGGGCTATAGCACTGTCACGCGCCAACTCATTAAGCCCGAGGGCACCATCCAGCTCAACCCTAAGCTCTACGAGAAAACACACGAGCTGACCGAGGTCACCGTAACCGAGTACAAGAAGCAAACCAATGCCATGCAGGGCATCGACGTGAGTCAGACAAGCATCACGCCCAGTGCCAGCGGCAATGTTGTCGAGAATGTGCTCACCACCATGGCGGGCGTGAGCAGCAAGAACGAGATGTCTTCACAATACATGGTGCGAGGTGGGTCTTATGACGAGAACAGTGTCTATATCAATGGCATAGAGGTCTATCGTCCCCAGCTCATCAGTAGCGGCCAACAAGAGGGGCTGAGCATCATTAATGGCGACATGGTGCAGAAGGTGGAGTTCTCGACAGGAGGCTTCAATGCCGAGTATGGCGACAAGATGTCGTCGGTGCTCGATATTACCTACCGCGACCCCGAGGCTTTCGAGGGGGCTTTGTCGGCTAGCCTGCAGGGCGGCTCATTGATGCTGGGTTACGGCGGCGAGAAATTCTCGATGATGCACGGCGCACGCTACAAGCGTAACTCTTCGCTGCTAGGCTCGCTTGAGAGCAAGGGCGAATATGACCCCCAATACTTTGATTATCAAACCTACATGGTGCTTAAGCCCAGCAACAAGTTCCGCGTGTCGTTCCTGGGCAATATCGCCTTGAACAACTACCGCTTCGTCCCTGCCAACCGCGAGACCAGTTTCGGCACATCGACCTATGCCAAGTCGTTCAAGGTCTACTTCGACGGCCAGGAGCGAGACAAGTTCTATACCTACTTTGGTGCTCTGTCGTTCAACTACCGCCCTAACAAGGGCAATGACTTCACCCTGCAGGCATCTGGCTATCAGACCAATGAGCTCGTGTCCTATGACATCCATGGTGAGTACTGGCTCGACGAGGCTGGCACTGGCGGCGAGAATGCCGTTGGTGGTGAACTGGGTGTGGGCAAGTATCATGAGCATGCCCGCAACCGACTTAAACTCAACGTCTTCGATGTAACGCTCAAGGGCAATACGGGCATAAACAATAACAACTTGAGTTATGGCGTCTCGATGCGCCGCGAGAGCATCTACGACCGCTCCAGCGAGTGGCAATGGCGCGACTCGGCAGGCTATTCGCTGCCGCATATCGCCAACGAGGTGAATGTCATCTACAACCAGCGGTCAAATCACGACCTCAACACCACCCGTTTTGCAGTCTTCGTCCAAGACACCTACAAACTGATGTCCAGCGCCGGACTGTGGTCAATCAACGGCGGCGTGCGCGTCAGCTATTGGGACTTCAACAAAGAGACGCTCGTCTCGCCACGTTTCAGCATTGGCTTCGTGCCCGAGAAGAACAACCGCTTCTCGTTACGATTGGCGGGAGGTCTTTACTATCAGGCACCTTTCTACAAGGAGTACCGCATGGAGCGCATCGACTCGCTGGGCAATGCCTACATTGCTCTGAACAGCGACATCAAGAGTCAGCGTAGTGTGCATGCCATTCTGGGTGGTGACTATAGTTTCCGCGCGCTCAACAGGCCTTTCAAGTTTACCACCGAACTTTATTACAAGAACCTGACCAACATCATCCCCTACGAGGTTGACAACCTCAAGATGGTCTACACGGGCCAAAATGAGGGCAGCGGTTATGTGGCCGGAATCGACATGAAGCTCTTCGGGCAATTTGTCGAAGGTACCGACTCCTGGCTCAGCTTCTCGCTGATGAAGACACAGGAGACGCTTAACGGCGTGAAGGTGCCGCGGCCCACCGACCAGCGCTATAGCGTGGCGGTGTTCTTCACCGACTATTTCCCCGCCGTGCCGCGACTCAAGTTCAGCCTCAAGGGCATCGTCAGTGATGGTCTGCCCACCACGGCTCCTCGCATGACGCGTGACCAGGCCTATTTCCGCCAGCCCGCCTACAAGCGCGTTGATGTGGGACTGAGCTTCATGCTTGTCGGTCCCGAGCACCGTCCTGTCACAGGCTTCCTGAGCCACTTCAAGAGCATCTGGCTGGGTGTGGATGTGTTCAACATCTTCGACATTAGCAACGTGAGCAGTTACTATTGGGTCACCGACGTCAACGACATGCAGTACGCCGTGCCCAACTACCTTACCCGCCGACAAATCAACGCTCGCCTGCAACTCAAGTTTTAATTACAACTGAAAACTGACAACTACATATTGCCCATCTTCCGCCAGTGTGGCGACGAACGCTCGTTCGCTGGCACGGCCTTTTGCGTGGATGGATACTTGATTACAGCGGGTCATGTGTTGAATAAGGTTCAGACCTACTATGTGCGCAACGGAAGCGATTGGCATCCCTTGCAGCATGAGTTGTGGATTCCTCGGCAGTTTCCCGATGCCGACAAGCGCGGATATGATGTGGCCCTCTATCCCATCCCCGATCTTCAAAGTCCGTTATCGCTGGCCGAGGAAGATGCCGAGCCACTTGATGAGTTGGAGGTGATTTGTTGGCAATGGCTGCCGCAGGGACTGCAACAGGTCTTCACACAATGCCTGGTGCTCAAGGAGCAAGACGAAGAAGGGTATCAGCGCATCTCAACGGTCGACCGCATCACGCACGGCTCCAGTGGCTGCCCCGTCATCAGCGACGGCAAGGTCTATGGCATCGTCACCATGGGGAGAGACCATGTCGACACAGCGGGCATGGCGCCACTCAACCGCCACCTCGAACAAAACACCTGCTGGATCTTCAAAACAAGCCACATCCGCCGATTCCTTCCCCGTTGACACATCGGAAACAACAAGCAACCGCGAAATCTTGAGATCTCGCGGTTGCTTGTTAAGTCCCCCTATAGGGGGATTTAGGGGGACTGCCTATAGTCCGCGGGCCTTGAGCAGGGCCGATGCGTCGGGCTGATCCATGCCGGTGAAGTCACTGAACATCTTCATCAGGTCACCCGTGTTGCCACGGCTCAGCACCTTGTCGCAGAACTCTTGGCCTGTCTCGGGCTTGAGGGCGCCACGTTTGGCAAACACATCGGCGATGTTCACAGCCAATACCTCGGTCCACAGGTAGCTGTAATACCCAGCGGCGTATCCGCCACCCCATACATGGTTGAAGTAGCTGGTGTAGTAACGAGGAGGAATCTGCGGATTCAGCAGGCCGATCTCCTTCAAAGCGTTGGTCTCAAACTCAGCAGCCTTGTCGGCGGTGGGGACATCCTTCGATGCGAGCATGTGCCATGCCAGGTCAGCGCAAGTGGCAGCGAGGTTCTCGCCTAGTGCGTAGGCTGACTGGAAGTTGATGGACTTGAGCATGCGCTCCTTCAGCTCGGCAGGCATTGCCTCACCGGTCTTGTAATGACGGGCATAGTTGTCAAATATCTCGGGAATCGAGGCGAACGACTCGTTGAACTGCGAGGGCATCTCGACGAAGTCACGTGCCACCGAGGTGCCGCTCAAATAGTTGTACTGGCAGTCCGAGAGGATGCCGTGCAACGCGTGACCAAACTCATGGAACATGGTTGTAACCTCGTCCCAGGTGAGCAGTGAGGGTTCGCCTTCGGGGGCCTTGGCGTTGTTGCACACATTGAAGATGATGGGCAACTGGTCGCGCTGGCGACTCTGCTTGGCGAAGCCATCCATCCATGCCCCGCCGCGCTTGGTCGGGCGACGGAAGTAGTCGCAATAGAACAATGCTTTGGGCTTGCCTTCCTTGTCCAGCACCTCAAACACCTTCATGTCGGCATGGTAGGTGGGGATGTCGGTGCGCTCCTTGAAGGTCAGGCCGTAGGCCTTGTTAGCGGCAAAGAACACGCCATTGATGAGCACACTGTCGACATTGAAGTAGGGCTTGACCTCCTCGTCCGAGATGTTGAGCATCTCCTTCTTCATCTTAGCGCTGTAGTAGAAGCGGTCATAAGGCTCGAGTTTGAACTCGGGGCCTTCGGTCTTCTGGGCATACTCCTCGATAGCCTTGGTCTCGGCATCGGCCTTGGGGGTGTAGGCTGCAATCAGGTTCTTCAAGAAAGCATACACGTTCTCGGGGGTCTTTGCCATCGTGTTCTCGAGTGAGTAGGAGGCATAGTTTTTGTAGCCCATCAGCTCGGCCTGCTCGGCGCGCAGTTTGGCAATCTCAACCACCAGCGGGAACGAGTTGTACTTGTTGGTGCCGTCAGAGCGGTGGATAGAGGCCTCATATACCTTGCGGCGCAAGTCGCGGTTGTCTAGGCTGGCCAGCAGCGGCTGCTGTGTGGTGTTGATAATGACGATGGCGTACGGAGCCTTCTTGCCCAGGCTCTCGGCATCCTTGGCGCACTGCGCCAGGTCGGCCTCGCTCAGTCCGGCCAGGTCTTCCTTCTTCTCGACCCACACCACGGCGTCGTTGGTGGCATCGGGTACCAGGTCGCCCCATTGCTGCTGCAGGTCGGCAATCTTGAGGTTAATTTCCTTCATGCGCTCCATCTGCTGGTCGTTGAGCAGAGCGCCATTGCGCACAAACTCCTTATAAACTTCCTCGAGCAGCTTTTGGTCCTCACCTTGCAGGTTGTCGTGGTCGCGGTCATACACCTGCTTGATGCGCTCGAACAGCGGTTTGTTAAACGCGATTTCGTTCTCTAGCTCAGTGAGCTTGGGCATGATTTTCTTCTCGGTCTCGCTGATGACGGGAGTCTTGTCGGCCTCGACCAGGGCGAAGAAGACACGGCCAACGCGGTCGAGCAGCTTGCCGCTCTCCTCATAGGCCAAAATCGTGTTCTCAAACGTCGCTGAGTCCTTGTTCTCGACAATCTGCTTGATCTCGTCGCGCTTCTGCTTGATAGCCTCCTCCAGGGCGGGCAGGTAGTTCTTGTCCTGAATCTTGCTGAAGTCAGGCGCACCATAGGGCAGCGTACTCTCCTGCAGCAACGGGTTGTCTTGCAGGTTGTCCTTACAGGCGGTGAGCTGGGTTACTCCAGAAACCAGCACCACTGCCATCATTCCTAATGTCATGAGTTTTTTCATCATTTAAGCAGTTTTTTATATGGATGTGATTAATCTTATTTTAGCCTACAAAGATAGTGTTTTTTGTTTAAACAAAATAATGTTGTGCGAAAAATGACATAGATGTTTGCATCTTTGACGCAAAATGCCTACCTTTGTGGCAAATTGTAAAAACAGACTAATAAACTCATTAAAAATTATCTAAAACAATGGCTAAACCTTATGTAATTGGCATCGACATGGGCGGAACAAACACCGCATTTGGTATCGTCGACGCACGTGGAAATGTCATCGCCAGCGACTCAATCAAGACTGGCAAGCACACTAACTTTGACGACTATGTGGATGAGCTCTACACCGAGGTCACTCGCGTAATCGAAGCGGCTGGCGCGACCGACATGATTAATGGTATCGGTATTGGCGCACCGAACGGCAACTATTACACTGGCATGATTGAGGGCGCTCCTAACCTGCCTTGGCCGTGTCCCATTCCTCTGGCCGAGAAGATTACCGCCAAGTTTGGCATCCCTTGCATCATCACCAACGACGCGAACGCCGCTGCCATCGGTGAGATGACCTATGGCGCTGCTCGTGGTATGAAGGATTTCATCATGATCACACTGGGAACCGGTGTTGGCAGTGGCATCGTAGTGGGCGGACAGATGGTCTATGGCCATGACGGATTTGCCGGTGAGCTGGGCCATGTCATCATGAAGCGCAACAATGGCCGTATGTGTGGCTGTGGCCGCACGGGTTGCTTGGAGGCTTACTGCTCAGCGACGGGCGTGGCACGCACCGCACGCGAGTTCCTCGAGATTCGTAGCGACGAGTCCAAGCTGCGCGAGCTGGATGCTGACGCCATCACCAGCAAGGATGTGTTCGATGCAGCCATGGCTGGCGACAAGTTGGCAAAGGAAATCTTTGACTACACCGGTAAGATTCTGGGTGAGGCACTCGCCGACTTCACAAACTTCTCGGCACCCGAGGCATTCATCATCTTTGGCGGCCTCGCCAAGAGCGGTGACCTGATCATGAACCCCATCAAGGAATCGTTTGAGAAGAACGTACTGCCCTTGTGGCGCGGAAAGGTCAAGATTCTCTTCAGCGAGATGAAGGAGGCCGACGCTGCCATCCTCGGAGCATCAGCCCTTGGCTGGGAGGTCAAGGAGGACTAATCTGCCTGGCAAAAATCTGAAGAAACGGGGAGTGACATGTAGGCCACTTCCCAGTTTCTTCATAAAACTGACAACTGATAACTGATAACTGACAACTGATAACTGACAACAGTGAACTCCCGATGGGAACACTTAATCTTACTCATATATTCAGTGCCACATTGGTGCTTCTCAGTATCATCGATATCGTTGGATCGGTGCCTATCATTCTGGACCTTAGAGCGAAGGGAAAAGAAGTGAACGCCATCAAGGCAACCATCTACTCAACCATCCTCATGGTCGGGTTCTACTATGGCGGGAACTGGATTCTTAATGTGTTTAACTGCAACATCCAGTCATTTGCCACAGCCGGTGGTTTCCTGTTGTTCTTGATGGCATTGGAAATGATTTTGGATGTGGAAATCTTCAAGAACAACGCTCCCTCGGGTGGTGCGACCTTGGTGCCACTGGTGTTCCCTTTGCTGGCTGGCGCAGGCGTGTTGACCACACTCATCTCGCTCAAGGCGATGTATGATGACATCAACATCTTCATTGCATTGGCAATCAATATGATATGGGTTTATGTCGTCATCCGCTCGACCGATAAGGTTCAACGGCTGTTGGGAGAGGGAGGCATTTATTTCTCTCGCAAGTTCTTTGGCATCATCCTCCTGGCCATGTCAGTAAAAATGATGAC
>JAFZAK010000023.1 GCA_017557285.1 Muribaculaceae bacterium
ACACGACCCCAATGACTATATGCTAGGCAAGACGCACAACCTGGAGACCATCGACATCTTCAATGCCGATGGTAGCATCAGTGATGAGTCACCGATATACGTCGGCATGGACCGCATGGCCTGCCGCAAGCAGATTGTGCCCGACCTGCAGCAAGCTGGTCTGATGGAGAAGATTGAGGACTACGAGAACAAGGTGGGCTACAGCGAGCGCAACAGCGACACCGCTGTCGAGCCTCGCCTGTGCATGCAGTGGTTCCTGAAGCTGCGCCACTTTGCCGACTTGGCACTACCTCCAGTGATGAACGACGAACTCAAGTTCTACCCGCCCAAGTACAAGAGCACCTACAAGGTGTGGCTCGAGGGCATTCAGGACTGGTGCATCTCGCGTCAGTTGTGGTGGGGTCACCGCATTCCCGCCTATTTCCTGCCCACCGAAGACGGCAGTGAGGTGTATGTGGTGGCTATGAACGAGGCTGAGGCACTGGAGAAGGCTCGCCAGATTCCTGGCTATGAGCACATCGAGGCCAGCCAGCTGCGCCACGACGAGGACGCACTTGACACCTGGTTCAGCTCGTGGTTGTGGCCCATCTCGCTGTTCGACGGCATCAACAACCCCGGCAACGAGGAGATGCGCTACTACTACCCCACCAGCGACCTTGTGACCGCGCCCGACATCATCTTCTTCTGGGTGGCACGCATGATCATGGCTGGTTATGAATATGTGGGCGAGATGCCGTTCCGCAACGTGTATTTCACGGGTATCGTGCGCGACAAGTTGGGCCGCAAGATGTCCAAGTCGCTGGGCAACAGCCCCGACCCACTGAAGCTCATCGAGGACTACGGCGCTGACGGTGTGCGCATGGGCATGATGCTCAGTGCACCTGCCGGCAATGACATCCTGTTTGACGAGGCATTGTGCGAACAGGGCCGCAACTTCAACAACAAGATTTGGAACGCGTTCCGCCTGGTCAAGGGTTGGGAGGTTGCCGATATCGAGCAGCCCGAGCACAGCCGTCTGGCTGTGCAGTGGTTCAACAGTGTCCTCAATGCCACGCTGGCTGAGGTCAAGGACCACTTCAGCAAGTTCCGTCTGAACGACGCGTTGATGGCAGTCTACCGCCTGTTCTGGGAGGAGTTCTCGGCTTGGTATCTTGAGATTATTAAGCCTGCCTATCAGCAGCCTATCGACCGCGCGACGCTTGACGCCACATTGGGCTTCTTCGACACGCTGTTGCGCCTGATTCATCCGTTCATGCCGTTTATCAGTGAGGAGCTGTGGCAGCACCTTGCCGAGCGTCAGGATGGTGAAAGCATCATGTTGGCCCGCATTCCTGAGCCTGGTAAAGTCGACCAGACCCTGTTGTCGCAGATGACACAGGCCAAGGAGATTATCAGTGGCGTGCGCAGCATCCGCAAGGCTAAGAACATTGGTAACCGCGAGGCACTGCAGTTGCATGTGATGGGACGTCTTGACAACCCGTTCACGGGCATCATTGCCAAGGTGGCTTGCCTGGACAACATCGTTGAGGACGCTGAAAAAGACCCGACCGCCGCATCGTTCCTGGTGGGCACGCTTGAACTGGCCGTGCCTCTGGGCAACAACATCGACGTGGCAGCCGAGATTGAGAAGCTTGAGGGCGAACTGAAATATGCCCAAGGCTTCTTGGCCGGTGTGGAGAAGAAGCTCGCCAACGAGCGCTTCGTGGCGAATGCTCCCGAGGCCGTCGTGGCGATGGAGCGTAAGAAGAAGGCTGATGCCGAGAGCAAGATTGCCACGCTGACCGCCACCCTTGCCGCCCTGAAGGGATAGGACACATTTTTCCCGTCCCCCTAAACCACGAAGTGCTCGCGACCGAACGGGAGCCCGAAGGGCAAGCGCAACGCGCGCAGCAATCCCCCTAAAGGGGGACTTATAGAGTGGGCAAACATAAGAGCCACTTCCACAATGTGATGGAGGTGGCTCTTGTGTTATGAGTGAGAGGCAGACTATACCGGAATCTTGTCGATGCGGCGCTGATGGCGGCCGCCCTCAAACTCGGTGTTGAGGAATATTTCGACCATTGCAATGGCCTCCTCGTCAGTAATGAAACGGCCAGGTAATGCCAACACATTGGCATCATTGTGTTGACGCGTCAGTCGGGCAATCTCGGGAATCCAGCACAAGGCCGAACGGATGCCCTGGTGCTTGTTCAAGGTCATGTTGATGCCCTCGCCACTGCCGCAGATGCCGATGCCAGGATAGCATTCTCCGCTCTCAACAGCCAATGCACAGGCATGCGCAAAGTCGGGATAGTCGCAACTCTTCTCGTCGTAGGTTCCAAAGTCCTTATAGGCGATGCCTTGCGCATCGAGCCAAGCAATCACGGCCTGCTTGGTGGCCCATCCGGCGTGGTCGCTACACAACCCTACCGGTACACCTTCTTTTAATATCGATTTCATAATTGACAAATAATTACATTATTTTCCGAGCATGAGGTTAATGATGATGTTGACATCGCCAATGTCGACATTGCCGTCGCCTGTCACGTCAGCAGCTGCTGTCGATGGAATCCTGCCCAACATCATGTTGATGACGGCATTGACATCGGCGATGTCGACCATGCCGTCACCGTTTATGTCGCCCCGCACCGTGTTGCCCAACAAGGGCATCGCCTCGCAGTTGATGACCTGCTTATCGTTAGGTGTTGTGCCACGCTGGTGCACAAATGCCACGATGTGCATCTTCTCGGGTTGCCACTCGCTGGCAAGTTCCACCTGATAAGTCTTCTCATAAGCAGTTCCACTGATAGACAGCGGGTCGCCATTGTAAGCGGTGGGCATGCTGCGCAACACGTTGTTATGGAGATAATTCTGAATCCATGTCCCGTTATTGTACTGTTCTGCTACCAGACTGTCTTCGGTCAGATAGACCGACAAGCCTAGATTGTCGCCTAAGACCTCATTGATGTCTTCTGTCACCTGCCCCGAAACTTTAATGTTGAGTATGCGTGTATCCGCGTCATAGTCAGGCTCAATGTTGACAGTGGTCAACACTGGCGTCGGATTGGAATCAAAGTAAGTGTAACTTAACATATTAGCCACTTCTTGGGCGTAATCAGGATTATATCCTATCGAGGGGACGATGTTTCCTGAGCCATCACCATCAAAGCGGTTAAACGAAGCACTGGGATAGACACCGCGGCCCAGATAACTAGCCACTTGTGTGCCCGACTGAATATTGAAAATATCCGTACCATTATAATTGCAATGAATGGCGACCCACACCATGTCGTCACGCATCTGTTGCAGTGCCTCGAGAATAGCCACTCCCTTGGGGCAATTCTTACATCCTTGTGCTGTGAACTGCTCAACTAGCTGTTTCTGACGCGAGAATGACTTGACATAAGCCGTGAACTCGGTCGATACCGACGCTCCATCGGTCACCGCCTGTCCAGCAACGGTAGCCACGCGCAGGGTCAGGGTGTGGCGCCCCGATGTCACTCCACCGAGCGGGCATTTGAAATGCTGTATCGTCTCGACTGGAGTCAATGCCTCGGGCGAATCAATCTGCCCCTTGACCTCGCCGTCGACAAGCATGTCAATAGTGTAGTCCCAGAGTGTCTGCATGCCGAAGTTGGTCAGGCCTACCGAGAAATCCAGTCCCTCGGAAATCTTGGCAAAACTACTGGCCTGAGGTTGACTCAAGTATATGTAGTGGTTCGGGTAGCTTTTCTCGACGACGGCTTGGACACTGAGGTTGCCATAGGATGATAGGCCGATGTCTTGCCATTGATTACTCGTCAGCGAACCAGCATTGGAATAAGAGTCTAGAATAGTACCCTGATCGACCACAGAGATAGGATAGGAAGCATTTGTGCTACCCTTGATCTGCTTGTACTGATAGCCTAGCATCAATCCCACGATGCCTTCAGTATTGATGGCGAACGGTGTCGCCAGGTCTACCTGGTTCCAGCCGACAACCGTACTGGGAACAGTTTGCTCGACTAGCGGGTCACCCAAAGTGAGTGGGTCGAGACTGGTGATGGGGTAAATAAACACTGCCGCATTGGTTACAGTGGCGCACAAGCCGAAACGGATGGCCTTAACGGTGCCTCCGTTAAATGCTTGCACCATATCTAAAGGAAGCACGACTCCCATCTTGAAGACACCCGAATATCCCGCAAGTCCCACTCCATTTCCCGATCCGGCCAAATCATCGCTACCATAGGGGCCCAGATAGAGTTGATTTTCACCCAGGGCATTGATAGCGGGCGCCTTGGTGACATGAGGCAGTGACACATCAGCTGCAGGATTGCGTTGCAGCCACTGTGCATTGGCTAGAATCATGCAGCCGATAGCCAGCGCTAATGATAGCAGAATCTTTTTCATAAGTGTTATAATACGCCCCCTCAGTTCCCTATAACGAGGTACAAATCTTTATTTGCCAAGCATGAGGTTGATGATGCCGTTGACATCACTGATGTCTATCTGGCCGTCTTCGTTAAGATCTCCCGCTTCTACCACTTCGAGTTTGCCGAGCATCATGTTGATGACTGCGTTGACATCGCTGATGTCGACATTGCCGTCACCCGTGATGTCGCCCACCACATCATCGGTTATACCGTTGCGGAAGTGCAAGGTTACCGTGGGGCCATCGCACACATAGGTATAAGCATTGACACCTGTCTTGTTAAGAATTTCGACCGTAAGAATCACATCGCATCCGCCCTCAGCCTCAGGGAACCATTCGGTCATCAAGTCGCGGATCTCACCGGCGGCCATTTCTCCCCCCTCGGTAACCACGTTGGTCTCTTCAGCGTAAGTCTTGCAAGCCATGGGGAAGCACAACTGGTAGTTGCCATTGTCAATGCGCTCGATGGTGAGATTGACGCGCATGGATTGTGCACTGGCCGTCTTGTTGCGCAACGACAGTCCCGAATACATGATGTTAGTGGTCTCGCCCGTGAATACATCTTCTTCGGCGGTTATCTCAGTGAGTGTGAGTGTCGCCTCGTTGGGTATGGCATTGCCGTTCTTGTCGACAAACTCAAAGATATCCAGGTTTTGTGCCGACAGGGTCATTGCGGCCAATGCCGCGGTGATTGCAAGTAAGATTTTTTTCATATCGCTTTTTTTAATCTGAGTACACAAGGAAAATGAGAGAATTCATAATTGCTAAAGGTTCTTAATTCTAATTTTCGCAGCTTGGAGGACGCCAGTGCTGTTGTAGACAAAAGCGACGACGCTCAACCGGTCCATGTCATAGGCTTCGGCAATGTCCATCGATGACTGGATGGCTCGCTTCTCGCCCTCGGGTATCGATACATCCTCGCCCCAAGTCCCGTTAATTGACTGGCGGAACACATGATTGTGGACATAATCGCGCATGGGCTTGCCATCGGGCATGTACTGCGGACTGACGATGCTGTCCTCAACCAGCCATAGTTGCAGTTTTCCGTTGACATTGCCGTCAGTTGCCATCATACTGCTGGTGACGGCAAGGCTGCGTGTCTCTTCATTCAGTTCGACCTCCAGTTGGATGGACAATGGAGCCGTTTGCTGAATCTCGTTATATACCAGCGCAGGCCAGTCGGTGTAATTGCTCACCGAAAGTCGGTTGACCATGCCGCTGGGCTGCTGCTCGACGCCGAAATAACTAAAATATTCGTCACCTTCGGCGGTCCAGAGGGGCAAGGTTGTCCCATTGGTGTTCCTTGCGAACGGGCCGCTGTGGATTCCCACAGCAATCACACCCGAGTCGCCATACTGCTCAATCAGCTGCTCGATGGCCTCGGTGGCATTGGGACAGTTGACACAGCGTTGTCCAGTGAAGTCCTCAATCAGCACCGTGCGTGACACGGCGGCTGGCTTGACATAGATGAGTCGCTCGTCTTCGGGGATGTTATCGCAGGCCACAAGTACACCCAGGAGGACAAACATTGTCCATGCGACATATTTTGTTAATCTACTCATAGTTTCCCTCCTAGAAGTTATAGTTGTAAGTGACTGTTACACCCCGGCTGGCAGGGACATACCTACACACGCCTCCGGCACAGTTATAGCCGGCGCGGGTGCGTCCGTATCCCAGCTGGATGCGGTGTGACTTGACATTATAGGTCACCAGCCCTTGATAGTAATGCAACTTGGTTTCGCCGCTGTTGTACATGTCCGACACGGTGAACATCCAGTGAGGTGCCCACGAGAGTTCGAGCAGGCCATACCACCAGTCGCCCTGGTCATCGCGGGTCGAGAGATACTGCAGCTCGCCGCGCAGGGTCCACTTGCGTGCCATATTCCAGCGCACTTCGGCTACGGCGATGTTGCTGCACACCATGCCGCCCTCGCCCTCGACGGCCGTTTTGTTGTACCGCTGGTTCATATACATCAGGTTGAGCTTGACGGCACGCGACAGTTTCTTCTCCAGCTGGATGTTAAAGTCCTGGTAATAGGTCTCGTCGCCCCAGCCCCAGAAGGTGGTCTTCGGGCCATCGGTGCCGAAGCCCGCGATGGCATCCTTATACTCCAGCGAATGGATGTGCGAGAAGTTGAGCCGCACTTGTGTGCCATACTTTCCACCCAGCGCGGTGCCCTTCTTGAACAGGTAACTCAGTTCGGCCTGATAGGCCCACTCGCCCTGAGTGTTGGTGGCATAGGGGTATAGGGCCGCCAGGGCATAGGTATGCTCCATTGAGAATGCCGGCAGATGGTTAATCATCGACGAGATACCCGTCATCGAGCGGCGGCTGCGGAATGACATGTTCTCGCTACGCTTCACCTGTACCAACGCGCTCAACCCCTTGCGCGAGTAAGATGCCGAGAGCATCTCAACATGGCCTGGGCCATAGCTATAAACATTGTCGAACGACGGGTCCTGGCTCTTATGGGCATATTCCAGCAAAAGGCTGACCGGCCCTTGCTGGTAGCGCGCCCGTGCGTCCCAAGCGTTGACATACTCGGGGAAGTTGAGTTTGTGCGTGGCATCGGCCATCAGTTCTTCCTGTCCCTCATGCTTATTGACCCACGAGAGTCCCAGCATCAAGTGAGCATTGTGCGCTTGCATGGGCTTGGCCCACTGCTCCAGGTTGACCTCGGCATCGGCCCCGGTTATCCACGCCTTGTTCCAGTCCCAGTATCTTCTTTGGCGTCCGGTGAGTGCCTTCACGGTAAAGCCGTCGCCACGCCACTGCACGCGTGCGCCCAGCAACGAGTTGTCGATGCCTAGGCTGCGCTGCTCATAAGTGCGATAGATGAACCCCGAGCCGAATTGGTCATAGGTCGTACCCAGAGTTACCTGGACACGGTTAAACTTGCCTTTTGCCCAAAAGTTAGGCAAGCCCCAGCCCTTGAAGTCCTTCTCGAACCCCGGCAACGGATACTGTAGGAACTCAAAGCGCGCGCCGGCGTCGACCCACTTGCTAGCGAGGGCCACGTCGGCGTAAGTATTGGTAAGCACCTTGTCATCG
>JAFZAK010000024.1 GCA_017557285.1 Muribaculaceae bacterium
CCCCAGTCCATAAAAGCGCCAACGGCATTCACGGCTTTGACACGCAGTAGCGCGGTCTCGCCGACGATGGCTGTTGGAGTCTCGGTCGTCGCGACGGGGCGGTTTTCAGAGTCGTTGTACACAAACACGCGTAGCCGCGCACCCACTGGCATACAATCGGTCACATAACGCTTGGGCAACAAGACCTCGTTTCCCTCGTCATCAATCAGATATACACCAAAGTCCACTTCGCGGTTAACACGCAACTCGTTATATTTTCCAATATCCATTTTTCACAATCGGTTTGTAAGGTCAGTCTAGAGTCTAGTACCTCCAGAAAAAAATCACAACAAAGATACTAAAAAATACGTCTCAATTCATTTTTTTTAGTAATTTAGCAAAAATTTTCTACAAACATGAGAAATCATCGCAACCTACTAATCCAGATGGTGGCAGTCATAGTGCTGACTGTCACTATGATAGCATGCCAAAACGGGACACAGAAACCTTCGTCGGGAGCGGACGAGGTCTTGCTCGACTCATGCCGGTTGACCGACACAACAAGCTTTGTCAAAAGCAACGGAGAGCGATGTGCCATCTATGCCGATGCAAACATTGTCTACCCGAAGACTTTCAAAGACCACGCCGCTACCGAGCAACTTCAGCGACTGTTTGCCGCGTTCGTGCTCAACGCACCCGACTCGCTGAACCTCGAAGATGCCATGCATGCCACAGTGAGCAATACACTCCATCAGTATGACTTTGTCGAGCAGTGGTCCAATGAGGACGAGGCCGATGAGGAAGCCGATGCACAATTGGTCTATAAGTACAACACGCTCACAACGGTAAGGGTTTGTTATAATAACAATGATGTAGTCACCTTCTGCAAGAACGAGGTGGTCAAGAAGAACGACAAAACAACCTCCGAGACTAATCGATACTATAGCTTCGACCTCACCACGATGAGCTACATTGACTTACACAAACTCTTCCGAGAGGATGCGCTGACCGATGTGACACAACTCTTGAGGGCGCAGCTGCTCAAGCAAAACAACGTCACCAGCGATGACCAACTCAATGACTTGGGGTATTTCAATGTTGACAACCTCACAGTCACGCGCAATTTCTGCTTCTCCGACAAGGGCGTGACATGGAGCTACCTGCCAGGACAACTCGCTATTGATGCCGTGGGAGAGCCCAACATTCTGCTATCTTACGACCAACTTATGCCGCTCGCATGCGAAGGATCTATTCTTAATAGGCTCAATTAGTTGTCATGCAAAACATCAAGAAATACTTTAGCCAACTCACCGAGGCTCAAATTGGGCAACTGGAGGTGATGCTCAGGCTATATCCCGAGTGGAATGTAAAGGTCAATGTCATTTCGCGGAAGGACATCGACAACTTGGAGGTCAACCACATTCTGCATTCTTTGGCGATTGCGCGATTCATACAGTTCACACCAGGCACTCGTGTGCTCGATTTGGGTACGGGAGGCGGATTTCCGGCGATTCCTCTAGCGATGATGTTCCCCGATACCCACTTCCATTTGGTCGACCGCATTGGCAAGAAACTGCGGGTGGCAGAGGATGTCGCACGGCAGGCTGGGCTTAATAACATCACCCTGCAGCATGGCGACATCAAGGAAGTAAAGGGCACATTTGACTATGTGGTGAGCCGTGCGGTCATGCCGTTGCCCGACATGGTCCCTCTGGTAAAGCGACTTATCGACCGACAGCAGCGAAACGCTATTCCCAACGGGCTCATCTGCCTCAAGGGCGGAGACCTTGACGATGAACTCAGACCCTACGCGAAACGGATCTTGATTGAAGACCTCAGCACCTACTTCTCCGAACCTTTCTTCATCACCAAGAAACTCGTCTTTTTGCCCATTTAAATTTGTATGTGTGCGATGGTTTTGCCATCGCCAATTCTCAATTAATAAAAGTGAAAGCAACAAAATTTACCGTCAACCCCTTCGGCGAGAACACATACCTTGCCTGGGACGAGCCTACTCGTCATGCCATCATTATCGACCCTGGTATGATGCAGGACCATGAGCGTAATGTGGTCACCAAGTTCATCGACGACAACAACCTGGTGATGCAACAAGTGCTGCTTACCCATGTCCACATCGACCATGTCACTTCTGCGCGATGGATGGCCGACCGTTATGGCATCTCGGTCGCGGCCAGTCCCTTGGAAGCACCCTATGCGCTTGCTCTCCCCGAACAAGCCGAACACTTCAGGCTGCGCTTGCCCGTCGAAGCGCTCACAATCGACCACCCGCTTGCCGACGGCGACACGCTTAAGCTGGGTGACGAAATCATTCATGTGCTGGCGATGCCCGGACATTCGCCGGGTGGACTGGCATTCTATGCCCCCGACAGCGCATTGGTGTTTACCGGTGACAGCATCTTTGAGGGAAGCATTGGGCGTACCGACCTGCCCGGAGGTGACTACAGCACACTCATCAAGAGCATCAAGGAGAAAATCCTCACACTGCCGCCCGACACCCTGCTCATTCCGGGCCACGGCCCAACGACTACCGTTAACAACGAACTCGAATACAACCCATTCCTCTAACCCATATAACAAAAGCGTCACCCAATGATGAGTGGCGCTTTATTTATGACCTGACGAGGAGTTAATAACTACTCGTCGCTGTCCTTCTGCTTCGACAGGTTGCGGAAGGCCAGTTTGCCGTCCTCATATTCCTGCGTGGCAATCAGAGTGGGCTTCGGAAGCTTCTCGTAGTAGCGAGAAATCTCAATCTGCTCGCGGTTCTCCGAAATCTCCTCCAGGTTGTCGTTCTGGGTGGCGAAGTCCTGAAGTTTCTTCTCCAGGTCCCCCTTCATCTCAGCGGCAATCTGATTGGCGCGCTTGCTGATGATGGCTACGGTCTCATAGATGTTGCCCGTCTGATCTGACATCTCAACCAGGTCATGAACAGTCGTGGTCAACGGAGCATTGCTTTTCTTGTAATCCATGTCTTATGTTATTTTAACCTATTTGTTCTATTGTTCTTATGTATAATAATCAGTTGCCGTTGACAAACTTGTTGGCAACTTTGAAGATGTTGTCAGCCTCCTTGCGGTAGTCGCTGTCGGGATAGTCGTTGATAAACGTGTAATACTCATCAATCACCGTGCGGAAGCGCTCTTCCTTCTTCTCCTCGACGCTCTCGCTCGCCTCGCGGTAGCGTGACTTCAGCACCAGCATCTCCAACTCCTCTTTGTACTTGCTGTATGGGTACTCCTTGATGGCATTCTTGGCAGTGATCACCGCCGATTCATAGTTGTTGCCCATGTAGTTACCCAGGTTGAAATATAGCTGGGCATTCTCCAGTTCCTTCTTAACCAACTTGTCCTGCAACTCGAAGATGGCGCTCTGGGCTATTGACACCTTGTCGCTCTTGGGGAAGTAGTCCAAGAAACCCTGAAGCTCCTCAATGGCCTTCAGCGTTTCACTCTGGTCGAGCTGAGAGTCGGGTGAGTCAAGGTAGTAGCCATAACCCGCATAATAGCGGGCCAACTCGGCATACTGGCCTTTGGGGTAGTGCGAATAATAGTTCTTGAAGTAGGTGCCCGATGTCAGGTAATCCTTATTCTCATAGTAGCTCATCGCCAACAGGAACAACGACTCCTCGGCCTTGTCGGTACCCTTGAACACCGTGATCAGGTCCTCAAGGATGGTGTAGGCCTGGGCGTAACGCTTTTCCTCAAAGGCACGCTTGGCGTACTCGTACTTGTAGTTCGCGTCAGTGCTCTTGAGAACTTTGTTGTACTCGCCACATGAGCTCAAACCAGCCACAAAGGCTGTGAGTATCAGGGATATGATGAGGTTTCTTGACATGTCGTTTTATGCTTCGCTAGTTTGCAGCCGACAAAATTACTGCAAGTTGAGCGCATAACAAAATAAAAACCCTTTTTTTAATCTTTTTTTGCCGAAACGCAGCGCAATTTATTAAAAATTACTGCTTTTTCCCGAATTCCACCACAAAAATGACCCATAAACAAAAATTCTTAACTCTTAACTCTTAATTCTTAATTCTAAATTGTACCTTTGCACCATGACTCCGACACGATACCCCATAGAACTCCTCGCGCCGGCAAGAGACCGGGAGATTGCTATCGAGGCCATCAAGCATGGCGCCGATGCCGTCTACATGGGTGCCCCCATGTTTGGCGCACGCGCCGCGGCGACCAACTCGATTGACGATATGGCGCAGGTGTGCCAATTCGCGCATCAATACGATGCACGTGTCTATGCCACCGTCAACACCATCGTCTATGACCATGAACTGCGTCAGGTCGAACGCATGCTTTGGCAACTGTGGGATGTGGGAGTCGACGCGCTAATCGTCCAGGATCTGGGTATCTTGCGACTCAATCTGCCGCCCATTGCGTTACATGCCAGCACGCAGTGCGACTTGCGCACACCCGACAAGGCGCGTTTCCTCGAGGCTTTGGGATTCTCCCAACTGGTCATGGCGCGCGAACTGACGTTCGATGAGATTGCCGACATCCGCCAGGCCGTAAAGGTGCAGCTCGAGGCGTTCGTTCATGGCGCACTCTGCGTGTGCTACAGCGGACGGTGCCAGATGAGTCAGGCCATCAAGGGTCGCAGTGCCAATCGAGGAGAGTGCGCGCAGATGTGCCGACTGCCCTATGACTTGGTTGACGAGCAGGGTAGGGTGCTAGTCGAACAAAAGCACTTGCTCTCGTTGCGCGACATGAACCGAACGAACCTGTTGCGGCAAATGATTGATTCCGGCGTGTCGTCATTCAAGATTGAGGGGCGGCTCAAGCACATGAATTATGTCAAGAATGTGGTGGCGCACTATCGTCAGTCATTGGACGAGGTCATCGCACAAAGCGATGGACAGTTGCGCCGAGCATCGTTTGGAAATACCGAACTGTCGTTTGCACCCGATGTGCGCCGCAGCTTCAATCGCTCGTTCACCACTTATTTCATCGACCGCCGCAAACCCGACAATGGTGAGCACATGGCTTCCATCGACACGCCCAAATCATTGGGGCAGTACGTGGGCAAGGTGATGCGTGCCAAGGGGACAGAACTGCTACTGGACACGAAGATGCGGTTGGCAAATGGTGATGGATTGAGTTTCTTCAATACCGACGGGCAATTCACGGGCATTCGCGTCAATGTGGCGAGTGGCAACCGCTTGACCTTGCGCAAGGCGGTGCCAATCGCGCGAGGGACCGACATCTATCGCACCTACGACAAGGCGATGGACGACATCTTGTCACGTCCTACCGCCTCGCGCCGCGTCGCTGTCGATGCCATGTTGCGCCGTGTGGGAGAGCGCTTGGTGCTTACCCTCGCTGACGAGCGTGGATGCAGTGTCACCCATGCCATTGATGATGCAGATCTTCAACCCGCCAAGTCATCGCAAGAGCAACGACAGTTGAACGTGTTGGCAAAGCTCGGCGACACCATTTATGCCTTGCGTGAGGCGCGGGTGTTACCCGACTGTTTCATCCCGGCTTCGACGCTCACCCGTCTGCGCCGCGAGACCATTCTCCTGCTCGACCGCACCTGGCACATGAGCCGCCGTCGCGACCGTCGCCGTTCCGAAGACCTCACTGCCACCTGCTACACCACCACCCTCACCAGTGCTGACAACGTCGCCAACCACCTCGCCGAGCAGCTCTATCTTGACCACGGCGTTACTTCCATCACCCCTGCCATCGAGTGCCACATGGCCGAAGGGCAAATCGCTGAAGGAACCGAAGTGATGCACACCCGTTACTGTTTGCGTCGCGAACTCGGTGCCTGCCTCAAGTCCAGCGGAGCAAAAAAACTGCCCGCGCGCCTCTTCCTGCGCACGGGCAATCATATCATTTCCGTCCATTGCGACTGCACCCACTGCGAGATGCATTTGCAATTACCTGAAATCTCTAATCTGTAATCTCCTATCTACTCTTTCCCCAGCATGGCGTTGATGACCATGTTGACATCACTGATGTCGACCTGGCCGTCGCCATTCACATCACCCACAACTGTAGGTCCTATCTTACCCAGCATCATGTTGATGACCTTGTTGACATCGCTGATATCGACGGTACCGTCACCGTTGACATCACAAGGATCAGTGTAATTGTCATCTACGATAATCTCACAGGTGGCATGCAGTGCGCCATAGGTGCAATGCAACGTGGTGCGGCCTTTCTGCATGGCATGAAGCGTGCCGTCCTCATCAGCCCAGGTGACATTGCCGTCTGTACAGGCGAATATGAGATCAGCACCGTTAGCGTTAGAGGGTGTCAACTGAACCTCAGGTTTATAGACATCGCCGACCTTCATATGAATTTGGTCTTTGCCAAATGCCAAGGTTTCGGGCAGGATGGCATCTTCTAGCACATAGATGAAATTTGACCAGAAGTTGGCGCTCTTGTAAGTTTCTGCCATGTGAGGCGGCACATGCAGAATCGCATAGTCGTAACTGTCAATGCTCATTTTCCCACTTGGCGGGGTGGAGCCGAAACAATAGATATGTTTGAATGTGTTGTTGATGCTTGAAGCAGAGCGCGCCTTCAGACAATTATTGCCGATGTCTTCAACATTGGGCTGTATCGACACTTTTTCGGTAGCGGTCAGTTGGATTGAGGGCTGTGACATGTTGCGGCCGATTATTAATGTCTTTGTATATACACTGCCATTCTGCGGTGTTACCCTCAGTTGTGAGGACTCGGGAACGTATAGCTGGTTTGGGGTATAGCTGCTCGCTATTGAATCAACGCAGTCAGGCAGGATGAATGTGCGAAGATTGGGCAAACTGTTCTGACTAAGTGATCTGACGGTATTGGGCAAATCAATCCACTGAACACTGTCGCAGCGATTAAACACTTCTTCAGGCAAATCAACCAAATAGGAATTTGGTTCTAGAACGATATGTTTGACCTTCCACGCAAACTTAAACGCTTTATTACCTATTAATCTGACCCCTTCTGGTATGTGGATGGACGTCAAGCTTGAACAATTATTATAGGCTTCTTTGCCGATAGATCGGGTGTTCTCTGAAAATTCTACAGAACGAAGAAGGTAACATTGATTGAACGCTCCGTCGCCAATAATGCGCACTGATGCGGGCAAATCGGCCGAGACAAGATTCTCACAATACCAAAACGCGTATCGTCCAATTTGTTTCAGTGACGGTGGAAAAATGATTTCCTTCAGATTCCGTGAATGACTGAAGGCATACCCTAAGATGGTTGTTACCCCTTGAGGAAGCGTTAATTCTTCAAGGTCACTATTGTAATAGGCATAATCACCGATGATTTCTATGTCATCGGGAATGACTGTCGCTGTACACGCCGCTACCAGTTGGTTGGTGGCAGTCTCAACTATCGCATTGCAATCACCACGAGAGTCATACCAAGGGTTGTCAGGACTCACCGTTATTGATTTCAATGCATTTGAGTATTTTTGGTATCCTATTTTTTTTACGCTTGCAGGTATAAACAGTGAGTCAATAAGTGGGCAATCGGTAAACACTTCATAACCCAACTCCTCAAGATGAGGCGGCAAATCGAATGGCTCTAGAGCATCACAGTAAGCAAAAGCCCCGTCACCAACGATCGAACGGACACTGTCGCCGAGGATGACCGTCTTCAAATTTTTACTGTACGCAAATGCCCTTCGCTTGATCAGTGGAGCGTTTGTCCTGATTGAAAGCATCTCCTGCTCATTCTCGAAGGCCCCCTCGCCGATAGTGGA
>JAFZAK010000025.1 GCA_017557285.1 Muribaculaceae bacterium
CTATGCCTCATACGTCATCCTGGAGCGTGCCGTGCCGCACATCGAGGACGGTTTCAAACCGGTGCAGCGACGCATCATGCACGCCATGAAGGAGGCCGACGACGGGCACTTCAACAAGGTGGCGAATCTGGTGGGTCTGACCATGCAGTACCACCCCCACGGCGACGCGAGCATCTACTCGGCGCTCGTCCAGATGGGGCAAAAAGAACTGCTCATCGACACGCAGGGTAACTGGGGTAACATCCTCACCGGCGACGGTGCCGCAGCAGGCCGATACATCGAGGCGCGACTCAGCGAGTTTGCGCTCGACGTGGTCTACGACGCCAAGGTCACTGACTGGGGGCTGAGCTACGACGGCCGCAAGCGCGAGCCGCTGACCCTGCCCGCCAAGTTCCCGTTGCTGCTGGTGCAGGGCGCCGAGGGCATCGCTGTGGGTCTGTCGTGCAAGATACTTCCGCACAACTTCAACGAGGTGATTGACGCCGCCGTGCATTACCTGCGCGACGAGGAGTTCCACCTCTATCCCGACTTCCAGACGGGCGGTTACATCGACGTGAGCCACTACAACGACGGTGAGCGCGGTGGCAGCGTACGCGTGCGCACCAAGATTGAGAAACTCGACAACAAGACGCTTGTGGTGCGCGATGTGCCCTACGGCAAGACCACCGGCACCCTCAAGGAAAGCATCGTCAAGGCTAGCGAGAAGGGCAAAATCAAGGTCAAGCGCGTCGACGACCTTACCAGCGAGAACGCCGAGATCAGCGTGCAGCTGCAGCCCGGCACATCGAGCGACATCGCCATCGACGCACTCTATGCCTTCACCGACTGCGAGATCAGCATCTCGCCCAACTGCTGCGTTATCAAGGACGAGAAGCCGCAGTTCCTCACAGTGAGCGACGTGCTGCGTTTCAGCGTGGACCGCACCAAGGACATCCTGCGCCGCGAACTCGAGATCAAGCGCGGCGAGACCATGGAGACGCTGCTTGCCGTGTCGTTGGAGAAAATCTTCATCGAGGAGCGCATCTACAAGGATCGCCAGTTTGAGCAAGCCCGCGACCAGGAAACCGCCATCGCCCATGTCGACAAGCGCTTGGAGCCTTTCAAGCCGCAGTTCTTCCGTGAGATTACCACCGACGACATCCTCAAGTTGCTTGAGATACCGATGAAGCGCATCATCAAGTACAACGCCGAGAAGGCCGACAACTACATCGCCACCTTGCACGACCGCATCAAGGATATCGACGACAAACTCGCCCACCTGGTCGAGTACACCATCGACTGGTTCTTGGGGCTCAAGGCGAAGTACGGCCACAAGTACCCGCGCAAGACCATCATCCGAGAGTTTGACAACATCGTCGCGTCGAAGGTCGCCGAGGCCAATGAGAAGCTGTACATCAACCGCACTGATGGCTTCATCGGCATCGGAGCCAGCATGAAGAAGGATGAGTTTGTCTGCCCGTGCAGCGACATCGATGACATCATCATCTTCTACAAGGACGGAAAATACAAAGTCATCAAGGTCGCCGACAAGATTTACGTGGGCAAGAACGTGCTCTACCTCAACGTGTTCAAGCGCAACGATTCCCGCACCATCTACAACGTTCTCTACCAGGACGGCAAGGGCGGCACCATCTATATGAAGCGCTTCGCCGTCACTGGCATCACCCGTGACCGCGAGTATGACCTCACGCAAGGCAAGCCGGGCAGCAAGGTGGTGTGGTTCAGTGCCAACCCCAACGGCGAGGCCGAGGTGCTGCGCATCACCCTCAAGCCCAAGTTCCGCCTGAAAGTGCTGCAGTTTGACGTTGACTTGGGCGAACTAGCCATCAAGGGCAAGCAGACCCGCGGCAACATGGTCACCAAGAACGAGGTACACCGCATCACGCTCAAGGAGCGCGGCGCAAGCACGCTGGGCGATCGCGAGGTGTGGTTCGACCCTGACATCCTGCGCATCAACTATGAGGGCCATGGCCGCTCGCTGGGCTTGTTCGGCGGTGACGACCGCATTCTGGTCATCATGAAGACCGGCGACTTCTACACCACCACCAGTGAGGCAACCAACCACTACGACGAGGGCATCCTGCGCATCGAGAAATATGAGGACGGCAAGGTGTGGACCGCTATTGTCGACGATGCCGACCAGGGCTACCTCTATATCAAGCGTTGCACCCTTGAGGACAACAACAAGCGGCAACGCATGATTGGTGAGAACCCTGAGTCGCGGCTGCTGCACTTGAGCGACGAACTCCTGCCGCGCTTCGAGGTCCGCTTTGGTGGCGATGATGCTGAGCGCGAGCCGCTCATCATCGATGCCGAGGAGTATATTGGGACCAAGAGCTTCAAGGCCAAGGGCAAGCGCATCAGCAACTACACCATCGAGTCGGTCACTGAGATTGAGCCGCGCGAGGTGCCGCAAGACGAATTGCCCGAGTCTGAGGACGATGAGCCGTCATCTGACGAGCCCACCGATGAGGGCATCAGCCAGCAGCAGGTCATGGACCGCCTCACCGGCCAGCAACGCCTCTTTGAAGACATCTAATTTAAAACTTTTTCTTCGAATGCTCGAACACTCGAATGCTCGAATAATCGATAACTTCTCTTTAAATTTGAAACGGATTTATTTGTTGCTTGGCCTGCTGTTGGTGCAGATGACGGCACTGGCAAGTTCTGTGGTCGGCGATTCGGTCGTCGACGTGCAGCGCCCCGTCACTGCCATGTTTACTGCTGAGGCGGGCTACGGCCGCGTGCTGGATTCCTACCTGACACCCATCACCTATACTGGGTGGCACACTGGACTGGGCTTCGAGCACAATCAGGCCTGCGGTTTCAACCCTGAACAGTGGCAGCGTCAGTTGTCATTGGGTGTCGTATATGACAATGTTGAGAACTCCGTAGGCAACAACACTATGCACCATTTGCGTGGCACGGCTCGGTGGGCGTTGATGCGGCGATGGAGATACGTGTTAACACACGGTCTTTCACTCATGGGCGGCGGCATGACATGGCTGCAGGGCGGTATGATTTACAACGCCGCCAACAGCAACAATCCTGTCAGTGTCAAGGGGCACTGGACATTGGGCTTGCAGGGCATCGCGCAGTATGAATTGAAACTGGGGCGCGTACCTGTCTATCTGCGCTATCAGGCTGCCTTGCCCGTGGTGGGCGTGTGGTTCTCGCCGGAATACGACGAGAGTTTTTACGAGATTTACCTGGGCAATGACAAGAATCTGATGCAGCCGGGATGGTGGGGCAACCGCTTTGACCTCGACCACCAATTGACCGCCGACTTCCGTCTGGGCGGCACCATCCTGCGCATTGGCTATCACGGCACCATCGAACGCTCATGGGCCAACCACCTCAACACTCACCTCACCACCCACGCCATCGTCATCGGCATTGGTGGGGAGTTTTTCACAAGAGGTTCTAACTACAATCCTAAAGCACTCACCATCTCAAGCTATTGACCTATGCGACGCCTTATCCTTATTATATTAACAGCTATGGCGCTCACGGCCTGTCACGATCAGCCCGAGTGGAACGATGATCCTTGGGGCAACTTCGACGCCCTCTGGACCATTATGGACGAGCATTATAGCTTCTTTGAAGAGAAAAATGTCGACTGGAACGAGGTGGGGCAGCGCTACCGCGCCAAACTCACCAAGGACATGACCTCGCAAGAACTGTTTGAGTTGTGTGGCGACATGCTCAAGGAACTGCGCGACGGGCACACCAACCTCATCGCTGCTCACGACGTGTCGCGCTACTGGATATGGGAACAGTACCCCGTCAACTACGACGAGCGCCTCATCGATGAGCACTACCTCAATTTCAACTACCGCCAGGCGTCGGGCATCAAATATGCCATCCTCGACAACAACTACGGCTACATGCGTTACGAAAGCTTCACCGATGCCATCGGCGACGGCAACCTTGACCATGTACTCAGTTATCTGAGCACCTGCGACGGACTCATCATCGATGTGCGTAGCAACGGCGGCGGTTATCTCACAAATGTCGAGACCCTGGTGGGACGCTTCATCGAACAGCGCACTTTTGTCGGCTCCATCCAACACAAGACAGGTCCCGGACATCGCGACTTCAGCGACCCATTTGACTATTACTTTGAGCCCACTAAGAACCACATTCACTACCAGCGGCCGGTCGTCGTGCTCGCCAATCGCGGTTCTTTCAGCGCGGCGAACAACTTCGTGTCGATTATGAGCGCGTTGCCACAGGTCACCATTGTGGGCGACACCACCGGTGGCGGCAGCGGACTGCCCTTCACCAGCGAGTTGCCTAACGGCTGGCGCATCCGCTTCTCGTCATGCCCCATCACTGATGTAAATGGCCAGCCCACCGAGTTTGGCGTCGCCCCCGATGTCAAGGTCGACATGACTGATGCCGATGCCGCCCAAGGCCTCGACACCATCCTCGAAACCGCCTTCCTGGTATTAAAACAACACCAAATCTAACTCTTATTGTGCTTTTGCCGCTTGTATTAAGGCGCGGAAGTAGGCGAGGCCCTCGTTGAGCGACATGAAGCGGTCCTCGTCGGGCTCGTGGTGCATGTGTTTACGCACGGCAGATTCAGGATGGTACTGCACGCCCAGCACCCAACGCTTGTCGGGGCGCTCAATGGCCTCAATCACTGTTACGCCGTCATATTCTGCCACACCGGTCACACGCAGCGGCGTGCCGGTCACATCGCCTACCGCCTGGTGGTGCCATGACGGGGCGCCGTGGATGGTGTCGGTGTGGACAATACTCCACAACAACGACCGCCGATTAGTGACCACGACATCGTGGGGTGTGTAGTGACGGTTTCCCTCATGGTCATAGTCTGAGCGGTGAACGTACTGGTCGGTCTTTCCCAAGCAAGTATAATAGGTGGGAAGGTCTTGAATCAGGGGAGCTCCCGACACGACACCTAGCAATTGCATGCCACGGCAAAGCCCTAACACAGGGATGTCATGGTCCAGACAGTAGGCCATTGTCAAGTATTCTGACACATCGCGCGTGGCATCGTGGTCACCCTCCGCTTCCATGCCGTGCCAGGTCTGGGGCGTGGCAAACAGGGTGGGGCACACATCGCCGCCGCCCAAAAACACCACTGCCTGCACGCCTTGTAATGCCTCGACAGCATTGCTGCCATGCCACGTGTCACGCTTCACCTGGTCGGCCCACGGCTGTTGCAGGATGCCATGCTCGCCTAGATAGTCAGACGAGATGTTATTGCCGTCGTAGTCCCATCCCGCTGGGCGTAGTTGCTCGAGAATCACAGGTTCGCCACCAGCCGCAACAATACTGTGGATGATACGGTCATAGTTGTCGACCGACCGTTGCCAAGCGATGCCTACCCGCACAGGTTCAGCGCCGCTCATCGCAGGCACAACCAGCATCAGGCACAAGATAAGTGCCAACCAATGCCGTGAAATATAATGCCTTTTTTTCATATTACTTGTTTCCTAACTTGACGACAATGACACTGTCAATGGCCTGGATGGAGCCATGATAGGGATAGACTGGCATTGCCTGCACACGTGGGTCGGCTTCCAGTTGCAACTGCTCGGGGTCACTTCGTCGCAAGATGGGGATGTCAAACCCTATCTGTCGGATAATGAAGTCACGCCGCGAATAGACGTTGAGGAGTCTGACGGCGCCACGTATCTCACTGCGCCCAAAATCCTTATCAGAGTTGTGGACCAGAGCATCGGCATTACCCACCAAGGCCAGTTTGCTCGTGGGAGTGAGTTCGGGCATCTGTTTTATTTGCGTCACCAACCCGTTGTAAAAAGCGAAGTTGTTCGTATTCTGGATTTCTATTTGCAGGTAAGTGCGGTTGTCATTGTAGATGTTATTCAGCGTGATGCCCATCAGGCAAACGGCAAGCAGGTCGTATAACCAATGGTTATGTCGATAGCGGACCATCAGCACAACTGCCAGGATGTAGATGACGACGAATGAGTAGACCGTGAGTGTGTTCCAGTGCCCAGGGGCGAGCAACAGCCAGAATAGGTGGATGGTCGTGGGCAAAGCCACCAGCAACAAGGCTGCTTGCGCCGCTACGCGACCAATCGACCCTTGCTTCCACTGGCGAGACAGGACAAACCCCACAATCGCGACCATCAGCACCAAGTGTAGCACCACCGACAGAGGGGTATTGATCAACCCGAGTTTGCCGTGGGTGAATAGGGCAACAAAATTGGAAAACACGCCCGTGACATGTTCCCACCAGGGTAACGACTGACTGGCTCCTACGGCATAGTCCACATGCGAGTTTGCCATGCCACCCTTGTAGGCGATGCCTGCCATGGCTATTGCGAAATAGACCACCAGCGACAATAACAGGTAGGCTCCCACCCGTCTGGTACTGCCCATGACTTCTTTACTTGACAATGGTTCTGGTTGCAACAATCGCAGAATCAGCACGACAATCAGCAGAGCAATGGCCAGAGTGATGTACACCTGATAAATGCTCAATGTCGCGACAAGGCATGCGCACGCGAGCCAGAAACGGGTTTTGCCTGGTTGAAACACCAGATAAACCGACACAACGCAAAGCAGGATAGCCAGCGCGTAGGGTGTGCTAGTGAACATGAATAGGAAGATGCTCGTGTGCACTGCACAAGTGATGATGACTGCCGGCAATAACACCTGCGCCAATCGTCCGCGGATGTCGAACAGCTTGACGAGCACGGTGAAGGCCACGGACATCAACAATAACGATGCCAAGCCATGGAACCACGGCATGGAGAACGGTGGCAACAGGTAGGTGAGGATAGCTAGGCCCCAACGGCCCGAAGATATCGTCTGCCCATAGGTAAACAGCGAGTCATCAAAAGTCACCAACTTGTGCGACAAGAAGAACAAGTGCGCAGCCAGACCAGCAACAAGGGTAGAGACGAGGCAATACTTGTTCGTCCCAATCCACTGCAGCAAATAGTTGATACCTCTGTCTATGAGGCTTTTGCTCGATGATGTAGTGTTCAGTGGCTTCATTTTCAGTCGGTCATTTCCTCAAGGATGCGCTTGAGTTCTTCATCGGTGGCAGTAAGGCGTTGACGGCAGATGTCAAGCAACTCTTTACTGCGCTTTGTATATTGGCTCAAGTGGTCAATGCTGCAAGCAGGGTCTTGCATCTTCTTGACCAGCTCCTCAAGTTCGGTAACCGCCTGGGTGTAAGTGATTTCTTCCATTTCTTCTTTTAATTAAGAATTGAGAATTAAGAATTATGCATTAAGCATTGTGCATTGATTTCACCATCCCGCAAGTGGATGGTCACTGTATCCCCATCATGCAGTTGGGCGACATCTGTGACTATCTGGCTTCCACGTGATACAAGCGCATAGCCGCGGTTCAAGGTGTTTTGTGGTGAGAGCAATGATACTTTGTCGGTCATGGCCTCTAGACGCATCTGTTGGCGTTCCAGCTGGTTGGCGATGGCGGTGCGCAACATGTCGACGGTATGACTTAGCCGTGTGCGCTCGCCGGTGACGCGACCGTTTACCGCCAATGGGATGGCATCCTTCAGGTGTTCTAGGCACAGACGGCTGGTGTCGATGATGCGGCGAGCAGCAGCGGGGATAAAACTGGTGTAGTAGGCCAACTGTTCGCGGGCATGTGCCACGATGTCGCTAGCGGTGGTGACAATGGCGTTCTGCAACTCATTCAAGCGAGCCAGTTCATCGGTGCCACGACCAATCAGCCATTCGGCGGCAGCAGTCGGGGTTTTCACGCGCATTGCCGCCACATAGTCCAATACGGTCACGTCACGTTCATGCCCAATGCCTACGATGACGGGGAGACCGAACAAGGCGATGCGGCGTGCCAAGTCGTAGTTGTCAAACCAGTTTAGGTCGGTCGTTGAGCCGCCGCCGCGGATGATGACCACGCAGTCAAACAAGTCAATACGTTCCTCGATGCGCTGCAATGCGTCAAGGATGCTGGGCACGGTACTCACGCCTTGCATCATTGCCTGGAATAGGCAGGTGTAGTATTTCAGACCGTAGGGGTTATTGGCCAACTGGTTCATGAAGTCGCCATAGCCAGCAGCGCCCGCCGCTGAGATAACCGCTATGCGCTGCGGTACCTCTGGCCAAGGCACTTGACGATTGCGCTCAATCAGGTCCTCGCGTTGTAGGCGTTCTAGGATTTCTCGTCGTTGCCGAGCCATGTCGCCCAGCGTGAACTCAGGATTGATGTCAGTTATCACCAGGCTCAGTCCGTACTGCTCGTGGAAATTTGCATTGACGCGCACCATTACCTTCATGCCCGTGGCAAAGGTGCTGCCTGTCACCGAGGCAAACTGTGCGGCGAGGTGGCGGAATGTGCCGGCCCAGATGACCGCACGAATTTTGGCGACCATTTCGCCCGTCTCAGCGTTCTTCTCTACCAATTCCAAATAACAATGTTGCCTGACCGACACGTCACTCGTCTCAGCAAGCACCCACTGTCCCTGCAGGTCAGGAGCCACATTCAATGCGTTCTTAATTCGAGCATTGTATTGGCTTAATGGTATGGCTTGAAAGTTCATTGATTGGCTGGGAATACTTTTAGGGTGACTACTTAATCTTCCCGTTTTGGATGCTATAGGTAAGGGTGGGGCGGAAGTAAGGCTTTAACTTGGCCCACTCTTCTTTGCTCAAGAACTCGGCGAGGCCGTGGCGAGCGGTAAGTTGTTCAAAGTTGGGTCCGCCAAACGAAAGCTCAATCAGCGGGAAAGCGATGCTTTCAAGCAGTTCCTTGCGTTTGTCTTTCTTCACGGTGGGAAGGATGAAATCTTCCATGGTGGGCATCTTGAACGGTTTAATTTCTTTCAACCGCACCCAGTGCTTGTTGAAAAACGTGATGCGACTGTCCTTGACCGGGGTCTCAATGGTCTCCACCACAGCGATGATGGTGTCGTTCTTCCACCGCATCAACCGCATCTCCAGCGTCTTGACATCGCTGGTGTGCAGCCGTAAGAAGTTGTCGGTCACCGTGTCAAGTCGGGTAGCATTGCCCATGTTGTTGCTTGCCTGTACGATGGTGCCGCTATCGTAATAGTCTAGCATGTCGAGTCGCACTGTCTTGGGTACGAGCGTCAACAGCTCTCCTGGCTCGCTGGCAAAGAAGTCACGCACTGTGCGCGCTTCCATGCCCAGCATCACCGCCAGAATGGTCATTATCAAGATTATCTGTCTCATTGTTTATGAGTCTGCGGTTTGGATTTGCAAAGTTACAAAATTATTCTCAAATTGTAGTAAGAAGCTATTTGCGCCCTTTCTTCTTTCTGAAGCGGCTGTAGGGCTCATCTTTCGTCGGCAGGTCGCGGCGTGTGCGGCGACCGCGGCGGCCGTGTGGCTGCTCGCTCTGGGCCTCGCGGGCGGCACGCTCAGCACGGCGGCGTTCGGCACGGTTTTTCTTGATGCGTGACTTCTCCCAAGACTCGGCGGCATAGTCCTTGCCCTCTTTTGCTAACTCTGCAAAGACGCGCTTGCCATAGAATTCTGTACCCTTGAGCGCGCTGACTACGCGATGAGCGTCACCTTGACGCACATCGAATAGCGAGTAGTAGCTCAACAAATCGATGCGGCCCAGTCCAATCTGTTGCCCGCGCGTGTTTTGGTTGATGAGCCTGATCAGGTCAGGGGCAAAAAATCCGTCGGCTTTGCCACAGTTGATATATACACGTTCAAAACCTTTCTCGGCGGTGCGTGAGTCTTTTTCCTCCTTGCTGCGTTTCTTGGCCTCAGCACTCTTCTTGCGCTCGCCTTTCTCGGGAACCTCCTCAATCACGGGTGCGTCACGATAGTAGTCAAGCAGACGGTTAATCTCCAGTGAGAGCAGGCGCTTGAGCAGGTCCTCACCGTTGAGCCACGATAATTTGCTCAGCACCGGAGGCAGATAGGCCGCTATTTCTTCTTCCTTGACCTCAACGCGTTCCAGTTTGTCAGCCAGATTGAACAGCTGCTTTTCGATGACTTCCTCGGGCGTGGGTACTGGTCGGCGTTCCATCTGCTTGCCAATGTGCTTCTCGATTTCCTTGAGTTTGCCGCGCTCTCGGCTGTGGATGATACAAATGCTCGTTCCAGTCTTGCCAGCACGTCCGGTGCGGCCGCTGCGGTGGTTGTACACGTCGTTGTCGTCGGGCAGCGCATAACTGATGATGTGCGTCAGGTCGTCCACATCCAAGCCGCGGGCCGCCACGTCGGTAGCCACCAGCAGCTGCAGGTTGCGCTCTCGGAACTTCTTCATCACTGCGTCGCGTTGTGCCTGTGACAGGTCACCATGCAGAGCATCGGCATTGTAGCCGTCTTGTATCAAGTGGTCGGCAATCTCTTGTGCTTGTGCCCTGGTGCGTGTGAAAATGATGCCATAGATGCGTGGACGCGAGTCGACAATGCGTTTCAGCGCCAAATATTTGTCGCATGCGCGTACCATATAATAGATATGCCGCACGTTGCCGCTGCTTTCGTTGCGGTTGCCGATGACGAACTCCTGCGGGTCGTGCATGTAGTTCTTTGCAATGCGGGCAATCTCGGGTGGCATCGTGGCTGAGAAAAGGAGCATCTTGCGCTGTTCGGGCACATGGTCGAGCACGGTGTTGATGTCGTCGATGAAACCCATGTTCAGCATCTCGTCGGCCTCGTCAAGCACCACGGTATGTACCGCACCTAGGTCCACCTTGCCGCGCCGCAGCAGGTCGAGCAAGCGGCCCGGCGTAGCGACGATGATGTGCACACCTTGCTCCAAGGCTCGGATTTGCGGCTCAATGTTTGCCCCGCCATACACGGGCAAGATTTTCAGCCCTTCGATGTACTTGGAATAGTCCGTCAGGTCGTTGGCGGTCTGGAGGCACAATTCGCGCGTGGGGTCCAGAATCAAGGCCTGCACGGTAGTTGTTGCGGTCGAGGTGCGTTGCAGCAGCGGCAGACCGAAAGCCGCAGTCTTGCCTGTGCCCGTTTGGGCCAAGGCAACCACGTCGCTTTCTTCGTTGAGTAGATGGGGAATGACCCGCTCTTGCACCGGCATCGGGGACTCATAGCCTAGGTCGGTGATGGCGCGCAGCAAGTCCTCGCGCACGCCCAATTCTTGAAATGTCATCGTAATTGTCTATTGATTTGACTGCAAAGGTACGATAAAATAACGAATTGTAGAAGAGCGGCCACAATTTCGGCATTTGCGGTGCTGGTCTTGTCATTCTGAAAAAGGATGCCAATGAAAGATTTGACTATCAAATTTCTAGGGTTTGTTGAAAATTATAGACATTTTGCTTTAAAATGCACAAAATGCTTGCAAGTTTGAAAGCGTTTTCCTATTTTTGTTGTCTAAAAGTGATTTGGGCATTTTGCCCGAAACTTAACAATTAACTTTATTATTTCATCTTAAAAACAACTGCATTATGAAAAAATTTTTATCTCTGTTCATGGTGGTCTTGGTGACAGCTTTCGTCGCTAAGGCCGATTTGTGGTTGATTGGTAACTTGTCGCCTGATGGATGGGTTACCAATTCTGGCGTACAGTTTACCGCCGTTGATGAAAACAACTACACGCTTGACATTGAAGTGGCTGAAGCAGGCCAGAAGTGGTATTCTGTGACAACTCAGCTCACTGAGGCTGCAGATGACTGGGACGGCTTGCGTCCTTATCGTTTCGGTGGTGGCTTCGAGGTTGCACTGGACACTGAGGTCGTACTGACTCCCGCAGAGGATAACAGTCCTTGGACAATCTTTGAAGTTGGTACTTATACCATTACCTTCAATGTTGAAACAGCTACGATTAAAGTCGTAGCCAAGACCGAGCCCGTTGAGCCACCGGCACCCGTCGCAACCTACTGCATCAGGGGTTCTGCCGATGAGATGTGGGAGAACGTTAGCGAATTTGTGATGGCTGAACAGGAGGATGGCACTTTTGCTACCGAAGAGGTTGCTATCCCAGCTGGCTTCCAGTTTAAGGTTGTCAAGAGCGTTGTCACCGAGGATGTTGAGGGTGTTGAAGACACTTGGTACGGCGCTGCCGAGAGTGAAGGCGACTTCTGGATTACTCCCGAGACGCTCAACATTGAGATTGGCATGACCGAGGGCGGTGAAAATCTCTTCTTCGATAGCGAGGGCAACTTCGCCTTCAAGTTCGATCCCGAGAACATGAAACTCGTCGTTTCGGGTGAGTTCTTGAACTCGGGTGTTGAAAACCTGATGGCTGGCAAGCCGGTTGCTTCGACCCGCTATGTCAACGTAGCTGGTCAGATGAGCGACAAGCCCTTCAGTGGCATGAACATTGTCGTGACCACCTACAACGACGGCACAACTTCAACCACGAAGGTCATCAAGTAACATCCAGTTACACCTATTGACCTATTACATGGACGGCGGGATATGAAGTCCCGCCGTTTTTTTGCGCCCAGTCTAAACTGTTGCGAAAAGCAAAATAAAGTTTAATAACGTTAATTAATTTGGCGGATAACAAGAAAGTGTTATACCTTTGCAGTGTACTAGTTAAGTGGTACACTAAAACACTAACCCAAATTACTAACAATATGCTACAGATTAAAGACTTATCCTTTAGTTATCGCAAGCCCAATCGCGAATTGTTCCGCGACTTCTCGCTAGATTTGCATCCTGGCA
>JAFZAK010000026.1 GCA_017557285.1 Muribaculaceae bacterium
AGCACATCCTTGAAAATGCGGTGCTCAATCTCGCCCGACTTGCGGTGCAGCACCATCAGACGTGCTTCGTCGCGATGTTTCGCGGGATGCTCGGCAATCAACTCAACCGGCATCTTGTTGTCAAATTCTGAGAGTTTCATATGTAATTAATTTAACTTTCTAAAGTTACAATTATTTGTAGTTCAGTAGTTCTTGTAGTTCAGTAGTTCTGCCATTACCTTTTGTGGGTGTTCAATTGTCACACTGTGTTCTGATTTTCAGGTCGCGTCATCAGAGTGTGACGGCTGAACTACAGCTACTACGGCTACTACAGAACTACATTAGAAACTTGAATAATTAAGAATTAAGACCGCACTCCGTGCTGGTAGGGAAACTTATTCACCCTCTCCCTCCATTCTCCCCTCTCCTCCGGGAGAGGGGTCGGGGGTGAGGCCGGGGATTGGCGGCTGAGGCCGTTTCTTTTTCATCGCCTTGGCTCGGGCGCGATTGGCTTGGCGCTCAGCTTCTAGCAGTTGTGCCTCGGCCTCCTCGACGCTGACATATTCCTCATTGTCCAAGCGGTCGAGCAGGTGGTGCAGGTCCTCGCAGTCTTCCACACGGATGTTGCCCACACGTGTGCGTCGCAGGCCATAGAGGTGTGCACCGCTGCCCAGTGCCTCGCCGATATCGCGGGCCAGTGCGCGGATGTAGGTACCTTTGCTGCATACGACCCGGATAGTCAGGGTCGGCTCGGCGGGCAATCCGCACTCCAACACCTCAATCTCATCGATGACGAGGGTCTTGGCGCGAATCTCCACATCCTTGCCTTTGCGTGCCAATTTGTAGGCGGGCTTGCCGTCAACCTTGCAGGCCGAGAATGCTGGTGGCACCTGTTCGATGGCACCTGTGAACTGTTCTTGCAGTACGCGTTCCACTTGTTCGCGGGTGATATGTTCCCACGGGTAGGTGGCGTCGACTTGGGTCTCCATGTCGAACGATGGCGTTGTCTCGCCCAGACGAATCCATGCTATGTACTCCTTCACACCAGCCTGGAGCTCTTCGATGCGCTTGGTCAGGCGACCTGTACACACGATGAGTACGCCTGTCGCTAGCGGGTCGAGTGTGCCGGCATGGCCCACATGGATGTTCTTGTGGTTCAGATGCCGACGAAAACGCCCGCGTATCTGCTTCACCGCACTGAACGAGGTCATCTCCAGTGGCTTGTCAATGCAAAATATTTCGCCTGCTATCGGGTTTAACATACAATTAAGATGATTGGTACTCAGGGGGGCTTTTTTCTAGTCCACCATTTGCAGCGATTGGCCGCTCAACAGCAAGACGAGTATGATAACACCCACAACAATCCGGTACCAGCCAAAGGCTTTGAAACCATACTTGGTCAAGAAGCTCACAAACCACTTCATGGCCAGCAGCGCCACGATAAAGGCGACCACACAACCTATCACCAAGACCAGTATATTGTGGGAAGTCGCCCACTCGGCATTCTCTTTGAACAAGTCCACTAGATCCAGCAAGGTGGCACCAGCCATGGTGGGCACGGCCAGAAAGAATGAAAATTCGGCGGCTTTGCGGCGGGTAAGATTCTGCGCCATACCGCCTACGATGGTGGCCATGCTACGGCTCACGCCCGGAATAACCGAGATACACTGGAACAGACCGATCTTGAAAGCCTTGCGCTCGTTCAACTCTATGGCCTCGCTACCCTTGTTGAAAATGCGGTCGCAGAAGAGCATGAACACACCTCCCACCACCAGCATGATGGCCACGACCAGCACACTGTCGAGCAGCCAGTCGAGAAGACCCGACTTCTTGGCGACTAAACCGATGATGACGGCAGGCAGCACTCCCACGAACAGCAGCCAGTAGAAGTACCACTTGTGTTTGAATCGTTGCCACGACGATGCACCAGCAGGTGCTGGGGTGCGGTCAAGACGGAAAAACCGCTTCCAGTAGAGAACCACTACAGAGAGGATGGCTCCAAACTGGATGATGAACGTGAACGCATGCACAAAAGCATCGCCTTGAGTGACACCCAGCAGGTTTTGGGCGATGATCATGTGCCCTGTTGATGAAACAGGAAGAAACTCGGTGAGTCCTTCAACTATGGCAATAATGATTGCTTGAAGTATATCCATATACTATTTCTTGCGATACAGGATGGCGGGGGCCATTAATACGAAGCCCAGCAGAGCCAGCATCGGGCCAACTGTGGTGCGGGTTGATGAGAAAATTTCGTAGTTAAAAGTGTCGCCCTCATTGGCACTACCGCCCATCAGGCAGAGGCCGATGACGATGAGCAGCATGCACGCTGCCATCAGGATGAAATTCAGCTTACCCAGCGGCATTATCGGCTGGGGCTTGTCATTTTTCTTGGTTTCTTTTGCCATTTTTCTGTTCTTTTGAATTTTGCTGCAAAGATACAACCTCAAAAAGCCTTTGTCAACCCTTTTAGCAACATTTTTGATTTTTTCCCGATACTTGGCTGAAGATTGGCCACTGAAAACAGCCACCCATGACTGAAAACTGACGACTGATTACTGACAACTGATATCTTTTCATTATCTTTGCATGATTTTTTCAAATTGGATATGTTTTTCTCATTTGATATCTCATTATTAACTAGCATCTTGCTGGCTGCAGGATTGTTGCTTGGAGCAACCTACGCGCTGTGGCAATGCTTCAGGGCTAAGCGGTTGAGTCGCTTTGTCGACTATGACGAACAAGAGCGTGAATATGCCGATGAGTTGCCGCCAGTTTCGGTCATTGTCGATGCTTGCACCGAGACCGGGCAGCTGTCGCGTTTCTTGCCATTGGTGCTGACGCAGGAATACCCCGAATTTGAGGTTGTCGTGGTGGCAAACACCGAGGCCGAGGCAACCAGCGACATGCTCAGTGCCCTCAAAGTCGAGCATCCCAATCTGCACATTACCTTTGCACCTCGTGGCACACGCACGCTTTCGCGCAAAAAGCTCGCCTTGATGATTGGTATTAAGGCCGCCAATTACAACATCGTGCTCACTACGTGCGCCAACTGCCGTGTCACCAGCGAACAGTGGCTCGCCACGATGATGCGTAACTTCACCCCCGAGGTTGACATTGTGCTGGGCTACTCGCACTACCGTTATCACCGCGACAAGCGCTGGGGGCGCAGATTGCGTGTTTATGACACCGTGAGCACGGGCGCGCAATGGCTGCTCAGTGCCATCCACGGACATCCCTACCGTGGCGTGACCGAGAACCTTGCCTACCGTAAGCAAATCTTCTTCGACCACAGCGGCTTCTCTCGTTCTATGGAGTTGCTCTGGGGAGAAGATGATGTCTTCGTCAGTGAGATCGCCCAAGGTCGTGTCGCTCGCGTTGAGCTGGCTCCTGATAGTCAAGTCAGTGTCTATTATGACAACCTTCGCCATGCCCATCGGGTGTTGAAGGTGCGGCGCGACTTCACCTCGCATAGGGTGCGCCGTAAGAGTTTCGTTGTCCAGGCATTCATGAGTTGGATGTGGTGGCTGAGTTTGGCTGCCCTCATAGCTGCCGTGGTCACAGCTTGGCCCAATGCCGTGGTGCTCATTGCCGCAGTTGTTATCCTACTTTCGTTGTGTGGTGTGGTATCATGGACGATGGCTCGACTCTGCACTGTCCTTCAAGCGCCCCGGTTGTGGATTACCGCTCCCTTGTTGGCATGGTGGCGACCGCTGGTCAACCTTTGCTACCGCATTCGTGAAGCCCGCCACACCCATAGTAACTACACTAATTATATTTAATTTGTGGTTGGTATCAAAGCCTACTGTTTGCAGATCGGCATTCATCTGGTCCTGCTGGTAATGGTAGCAAATTTCGCACATTGCTTTCTCGCTACTCCATTGCAGTAGTGTACTTGATGAGAGGCTTCGTGCAATCGTTTGCACTAATTGTAGTCTTTCAATTTCTTAATAAATAGGTGTGGTTTTGTGATTTTTTCCTATTTTTGTCACTATATTAGGCAATCTATCTAACCTTCGCAATATGAAAAAGATTTTAACCACTGTCATTGGGCTGATTATGCCCATGATGCTGCTGGCACAAGGATGGCCAGCTAACTATGGCGGCGTGATGATGCAGGGATTCCGTTGGGAATCGTTTGTTGACTCGCGCTGGGAGAAATTTACTGCCCAGGCCGAGGAATTGGGGCAGTATTTTGACCTCATTTGGCTGCCACAAAGCGGTAAGACCGCTGGGCCGTCGATGGGTTATGACCCTCTCTATTTCTTCAACCAGAACTCTACCTTCGGTACCGAGGCTCAGTTGCGTGAGATGATCGCAGCACTGCGCGCCAACAACGTGGGTGTCATCACCGACGTGGTCCTTAACCACCACTCGCCATTGTCGGGATGGTTCAACTTCCCCGCCGAGTCTTACAACGGTGTAACTTACCAATTCAAGTCGACCGATATCTGCAAAGACGATGACGGTGGCGAGACTCTGACGCGTGCTACTGCTGCTGGAATAAGCTTGAGCGACAACTATGACACTGGCGAGGACTGGTCAGGCGCACGTGACTTGGACCACTACAGCAGCAATGTCCAGACCATTGTCAAGGCTTACCTGAAGTTCTTGCTCGAAGACATCGGCTATGTGGGATTTCGTTATGACATGGTACGCGGATTCTATGGCTCGTTCCTGGGGCAATACAATGCCTATGCCCAGCCCACCTACAGCGTGGGTGAGCACTGGACCAACTCGCGTGACATCATCAATTGGATGAAATCGACTTCTTACAATGGAGCCATCCAGAGTGGTGCCTTCGATTTCGACTTCCGCTATGTCGTGCGCGACGCTTTCAACAACGGTACAGCATGGAGTTTGGGCGAGAACCGCAACAACTACGTCAATTGGCCCATCGTGAGCAATGGCAATGCCGACTACCTTGAGGGTGGTGCCTATCGTCGTTATGCTGTTACCTTCGTTGAGAACCACGACTTGGAGGATCGCGGCGATGTCGAGAATTACCACGCCGACCCCTTGTTGCGTGACACCGTCGCAGCAAACGCTTTTATGATGGCTATGCCCGGCACGCCCTGCGTCTTCCTGCCTCACTGGAAAGACTGCAAACAAGACATCAAGGGGCTGATTGACGTGCGCAAGGCTGTGGGCATCACCAACACCAGCGGATATACCGAGTTGGCAAAGAACAGCAACTTCTATGCCATCGAGACCTATGGCTCGGGCAGCAAGAAGTTGGTCACCGTCGTCGGTAACAATACCTCGGGCTACACACCCAGTTCGTCAGAGTATGTGCGCATAGTTGATGGATACCACTTCCGCTACTACATGAACAAGGCATGTAACACCCCGTGGGTCGACAAGGCATCGGGTTATTACAAGACCGCCCAAAACGTGACCATGACCGCCGTGAGCACCTCGTCAGGCGCTAAGTTGGTCTACACTACCGACGGAACGACGCCGACTGCAACCAATGGTACCGTTGTCACGAGTGGAACCGTCTTACGCTTGCGTGAGACGATGACGCTGAAGGTAGGTCTGCTTGTTGGTTCTTCCGTGACCAAGGTCATCACTCGTGAGTATGAAGTGGCGCCACAGAGCGAATTCACTCCGCACAACGCCACCGTCTACTTTAAAGATCCCGTTACGATCGTGCCGACTTGGACCACGGTTAACTATTGGGCATATGACGGCAGTGGCATCCTCAATCCTCACAATACTTGGCCCGGCGATCCCATGCCCGATTCGGTCATGATTAAGAACGCCAAGTTCTACTATGTCTCCTTCCCAATCAATGACGAGGATTACACCTACAGCATCCTCTTCACTAACAAGCAAGGTACCGTCCAGACGGTAGACATCACGGGCATCAACAAGGATGTATATTACCAAGTGAAATCGCTCAACGGACAGGGCAAGTACACAGTGACCGACGTCACTCGCCTCTATGAGGGCTCTAACCCGCTCAACAACTTGCCCGTTGGTGATATCAATGGTGACTTGAAGGTCGACATCTCTGATGTCAACATTGTCATTAACATCATGCTTGGCAAGTCGTTAGCAAGCGCTTATCCTGGCAAAGCCGATATCACAGGCGATAACAACGTCGATATCAGCGATGTGAACGCAGTGATTAATATCATGCTCGGAAAACAATGAAAAAGTTCCTCTCCACCGCATTGGGGCTGTTGATGCCCATGCTGTTGCTGGCCCAAGGATGGCCCAGCAACTACGGCGGCGTGATGCTACAGGGATTCTATTGGGACTCGTATACTCCCACCAAGTGGACACGCCTCACGGCGCAAGCCGATGAACTGGCGCAGTACTTCGATCTGGTGTGGATTCCGCAGAGCGCGCGCGCCAAGAGCTCCCCATCGATGGGATATGATCCATTGTATTGGTTCTCCAACTACAATAGCTCGTTCGGAAGTGAGGCTGAGTTGCGCACGATGATCAGCACCTTCAAGCAGAAGGGGCTCGGCACCATTGGCGACGTGGTCATCAACCACCGTGGCAATGTGAGCAACTGGGTGGACTTCCCGGCAGAAACCTACAATGGTGTAACATACCAGCTACAGTCGACCGACATCTGCAAGAATGACGATGGTGGAGCGACACTGCGATGGGCCAACCAGAACGGCTTTAGCCTGAGTGCCAATAACGACACAGGCGAGGACTGGAGTGGCATGCGTGACCTCGACCACAAGAGCGAGAATGTTCAAAACAATGTCTTGGCTTACCTGAACATGTTGCTCAACGACCTGGGTTACACTGGTTTCCGCTATGACATGGTCAAAGGTTTTACCTCGTCTTTCATCGGACTGTATAACAGCACTTCTCAACCGGAATTCTCGGTAGGTGAGTACTGGGACGGCAACGCCACAAATGTGCAGAACTGGATCAACGGCACCAAGGTAGACAGCAAAGTCCAGAGTGCGGCTTTTGACTTCCCCTTCCGCTATACTGCCCGCGACGTGGTTAACAATACCACCAAGAAATGGACAGCACTGGGTGGAACCTCGGTAATGAGCAACAGCTCTTACCGTCGCTATGCTGTGACGTTTATTGAGAACCACGACACCGAGAAGCGCACCAACGACAACCAGGACCCCATTAAGGCCGACACATTGGCACTGAACGCTTATATGCTCAGCATGCCTGGAACACCCTGCGTGTTCCTCAAGCACTGGATTGACTGCAAACAGGACATCAAGGGTATGATTGATGTGCGCAAGGCAGTTGGTATCAAGAATACCTCGAACTATCTGCCTTACCGCAGTAACAAGGAGTACTATGCCGTTATTGTTACAGGCGCTAATGGTAAATTGTTGACCGTGGTCGGAAACACCAATCATGAGAACATCGTGGATGCGATTGACACCGATATCTGGATTAATGTTGCCGACGGTTACCATTATCGCTACTATATGGATGCGGCTCTCGAGATGCCCTGGATTGACAAGGCTTCAGGAACATACGACAATTCGGTAGTGGTCAGGTTGACTGCCGTGAGTGAAAATCCCGCAGCGCAGTTGGTCTATACCACCGATGGCAGTCAGCCCACCGCCAGTAACGGAACACGAGTTGCAAGTGGTACATCGCTTACCATTGATGACAGCATGACACTGAAGGTGGGTCTGCTCGATGGTGGAACGGTGACAAAGGTTGAAACACGTGTCTACGACATCGTGAAGCCCTTTGAGGGACCTTGGGCGACCATCTACCTTAAAGACCCGACGGTGGCACCATACAACTGGAACGCAATCTTCTTCTATGCTTGGGACAGCGAGGACAAGATTGGTGATGTGTGGCCAGGCGTGCGAGTTAATGCCGACACTACCATCCGCAACAAAAAGTTCTTCTATCGTGTCTTCCCGGTGTACAGTGAGAACTATACGTTCAACCTCATCTTTAACAAGGGCGGCTCGGGACAGTCGGTTGACATCACTGGGCTGAACAGTGACCGCTATTTCGAGATTACATCGACCACCAACAAATACACTGTGCGTGACATCACCGACCTGATGACGGGTGACATCCTTGTGGGTGATGTGACTGGCGACGGTCAGGTCGACATCTCGGATGTCAATGCCGTCATCAACATGATGTTGGGCAAAACACCGATAACCGATGTGGGCGATGTTACTGGTGATGGCAACGTTGATATTTCGGATGTCAATGCCGTCATCAACATCATGCTAGGAAAAGGATAGCGATGAAAAAACTGATAGTTATTTTATTGGCTGTCGTCGCATTTACGGCGACAGCCAATGTTGTGGGTGGGGATATCTCGTTGCTCACACAGTATGAACAACACGGCGCCAAGTACTACGACAAGAACGGAAAGCGCATCAGTGATATGCTGGGCTTCTTCAAGGAGCGTGGCCTCACTGCCATGCGTGTCCGACTCTTTGTCGATCCCTCAAAGGCATCGGCTGAGGATAAAGGCCAGGGGGTTTGTCAGGATCTGGAATATGTCAAGGCGTTGGGCGCACGCATCAAGGCTGCTGGTTTCAAGTTGCTGCTCGACTTCCACTACAGCGACTCTTGGGCCGATCCAGTTAAGCAGTATACTCCCGATGCGTGGAAGAATCTGACTGAGGAACAGTTGCCTGACACACTCTATGCATATACCCGTCGTTGCCTGCAAGAGATGGTTGCGGCTGGTGCCACACCCGACTATATCCAAACAGGAAACGAGATTTCTTATGGCATGCTTTGGGGACCTGTGGGCACACCGAGCAGTCAGCTCAAGAAATTGAATGTGGGCGACCAGACGACAGTCGACCGCTTCGTCAACCTGCTCAACCATGCCACCCGAGCATGCCGCGAAGTCTGTCCCAATGCCAAGATTGTTGTCCACACCGAGTTGGTCCGCAACATCTCGTTACTCAATAGTTATTACAAGGCCATCCCGTCGGTGGATTATGACATCGTTGGACTGAGTTACTATCCTTTCTATCACTATGGCTTCAACCAACTGGAAAGCGCCATCTATAATGTCTTGAACAACCAGGCTTGCAACGGCAAGGAAATCATGATTGTCGAGACGGGATACTATCACAAGTGGCAACCCACCGATATCAACTATGACTACTCGAGCACCTATCCTATCACCAACGAGGGACAACGTGCCTTCACGGCCGACTTGGTCCAGAAGTTGCTCAATTATCCTCGTGTGACGGGACTCTTCTGGTGGTGGCCCGAAGCCAATGAATATGGACTAAATTGGAATACCCAGCGTGTGACCGACAGTTGGTACAATGCCAGTCTGTGGGATAATGAGAATGGCCGTGCTCTGCCTGCGCTTTACGAACTCTCGGCTTTCGCACCACTAACGATTGGCGATATTAATGGTGATGGAAGTGTTGATATCAGCGATGTCAATGCAGTCATCAACATCATGCTCGGCAAAGAGCAGGCAAGCAGCTTCATCGGTAACGCCGATGTTACTGGCGATAATAATGTTGACATCAGTGACGTCAACGCCATCATCAACATCATGCTCGGGAAAAACTAGGGTAGAGGTGGTATTACAAAAAAGTCGTTACGAAAAAATCGTAACGACTTTTTTTTGTGACTGGATTCACGGTCAGAATTCGAGAATCAGTGTGCCGCGGGCGGGCAACGTGATGTCATGAGTGAGGTCAATCGTCTGGCCGGTGGGCACATCGCGTGCGGCTGTAGCATCACCGATAACCTCGGCATAGCGGGAGACAGGCATCGTACGCGGTTCATTGGCTCCGTTGACGATTGTCATGATGGTGCTGTGGTCGCCCAGATTGCGGGTGAGCACATAGATGCCGTTGTAGGGAATGAACTGTTTCTGTTGGCCCTGGATGATGCACAAGTTGTCTTGCCGCCAGTGTAGCACAGTCTTGAGCCAGTTGAACATATCGTTTTCCTCAGCAGTGCGGCCCGCTTCAGTGAATGCATTACGCGTGTCACCCGGGAAACCGCCAACGAAGTCCTTGCGAACATAGCCGTCGGTGATGCGCTTCGTGCCATTCATCAACACCTCAGTGCCATAGTACAACTGCGGGATGCGTTTCACCGTCAACAACAGTGCCAATGCCTGTTTCAGCTTTTGTGCGTCGTGACCCTCCTTAAGGAAACGGTCGGTGTCGTGGTTCTCAATGAATGCCATCACATACGACGGGTTGGGGTAGAGGTAATCGAACACCAGACTGTTGTACACGCGATTAAAACCGCGCCACTGCCCGTCGGTAGGCTCGATGCTCGCCGAGTCGACCATAGCGTAGAACGAGAAGTCCATCACCGTCTTCAGGTAGCTGTTCTCCTTGGCAATCTTACTGTCGCGCTGCCAGGCTGCTGTGTAGGCCGGGGTCTCGAACCATGTCTCACCCACGACGTTGAAGTTGGGATACTCCTGGTCAATGACGCGCATCCAGCGTGCCATGGGCTCGTCGTAGGCATAGGGGTAGGTGTCCATGCG
>JAFZAK010000027.1 GCA_017557285.1 Muribaculaceae bacterium
CCCGCTCATGCACTTCCGCAACGACGACGTCGAGGTGGTCATCACCCATGCCGCGCAGATGGGCGAAGAGTTCTACTCGTTTGTCAACGGCCAGCATACCACCCAGGGCGGAACGCACCAGAGCGCATTCCGCGAGGCATTATCGCGCACCATCAAGGAGTTCTACGGTAAGAACTTCGAGTACAGCGACATCCGCAACGGCATCGTGGCGGCTATCAGCATCAAGGTGGAGGAACCGGTCTTTGAGTCACAGACCAAGATCAAGTTGGGCAGCAGCATCATGTGGAAGGATGGCCCCACCATCTACAAGTTTATCAACGACTTCATCAAGAAGGAGTTGGATGACTACCTGCACAAGACCCCGGCGACTGCCGATGTCTTGCTGAAGAAAATCCAGGAGAACGAGCGCGACCGCAAGGCCATCGCCGGTGTTACCAAGCAGGTGCGCGAGAGAGCCAAGAAAGCCGCCCTGCACAACGACAAACTGCGTGACTGCCGCGTGCATTTCAACGATACCCGCGCTCCCAAGGACAACGACCGTCGTGACGACTCGTCGATTTTCATCACCGAGGGACTCTCGGCTAGCGGCTCCATCACCAAGATTCGCGACGTGGAGACGCAAGCGGTCTTCTCGCTGCGAGGCAAGCCACTTAACACCTTTGGGCTAGAGCCGAAGAAGGTCTACACCAACGAGGAGTTCGCCCTGTTGCAGGCCGCGCTCAACATTGATGACGGCATCGAAGGGTTGCGCTATAATAAAGTGATTATCGCAACCGATGCCGATGTCGACGGAATGCACATCCGCTTGCTCATGCTCACCTACTTCCTGCAGTTCTATCCCGAACTCATCAAGACGGGGCACCTCTACATCTTGCAGACACCCCTGTTCCGCGTGCTCAACAAGAAGGAGGCCAAGCGCAAGAGCCGCACCAGCAAGAAGGAGGCTAAGGAACAGAAACCCGAGACCTACTACTGCTATAGCGACGAGGAGCGCGTCGCTGCCATCAACAAGCTGGGCGACAACGCCGAAATCACCCGATTCAAAGGTCTGGGAGAAATCTCGCCCGAGGAGTTTAAGGACTTTATCGGACCCGACATGCGACTCGACCGCGTCTCGCTCCGCAAGGAAGACTCGGTCAAGGACATGCTTGCTTTCTTCATGGGAAAGAACACCATGGAGCGACAGAACTTTATTATTGACAACCTAGTGATTGAGGACGATGAGGACATCACGGTACACTGACGAGAACCCTCCCGAACGTCGAGTGGCATTCTTTGCGGGTTCGTTTGACCCCTTCACGCGTGGGCACGAGGACATTGTCTTGCGCGCATTGCCGCTGTTCGACGAGGTGGTTATCGCCATCGGCATCAACCCCGACAAAAAAGGTTTTTTACCCATCGAGACACGCAAGCAATGGATTGAATCTTGCGTCTCATGGCACAGGGGGGTACGCGTCATTACCTTCGAGGGCCTGGCCGCCGATGCTGCCATCGAGAATGACGCATGTTGTTTCATCAAGGGTGTGCGTACGGCCCAGGACTACGAGTATGAGATGCAGATGGCACAGGTCAACCATGACCTTTGCGGCCTCGACACCATCCTCTTCTACACCGACCCCGAGTTGGCCCACATCAGTTCCACCATTGTCCGGCAGCTCCACGCCCTCGGCCATGACGTGTCAGCATACCTCCCCGACATGGCACCCCTCCACCTGCTCCCATAAAAGGGTGGCATGGATTTTGCCTAGAGCAATTCTATTCGAAATGATTAAAAAATGAAAAGAATAATCCTATTAGCCGCCGTGATGGTGGCAGTGCTCGCCGCCCAGGCGCAGCGCTTACCGCAGAACCTGAATAAGCTGCTTCATGCTGAGTATGCCATCAACTCGCTGTATGTTGACTCGGTTGACGAGAACAAACTCGTCGAGTATGCCATTGTGGGTATGCTGCAGAAATTGGATCCGCACAGCAGTTATACTGATGCCAAGGAGACCAAGGATATGGAAGAACCGCTGCAAGGTGAGTTTAGCGGAATTGGCATCCAGTTCAATATGCTCAAGGACACGCTCTACGTCATCCAGACCATCCCCGGCGGGCCCAGCGAGCGCGTAGGCATCCTAGCCGGTGACCGCATCGTTATGGTCGATGACACCATCATTGCTGGTGTGAAGATGAAACGCACCGACATCATGAAGCGCTTGCGCGGAAAGAAGAGCACCAAGGTCACTGTCAAGGTGCGGCGTGGAACCTCACCCGACCTGATTACCTTCCGCATCACACGCGACAAGATACCCCTGCACAGCGTCGATGCCAGTTACATGCTGGACGCTCAGACGGGATACGTCCGCATTTCAAACTTTGGTGCAAGGACCCATAATGAGATGATGGAGGCCCTGGAGAATCTTACCAAGCAAGGCATGCAGCAGGTGGTCATAGACCTTACCGACAACGGCGGGGGATATCTGAATGCTGCCATCGACATGTGCAACGAGTTTCTCGACCGCGGACAACTCATCGTCTACACCGAGGGTCTCAAGTCATCGCGCAACGAGGCACATGCCTTCGGTAATGGCAAGTACAAAGACCTGCCCATGGTGATTATGGTCAACCAGTACTCGGCATCGGCCGCCGAAATCTTCAGCGGGGCCATGCAGGATTGGGACCGTGCCGTGGTCGTCGGACGACGCACATTTGGTAAGGGACTGGTACAAAGGCCTGTACGCTTCGACGATGGCTCGATGATACGACTCACCGTGGCGCGTTACTACACCCCCAGCGGACGATGCATCCAGAAGCCCTACACCAAGGGTGACAAGAAAGCCTACGAGGAGGAATTGCTCGACCGTTCCAAGAGCGGAGAGTACTACTGCCTTGACAGCATCCATTTCAACGACTCGCTTCGTTACACCACGCTCACCCATCAGCGACCCATCTACGGCGGTGGTGGCATCATGCCCGATATCTTTGTCCCTGTTGACACCTCGGAATATAGTACCTACTATCGTGACCTCGTCGCAAAGGGAGTGCCCAACCAGTTTGTCATCGATTTTGTCGACAAGCACCGCAAAGACATCAAGTCAAAGTATGCTTCAGTTGAGGATTTTGATGCACGCTATGAGGTCAGCGACGAGGACATGCAGCGATTCATCGAGGCGGGAGAGAAGGACAATGTGAAGTACGACGAGGCAATGTACCGCACCAGCGAGCGCGTCTTCCGCACGATGATCAAGGCACTCATCGCCCGCGATGTATATGCCGACGCCAGTGCCTATACCCGCATCGTAAACCACCGCAACCCCGACCTCGAGACCGCAGTCAAAGTTCTTTATGACCGCGACCACTTTAACTCGCTTCTGCAAAACGGAAATCCCGACTACGAACGCCTCGTCAAGAAGTGATGACTCATTTGTCTGACGCAAAAGCGGTCGATGTGACCGTGATGATACCCATCTACAAGACCGAGCTGCAGCCTCATGAGCGGGCGGCATTGAAGCAGATGGGGAGCATGTTTGTCGACCGAGATGTGGCTTTCGTTTGTCCCGAAACCCTTGACGTGACACCCTTGGAAGGCTTCATGAGGAGCAATTGGCGGGTAGAACGCTTTGAGCCCAACTTCTTTGCCGGGCGGAAAGGGTATAATCGCCTGATGCTAAGTGAAGAATTATATCAACGCTTTGTGCGGTCGGCTTATCTGCTTGTTTGCCAAACAGATGTCTGGATTTTTGAGGATAGGTTAGACGAGTGGTGTAGCCTTGGTTATGACTATATTGGTGCCCCCTGGTTGCCCGCATCTGGCGAAGTGAGTGGTTGGAATTTGCTCCAACGTGGAGGCTATCAAATGCGAAGGCTATGGGGACGCGTGATGCCTGGCTTCCATCCCATCAATCTCAAATGGGAAGTAGGTAATGGAGGGTTCTCGTTGCGCAAAGTGGATGCGATGCTTGGCGTCATTCGCTCGCACCGCGATGTGGTCAACCAGATTGCTGAAAAGGGTGACCACGTGGAGTGTTTCGAAGATGTGTTTTGGGGAGTAGGGGTCAACCAGCGATGGCCGGGAACACTACAGATACCCGATGCGAAAACGGCGGCACAGTTTGCAGTCGAGGGACATCCCGACATGGCGATGCACCTCACCGATGGACAACTCCCCATGGGAGCGCATGCCTTTCAGAAAAAACGCAACTACAAGTTTTGGCGGAACTATTTCACCATTTGATGATGTGACTAGGATAAATGAATTGGATAAAAAGAGCGATTTCGCTCTTTTTTCTTTGCCGAACGAACCTTTTTATGTAATTTTGTGGGTTGTACATTTTAGACCATTATTAAGATGAACATATTTGCAGATTTACCTAACAGACAAGCCGCCAAGTATGGCGATAGGGAGCAGTTGCGTTACCGCGATTACCTTACCGATGAGTGGACCTCAATGTCCTGGAACGAACTGCGTTACGCCGTTGAGAGCGTGGCAGTTGCCCTCTATGACATGAATGTCGAGGAGCAAGGCAGAATATGCCTGTTCACGCAGAATTGCCCCGAGATTTTCATCACGCATTTCGCCGCGTTCTACAACCGCGCGGTGCCTGTCCCCATCTATGCTACAAGCAGTCGCGATGAGGCTGCCTATATCATCAACGACTCGGGTGCGACCATCTTGTTGGTCGGCGACCAGTCACAATATGACATCTCGCAGGAATTGTGGGCTTTGTGCCCCAAACTCAACCATGTGGTGGTGCTTGACCCCAAGGTGAAGATGGCTGCCGATGACACCAAGTCAATGCGTTGGAACCAACTCATTGAGCGCGGCAAAGCCGTTGTCGATGAGGTGGCGCAGAATGTTGAGAAAAGACGACTCAAAGGAAAGGACTCCGACCTGATGTATCTCATCTACACCTCAGGAACAACCGGTATGCCCAAGGGCGTCATGCTCACGCACAGCAACTTTGATGCGGCGATGGTGGCGCACATTGAACGCATACCCCTCGACGACGAGAAGGAAATCTCACTCAGCTTCCTACCCCTGAGCCATGTCTTCGAACTCGGATGGAGCATGGTGTGCTTCATGACCGGCATCCGCGTAGCCATCAACCTCAACCCCAAGGAAATACAGAAGACCGTTAAGGAAATCAGCCCCACCTGCATGTGCAGTGTGCCGCGTTTCTGGGAGAAGGTATATACCGCCATTAACGACAAACTCGAGGCGGCACCACCCGTGCTGCGTATGCTCGTCAAGCGCGCCATTGCGGTCGGTAAGACACGAAACCTCAAGTATTACCGCATGGGCAAGAAGGTACCCGTGCTTATCGAGAAGCAGTATCAGTACTTCGAGAAAAAGGTCTACCGCAAGTTCCGCCAAGCCATCGGCATTGAGAATGGATACCTCTTCCCAACGGCTGGTGCCATGCTCAGCGACCAGATTACCGAGTTCTTACATGCCGTGGGCGTGAACATCACCATCGGATACGGGCTGAGCGAGACCAATGCGTCGGTCAGTTTCTTCATGCAAGGTGCACCTTTCACCATCGGAACTGTGGGAATGCCAATCTCGAGTATTCAAGTGAAAATAGGCGACGAGAACGAGATATTGGTCAAGGGACCGACTGTCACAAAGGGTTACTACAACAAACCCGAGGAGACCGCCAAGGCCATCGATGCTGACGGATGGTTCCACACGGGCGACTGCGGCGAACTCACCGAGACTGGCGAGATCATCCTCACCGAGCGACTCAAAGATCTCTATAAGACCAGCAACGGCAAGTATATCGCCCCGCAGATGCTAGAGAAACTGCTCGGACAGGACAAGTACATGGAACAGGTGGCGGTCATCGGCGATGGCAAGAAGTATGTATCGGCGCTCATCGTGCCTAACTTCGACGAACTCAAACTCTACGCCGAGAAGAAGCACATCGAGTTCGCCACCATCGAGGAACTGGTTAACAACCCCGGCATCCACCAGATGATAGAGGAGCGCATCAACGGCTATCAGAAAGACCTGGCGTCCTACGAGCAAATCAAGCGTTTCGTCCTGTTGCCGAGGGCCTTCACCATGGAGTCGGGCGAACTGACCAACACCCTGAAGATTCGCCGACCCGTCATCAACAAGCGCTATGCACCCCTCATCGACGCCCTCTACGCCGCCGATTACCGCAAGAAGAAATGATAACTCAAGAACAACTTAAGGAATTACAAGAGCGCGCTACTGCGCTCAGCAAATATCTCGACATCGACAACAAGAAGATTCAAGTCGAGGAAGAAGAACTACGCACACATGTGCCCGACTTCTGGAGCGACCAGAAGGCCGCCGAGGCACAAATGAAGAAAATCAAGTCGTTGCACTTTTGGATTGACAGTTGCACCGACCTCGAGAAAGCCGTCGAAGAGGTGGCTACGGGCTTTGACTTCGTCAAGGAAGGACTCATTGAGGATAGCGACCTCGACGCGCTCTATGCCGAAGCCATTGACCGCGTCGAAAAATTGGAGCTGCGCAACATGCTCCGCCGCGACGAGGACAAGATGGATGCTATCATCAAGATTAACTCGGGCGCAGGAGGCACCGAGAGTCAGGACTGGGCGCAGATGCTCATGCGCATGTACCTGCGTTGGTGTGAGCGTCACGGCTACAAGACAGCCATCGAGCACATGGTCGATGGCGACGAGGCGGGCATCAAGAGCGTCACCATCAGTGCCGAGGGTGCCTTTGCCTACGGATATCTCAAGAGCGAGAACGGTGTGCACCGACTGGTGCGTGTCTCGCCCTACAACGCCCAGGGTAAGCGCATGACCTCGTTTGCTTCGGTCTTTGTCACCCCGCTGGTCGACGACACCATCGAGATCACCCTCGACCCGGCACGCATCTCTTGGGATACTTTCCGCAGCGGTGGCGCCGGCGGACAGAATGTGAACAAGGTGGAGTCGGGTGTCCGCGTGCGCTACCAGTACAAAGACCCCTACACCGGTGAGGAAGAGGAAATCCTCGTCGAGAACACCGAGACACGCGACCAGCCCAAGAACCGCGAGAACGCCTTGCGCAACCTGCGATCAATTCTTTACAACAAGGAGTTGCAGCACCGTCGCGAAGAGCAACGAAAAATCGAGGACAGCAAAAAGAAAATCGAGTGGGGCAGCCAAATACGCAGTTATGTCTTCGACGACCGTCGCGTCAAGGACCACCGCACCAACTACCAGACAAGCGACGTGGGCGGGGTCATGGACGGAGACATCGACGAGTTCATCAAAGCCTACCTCATGGAATTCAGCGACGAGTAGTCCATTAGTAGGGACGCGGCCCAAGCCACGTCCGCAAGAAGCAAGAAGCAAGAGGCAGGAACCAAGCATGTAGGGACGCGGCCCCAGCCACGTCCGCACCAGGCGATAATTCTCCATTCTCATTTCTCCATTCTCAATTGAAAAAAATAAGATGAAACAAAAACTCACCATCATAAAAGTCTCGGGCAAAATTGTCGAAAAGCCTGAGGCACTCAAGACCTTCGTGCGAGAGTTCGCTAGCATCAAAGGCCGAAAAATGCTCATCCACAGTGGAGCAGAACTAGCGAGCAAGGTCGGGAAGAAAATGGGTATCAAGACCCAAACCGTCGACGGGCGACCCGTGGTCGACGAGAACACCCTAAAACTCCTTACCATGGTTTATGGAGGACTGGTCAACAAGCAGTTCGTTGCCTTGCTGCAAGGACGCAAGGTCAATGCGCTGGGAGTCACCGGGGCCGACATGAACCTGATACAGAGCACCCGACAAGGCTTGGACGGAAACGACATGGGATTTACGGGGGCCATCAAACAGGTCAACGCACAGGCCATGTCAAGCATGTTGGATGCGGGCTTCGTGCCTGTCGTAGCACCCATCACACACGATGGCAACTGCAACCTGCTCTTCAACGAGACCGACGCCATGGCGGCGGAGACCGCAAAGGCACTGGCACTGCGATATGATGTCACACTCATCTACTGCTTTGAGAAGAACGGCGTGTTGCTCAATGTCGACGACCCCGACAGTGTCATCCCAGTGCTCAAGCGCACCCAGTACAAGAACATGCGCGAGATGGATCTCATCAAGGACTGGTTTGTCAACAAACTTGACAACGCCTTCAGTGCCATCGATCACGGCGTCAAGGAGGTCGTCATCACCAATGCCGTCAACCTAGCCAATCCCCACCTCGGCACCCACATCAAGTGAGTTTATAGTTAACAGTTTATAGTTACAAAGATGTAGGGACGCGGCTCCAGCCACGTCCGCACCAGGCAATAATTCTCCATTCTCCATTTTCAATTCTCCATTCTCAATTCTCAATTGAACTAATATGAAAGTCGCAATCGTGGGCGCAAGTGGCGCCGTAGGACAAGAATTCATGCGTGTGCTCGATGAGCAGAACTTCCCCGTCGACGATCTGGTGCTCTTTGGCTCAAAGCGCAGTGCGGGACGTATCTTCACTTTCCGTGGAGAAGACTATGTGGTGCAATTGCTGCAGCACAACGACGATTTCAAGGACATCGATGTCGCCTTCGTCTCGGCAGGCGCCAAGACCGCCATCGAGTTCGCCCCCACCATCACCAAGCATGGTTGCATCATGATTGACAACTCCAGCGCCTTCCGCATGGATCCTGAGGTCCCCTTGGTCGTGCCCGAGGTCAATGGTGAGGACGCGCTCAATGCGCCCAAGTACATCATTGCCAACCCCAACTGCACCACCATCCTCATGGTCGTTGCGCTCAAACCCCTCGACAACCTTTCGCACATCAAGAATGTGCAAGTTGCCAGTTATCAGGCCGCCAGTGGAGCTGGACTCGAGGCGATGGACGAACTCGCATTGCAGCAGGCTGAGATTGCTCATGGCAAACTCGGCACCACGGTCCAGCACTTCCAGCACCAGTTGGCCTACAATGTGATTCCACACATCGACATCTTCCTTGATAACAACTACACCCGCGAGGAGGCCAAGATGTATCATGAGACGCGCAAAATCATGCACAGTGACATCCGTGTCAGCGCCACCTGCGTACGTGTGCCTGTCATGCGTGCCCATAGCGAGGCCGTATGGATTGAGTGCGAGAACCCTATCACCCCCGACCAGGCGCGTGCAGCCTTGCAGCTTGCCCCAGGTGTGGTCGTACTCGATGAGCCCCGCAACAACGTCTATCCCATGCCCATCGACTGCACCAGCAAAGATCCCGTCTATGTCGGACGCATCCGCGAGGACCTCAGTAGCGACTATGGCCTCACATTCTGGGTCGTCGGCGACCAAATCAAAAAAGGCGCCGCCCTCAACGCCGTCCAAATCGCCCAGTACCTCCTCGCCCACAAGAAATAACTAGTCCCCCTAACCCCCTAAAGGGGGAATATCATGTTTTGAAAAAACGCGTTATCGCCAAAGATTCCCAAGAATCCCCAGCGATAACGCTTTTTTCAATTATCTCAGAAGTGTAGGATCAACCAATGGCGCCCAGTGTGACCGTCCTGAACATGTGCTATACCCGATGGGCAATTGGTTTCATTACCTTCGGCGTGCATGGCGACCTCGTCGCCACGTAATCATCACATCCTCAATCTGATTATTTCCCCAGCATCAAGTTAATCACCGCATTCACATCAGCGATGTCAACGCTCCCATCACCGGTCACATCGCCAGCCGCGGTCTGGGTTGCCTTGCCCAGCATCATATTGATCACTGCATTCACATCAGCAATATCAACCCTGCCGTCACCGTTCACGTCACCAAGCATGTTGGCATCCTCTAGGATGCTCAAGAATTCGCCCCAAACAAGGTGGTTGCGGTAGTCTTCCACCATGCCTTTGGGTACATAAAGCTTGCATTGGCTTTTACTAACCGAGCCGAACACGTCGCGGTTGAAAGAGAATAGATTGGTGATCTTGCTATGAATCTCTTTGAGTTTTTTACAACCCTTAAAGGCCTCGTCACCAATTTCGGTTAGGCTGGCAGGTAGTGTCAGTGTCAAGATGCCAGGACACTCGTCGAAGGCATCCTCGCCGATGGATGTGACATGGTTGGGAACCACCAGACTGGTGAGCGATGAACAACCCAAGAAGGCATTCTCATCGATGGTCACTAGACTTGATGGCAGTTGGATATCTGTAAGACTTTGGCAGTCATAGAATGCCGAGTTACCAATGAAGGTCAAGGTGTTTGGTAAAGAGACATGCTTCAATCCCGTACATTCTTCGAAAGTAGACTGGCGAATGATTTTTACCCCTGAAGGAATCGTGACCTGTTCCAGCCCAATGCAACCGAAGAAAGCCTAAGGCCAGATATTGGTCACGCTACTCGGAATAATAGTTCCGTTGCAGCCCGCCACTAATGTGTTGCTCGATGTGTGAATGATAGCATTGCACCCTTCACGCGAGTCATACACAGAATTTCCGCTCTCAACCACCATGGTGGTCAGACTGTCGCATGAGGCAAACGCTTCTTCGCCGATATATTCAACTTCCCTCGGTATCGTGATTGACTTGACAGACCTGCACCCGTTGAATGCGCCACTGTTGATATATTCCAATCCATGAGGAAGACTGACTTCTGTGACATTACAATTTGCAAACGCCTCTTCTCCAATTCCCACCACATGATAGGTCACTTCATTGATGATTGTTGTTTCTGGCACTATAATAGGACCTGAATACTCGTCATGAACTACCTCGCAATTTCTATCATTCTCGCTGATGATGTCATACCGTAGCGGGATTTCCTCGATAATGCGTCCAAACCTTCCCCACATGGCATGAATCAAATATTCATCATGCATTCCTTGTGGCACATATAGAGTGCAATTTGATAGATTGACATTTTGAAATACGTTGGCTGGGAAGTCAAATAAGTCTTTGATTTCACTATGTACTTCTGTCAGAGTATTGCAGTTTTTGAAAGCATAGAGGCCAAATGTGGTGAGTCCATTGCCTAGTTTGAGGTTGGATAAACTGCTGCAATAATAAAAAGAATTTTGTCCGATGCTTTTTACACTGTTAGGTATGCTTATACTAGTTAAGTCAGTACATTGGTAGAAAGCATCGTCTGCGATTGATGTCACACTGCTCCCGATGCTGACGCTAGTCAAGCCTGTGCAGTAACAGAACGCACGCTTTCCTATTGACGTCACATTGTTGGGTATGCCTATACTAGTCAGACCAGAGCAATTTAAGAATGCATAGTCTCCGATTGTTGTCACACTATTGGGAATGGTGGTGTTTTTGCATCCTTGTATCAACATATTGGAGGATGTTTCAATAATGGCGTTGCAGTCATCTCGCGAATCATATATTTGATTCTCTGCTTGAACAATGATAGATGATAGATTGTCACAACTTGAGAATGTACAGCTTCCAATAGATA
>JAFZAK010000028.1 GCA_017557285.1 Muribaculaceae bacterium
AGACTGTTAAATATAGTGGCGTACACTGGCCCGTCAACCAGTCCGCCCGTCGGAAAGCCTACCCGTTCCATCACCCAGTTGCTATGGGTGGCGTGGGGATAGGTTCCACCGATAGGTAGTTCGACAATCATGCTTGTGCCCCAAGGATTGCAGCCGAACAGCCAATCACGCAACGCTGCCTCCATCTCGGCAAATGTCTGGTCTCCAGTGAGTTCGCGATAGAGAATGCACTGCGTGAGCAGGGCGGTGGTCAGGTTGTTGCTGCACCAAATGCCCGGCACGCCCCACAGGAACGGATGGTCACTTGCGCGCTCGCGCACGCGCGCAAGGCCCGAGTGCAGGTTGCGTACAAACTCGGCCCGCACACGTTCGTTGCCCACGGTCGCCAATTGGTAGTGACCCATGTTCATGAACGGGTACCACTGGTAATGGCGTGCACTGTCGGCACCCATCCACGGCGTGACGGGTTCGCGGCGGCCATATTCGATGGCTTGCGTCAGATATTGGCTATCGCCGGTCATCTTGTACAGTTCGGCGGCACCCAATTCCATGTCGTCAACCCAGTTGTCCTCCTCGTAGATGTAGGGCGACACCACCGACACCGTCTGGGTGTTGCCGGGCTTGTCCACACCCACTTGATAAGCTGCTGCAGCCTTGCTGCCGATGTGCGATGCGAAGTCGGGATAGAAAGGATGAAGCACACGACTGCCCAGGGCAAAGTCACTGGCAAACTTCCCCGCTGTGCTGGCGGCACCCATGGTGGCATTCATGAACTTGCCACGCTGTTGTGGCTTGCCGTCGACAAAGTATACCGGGCGGCCGCCACCAGGGCCGCGGCCATAGTCGGCAGGGTCATCCTTGGGCATCTTCATGCCGATGTGGTCACGGTCGTCGGCAATCTGATTATATAATTCGCCAGGCGCAGGATTCATCTTGTCGAGCCAGTCCAGGCCCCACTTGATTTGATCCACGATGTCGGGAATATGATTGGCTCCGGCGTCACCATTGGCTTGATAGCGGTCGCCGAACACCTCGGGATGGCGCTCGTAGGCAAACATGAGTTGATAGATGGCATTGGCGCTCGTGGAGGTGTATTGCAGCAAGTCGGCCGCGTCGTGCCATCCGCCACGCACGTCGATATGCTGCCCCTCGAGGGTGGGGTGGTAGCGCACAAAGGCGTCGAGCGTGTGGCAACTGTCGCGTTGGAACGGGTTGTAGCCACATTGCTGCTGGCGCATGTAGTTCAGCAGGAAGTCGGCGGTGCCGTCATACACGCGCGTATTGATGGGGAAGGTGGGCGACAAGGTCTCGCCAACCTTGATGCGATAGGCACCCGCTTGGGTAAAAGCGCTGAAGTCAAGTCGGTAGGTCGATGACATGTGCTGCAACGGTCGCGTGGCCTTGACATCACTGCCATGATATACTACTCGGCCCGTGAAGACATCAATCAGTTCAAAGGAATTGATGGTGACAGGGTCGTTCGACATCAACACTGCCACCTTCGTTGACACGGGAAGGTATCCTAACTGGTTAATGCGTATCCATGCTTCGGCCCGCATCGCGACAATGGTCATCAACGCCATCACCGCAGCTAATAATCGCTTGCTCATAATCGTAAATATTTCTGCTGCAAATGTAGCAAAAAAACGCGAACCACACGAAAAAAATCGCGAGATTGCCAAAGGTCTGCTTGATAGCTTGCCCCGGCTTCGCCGACATGCAAGCGTAGACCAATGGTGCGAGCCGAGCGCAGAGTGGGAGCTTGCTCACGCTATGTTGAGGCGATGCCCATTGACGCTGAAAGACTTTGGCGAGCTAAAGGTTCGTGGTTCAAAAAAGCTTCGCGTAATTCGCGGTAAAACTGCCTCACAGGACTCCCCCTCTTTAGGAGGCTGGGGGCGAACAGGGGAAGAGGTAGCTTTGCTACAAGATTGTTCCTGAAATTTATTGATTGCTGATATTTTGTTGCATTTTTTGCGCAGATTGTTGCGAAAGTCAAAAAGATTGACTATCTTTGTAGCCAGTTAAATGGCTCTTGACAGGTTTAAACGAACGATGAATTGCATCGGCTTACATAGGACATCTGCTCTCAATGATTTGCGAAACACTTGCAACTTGTTGAAACACAGTGTATTACTGCCCCCTCCATTTAGTCTGACGATTTGTCGGCTCTCCCCCTAATGCGGCACATTCTGGCTTCGGCCGGAGTGTGCCGCATGTGTTTTTTGTAACTCATTACTAACAATCAAAATATTTACGATTATGAGAAGAATTTTAACTCTTGCAGCCTTGCTGCTTGTCGCATGGTCGGCCGTCCATGCCTACAGTTTTAAGTCAGGTGAGTTGTGTTACAACATCACCAGCAACAATACCGTTGCGGTAACCTTTGAGAGGAACACAGATGCCAGCTCCAGCTTGTCTGCTTATTCGAATCTGGGTGGCGAGCTCATCATCCCCGAGACGGTGTATAACGGCGGTAGGGCCTACTCTGTCACCGCCATCACCGATTATGCGTTTTACCGATGCAGCCTCATCACGAGCATTTCCATCTCCAAAACAGTTCAGACCATCGGCATTTTCGCCTTTTATAACACGAATGCCACCAGCATCACCTTTGGCTCCGGCAGTGTGCTGACCGAGATAGGTCAACAAGCATTCGACTTAGCGTCATTCACTGCGGTGGCAATCCCGAACTCAGTGACCACCATCGGCAATAGTGCTTTTTCGAGATCGGCACTGGTGACAGCCAATATTCCCACCAGTATCCAAAACTTGGGAACCGGAGTGTTCGCTTCAAGCTCCTCACTGAGCAATGTCACCCTTCCCAATGGTCTCCAAGAAATTCCCCAGAATATGTTCGGTGGCTGTAGTTCCCTGACAAGCATCAACTTGCCCGCCTCGCTGACGACCATCAACCGTTCAGCGTTCCGAGCTTCGGGATTAACTAGCATCACGATACCCAACGGGGTAACCACCATCGATCAAAGTGCTTTTGATGAAAGTCAGCTGACAAGCCTCACGATACCCAGCTCAGTGACAACTATCGGATACGATGCTTTCCGCAAAACAAAGTTGACAAGCGTGACCATTCCGAGCAGCATCACCAGCATTGGCAGTGATGCATTCGGCTACATAACCACCTTAAAGACCGCCAACATTCAAAACTCCATCATTAGCGAAAAAGAATTTAGCTACTGTACTAATCTGAAAGAAGTGACCATCGGGAACAACGTGACAACCATAGGCAACAAGCCCTTCCAAGGCTGTACCAGCCTTGAAACGCTGAACATCAGCAGTAGCGTCGCAGTAGACATCAATCAATATTTCAGCGATAATAAACCCACTCTGAAAACCGTAAAGGTCGAAAATACGGTTACCACGATTCCCGAGAACGCCTTCCTCAACTTCGTCGCGCTTGAGAAAGTCACCATTCCCGCCACCATCACGAGCATCGGCAACTCGGCCTTCAAGGGCTGTACCGCCATGCGCGAGTTCTATAGCCTGATGGATCGCCCCATCACCATCGACGCGAGCGTGTTCCAGGATGTGCCGGTCGACGGCTACTGCGACCTGCATGTGCCCACGGGCAGCAAGGTGCGTTATGAGAACAAGGCGGTTTGGAAAGACTTTGTCATGATCTTTGAGGATGCCGGTAGTGGCGGCGGCTCGACGAGCGGCGTCCGTGGCGATGTGAACGATGACGGCAAGGTTGATATCTCTGATGTCAATATCGTGATCAACCTGATGCTGGGAAAAGAATAGAATAATTCATAATGCATAATTCATAATGCATAATGCATAATGACTGCCTTGCTACATTAAAACGCAAAGAGCGCGAAATGATTTTTGTTCTTATGTTCTTATGTCTTAAATAAACTGCAAGAAATAAATTATGAAAAAGATTTTATCCCTGTTAGCCATGCTGCTGGTGGCAGCAACGGCGTGGTCGTTGCCCTTTGAGCCGACGACCGACCCATCATTGTCGACGACGAAATGGTATCATATCACGGTTGATGGTCAGTATCTGTTCTACAACTCGAGCGAATTCAATAATGATGCCTCATCGACTCCCTCGGAAGATGACTATTACCTGTGGTGCTTTGTGGGCACCGAGTCAACGGGCTACAAGATTTACAACCGTGGCAGCCAGGGCTACATGAGGTATGTCTTCAATTCAAATGGCACGGGTGATGAGGCGAACCTCAACTATGTGGAGCTGGACAGCGAAGACCATTTCTATATCTATTATATGGACGGGCCTACAAAGCTTTACCTTGCTTACAACAGTACTAATTGTTATATTTATGGAAGTAGTGCCGAATTCGCTACTTGCAGGGCATTGGACCCCAACGGGACACCGTTGCCTACCATCCCGGGCGACCTGAATGGTGACGGCCAGGTCGACATCAGCGACGTGAACGCGGTCATTAACATGATGCTGGGCAAGACCTCGCAGACCGAGGCTGGCGATGTGACGGGCGATGGCAATGTCGACATCAGCGATGTGAACGCGGTGATTAACATCATGCTGGGCAAGACGACACCGGTCACACCACCGGAGGTTGACCCCACAGCTCAGACGCTCACCGCCACCGGCTACAACACTCCTCATAACACGCTGGATGCTACGGGTGACGAGGGTTATGCCAAACTGGTTGACGGCGACAGAAACACCAAGTGGTGCGTGGCCAACCCCACCGGGGCATGGGAGACCATCTGGATAGACCTGAAGAGCAATGTGGCCTTCAAGCCCACCAGTTACATCCTGACCACGGGCAACGACACCCAGATATACTATAGACGCAACCCAAAGAACTGGAAAATCTATGGCCGCAACAGCGACAGCGAGACGTGGACCGAACTGGTTCATGTGACCGACGGCGGAGGGCTGGCTGCCACCAACACTACCGACTACTCGTTCCAGTTCAACGGCATCACGAAGGCGTATCAGTACTACCGCTTCGAGGTCCTCGAGGTTGTCGGCGCTGACCAATTTGAAAGCAACTATTACGCCTTCCAACTGGCTGAGCTGACGCTGGTGGGAGTCCCGCAATAATTAAGACCGCGCTGCGCGCTGGTTGACCGTTTCACTGGTAGACCGCCTCTGGCTGGTAGACCGTCCTTCGGACTGGTAGACACACGCCCTCTCAGCTAGCCCCTCTGGGGCTCATTAAGGGGTACTCTGCTGCAAATGTAGCAAATATACAACAAAGGCTCCCTTTGACGGGAGCCTTTGCTATGGAGTTAAAAGCCTGCAACAAGTACTCTTAACTATACGTGAGTTCGATGAAAATAAATTGCTGATACATAGCTGCTCCCCTAAGTTAGGGGAGCTGTCACGAAGTGACTGAGGAGTGTGTGATGCCACCAGGCTGATTGACACACGCCCTCTTAGCAAGCCCCGGAGGGGTGCGAAGGGTCTAGGCAGGGGTGGAGCGCTAGCGGAACCTTCAGCTAGACAAAGTTCGCAGCATGAGTCACCGCACGAGCGGTGGTGTGCGAACAGCGAACCTTTGTCAACCCCTGCTTGGAATCCAACATCAAACCAAGCGCCGTAGGTGCGGCAGATGTGACCAATAGGTCCAAAAATCCTGATAATACAACAAAGGCTTCCATCGAAGGAAGCCTTTGTTATGGAGTTAAA
>JAFZAK010000029.1 GCA_017557285.1 Muribaculaceae bacterium
CATACACGTCATCGACCATGAGCATGAAGGCGCCGCCCCGCTGGGCCTCGCCCATATATCGGATGGCGAATTTGATGGGTTTTCCGGCATAGGCGCTCAGGTCGTAACAATACTCTCGCCAACCGGTGTAGTCGGCCATCTCGTAGTTGCCTGAGTTGAGCATGGTGAAGTCGGCCTGTACGGGGTTGTCGAGATTCTCGGTGACGAAGACCTGGAACTTCTCCCTGTACACATCGGCAGCCTTGGCCATGAACGCCAGCACGTTCTTGTTGCCGGGCGTGACGACGGGCGAGATGAGCCAGTCATCGTTGGCGGCGCCGCTGTAGGTGCGTGTAAATCCCACATACTGCATGCCGTTGTAGGGCCGCAGGATGGGATAGTCGTACCACCACGCGGGCACGACGACCATGGGGTTCATGATCTGTGCATACTGCATGACGCCACGGTTCATGTAGTCACCCACGAGGGGCGCTGTCGTCAGACCGTCGGCATCGATGCCCGTCCATGCGCCGAACTGTATGGAAAATGCTTCATAGTCCTCAAAGGAGTCATAAAAGACGGGCGCCTCCTTGTTCCAGGTGAGTGTGACATCGTTCAATCCCGTGACAGCGTTGTGAAGCACGCTGGTCTGTAATGAGAAAGGAACGATGTTCTCCTCGGTGAGCTGGAGGGTGACAGTGGTGTCGTTCTGGACGTTGAAGTCCATCACCCCGTCGTTGTATCCTGCCAGTGTGGCGGTGAGGCGGTGATTTCCGGCATAGACTTTCAGCTTTGCCTGCCCCTGTTCGTTCAGATGGATGGTGCCATAGGACAGCGCATAGTCGGTATGCATCAGCGTGACGGAGGCATCAGGCAGCGGCGAGCCGCCGGGCCCTGTGACCCCGATGGTGAGGTTGATGTTACGTGACTGCGCCAATCCGGCCATTGCCGTCAAGAGCAACGCCAGGGTTAGGAAAGTAATCTTTTTCATTGTATAATAGTTGATGAGTTTTTTGCGCCCTGCGGGCGTCTCTAAATTGTTTGCGGACGTGGCTGGGGCCGCGTCCCTACATTGCCTTCTTTTTTATCGCCTAACGGCGAGAGCCACAAACCCCACCCCTTACCCCTCCCCAGTCGAGGGGAGGGGAAATGTGGGTGGGACTAAAAATCCGAAAGTCCCCCTATAGGGGGATTTAGGGGGACTTGGGATTTAGGACTCAAGTGCTATTACTTGATGACCTTGACGGTGCTGGTTGTGCCATCGGTGTAGGTGGTGACCACGATGTTCACGCCCTGGAATGCCTTGTCGGCAGCCTGGCCAGCAACATTGTAGTACTTCACGCTTGCGACAGTCTTGCCAGCGTTGACGCCATTGACTCCAGTCACGTTGTCAAGCTCCATGACAACGGGATCGCTGAGCACGATGCTTCCGTTGGCAAAGTCGAGACCCTCGACGTCTACATCCTTATAACCTTCCTTCGCGAAGTTAGCATTGTAGGTCTTGTCGTTCTGGACAACACTGACCTCAAACTTACCATCGGCATCGGTGGTAGCAGTGTAGACAGCCGGTCCTGCGGTAGCACCGCGCTGAGCCTGGCTGGTCAGCGTCACGGTCACGCCCTCAAGCGGGTTGCCGTCAGTGTCATTGACGACACCACTGTAAGTGACAGCATCCTTTTCAATGCCCATGTAAACCACGGGCAGAGAAGCAGCATTGGTTGAGGTGCTACCCGTCAAGAAAGCGTTCTGATCGTCAGCGAAGCGAACAACACACTGGCCGCTCACACCACCATCAGCCTCGAAATAGGCACTCTGGTAATCGGTGTATAAAGAACGCACAATCACACGCAGATTCTTGCCAGAGTACTCAAACGGTGTGTCAAAGTTGATGACCAGCATATCAACCATCGCTGACGAGCTACCCTTGGCCTCAAAGGTGCACTCACCCTCGAAGACCTTGGTCATACCGTCGGTGCTGAATAGTGTAGCCGATGTAGTCTCGGTTGCGTCTTCGGTGTTCTGAACCCAAACGGTCACTGTGGGAGTCAAGACCTTATTACCCGACATATATCCCTTGTAGGCGAGCGAGGTAATCTTCGCACCACTCTCAATACCCATCTGTTCAGCAGTATAGATAGTCTTTGACTCACTGTTGTTGTAGAGCAGACGCAGTGGAGCATAACCGCTATTGCCAGTCGGCTCACCCACTTGCACGAGGTCATTAGCGCTCTCCTCGTTGATGGTCACCTCGACCTCATCGGTAGCGACGGTGTATTCCTCATCGAAGACAAACTCAGCCTTTGCGGGGAAGGTGCCCAACTCATTGGGAACGAAGACGAACTCAACGACTGCGGTGCCACTAGCCGGAATCTCAACAGGCTCGGCATCAGCCACCTTGGCATCATTGAAGTAGAGTGCGGGAGCATACTCGGCAGGTACAGCCTCACCGAGGAGGTTCTTCAGCGTCACCTTAGCGGTCAAGTCGTTGTTTGCCATCGCGGTGGTGGGGATTTCGAACTTGTTGACCACGACGTCATAGTCGACGGGCACCAGCTCGAAGCCATAGACATTGTCAATAGCGCAGTATCCGCTCTCGAATGCGATGTAGAATTCGCCTGCAGGAACACCCTCAACCACATAGGTTTGGAAATTGGTTTGATCCATTTCGCTTGCAGGGACTTCCTTGACCAGTGTCCACTCCTTGCGGTCGGGACTGTAGTACACATTGACAAACAGCTCACTGCTTGAGCTCTTCTTGCGGGCCTCGAAAGACATCTTCTCGCCCTCGGTCACCTTGAGCAGCGGGGTAATGAGCTTATGAGCTGCCACCAGGTCGGCACTCACGTAGTTGTTGTTACCGTTGGTGTTATCAGTCTTTTCCCAATCGTTGTCAATATCCCACCATCCAGCGGGCACCATGTCCGAAGTGTTGTTGGCCTCGAAGTTCTCGAAGAATTTAGACGAATCGAGCACAGTACCGCTCAAAGCGATTGACAGGTCAACCTCAACACCTTCCACATCGACCACCAGGTCACCACTCTTGATTCCAGGAACGGCAGCGCTCAACGTGACGTTGACACTTTGCTCGCTACTAGCTGCGACGGTGAAGCTTGCCGGATCGGCAGTGAAGCCTTCAGGAACAGTGATGTTGATGACACCCGGAGCAGCACCCGAGTTGCGCACCTTCATGACCTTGGTCAGGTCAGCACTGACCATGCCGAACGATCCAAATGCAGCACCATAGCTGGGATTGTCAATCATGTCCCAACCCGACTCGTTGCGCAGGCTGATTTCGGGAGCATAAGGCTTGACCTCAATCCACGGAGTGACTACCTTGGTCGTTCCGCTGATGTTCTCGATGGCATCGTAGCGTTTGCGGCCAGGATAGTTGGCATAGTTCATGTTGACAGTAACATCCACCGTAGCCGACTCACCTATGGCCAGCGCCTGACTGATGGCAGTTGGGCTCAACACCACATCGGGAACATCATACTGAATGATGCCCACCGTGAAGTTCTCATAGTTAGCGGGGATGTCCATCTCGCCCGTGTTCTGGACGGTGATGGTGTAGGTGAACGAGTAGTCGTTGTTCTCGTCGCAGAGGAGCGTGCCACTGTTGGGCACCGACGACACGACATTGGTAACGGTCAGGCCCGGTACGTACTCAATTTCGGCAGTACCCGTGACGACAAAGTCATCGAGATAAGCATACTTGCCGACAATACCCACGCGCTGTCCGGTAAGGTTGCTGATGGCCATCTGGTTAAAGACTGCGCCCTCGGCCGAGTCATACGCTTTCTCGAGCAGAAGGTCGCCCGGTGTGAGGTTGCCCTCATCGTCCTCGGCGATGGCATAGAACTGAATGGTTCCGCCATAGCTCAACTTGACCTGCATGGTAAAGCTGCCCGTGATGGGAGGAGTCACCAGGTAATCGGGGTTGGTTTGCTGCGAGCCGCAGTAAAGCGCTCCCGTTCCATCGACACCCGAAGTAGAGTAGTAAGTGTAGCTTGCATAGGTCGTTCCACCCCAAGAACTTTCGCCAGTTCCGACGATGTGTTTCCATCCTGGAGCCACACGGAACGCATGATCTGAAGTGTTGATGGTGGTGTTGAAGTCTACCGAGTAGTTCGACACCGTCTCAGCACTTGCCCAACTGATGCCCAGCAGAATTGCTGCCAGACACAAGAATTTGTTTAAGTGTCTCATAAGCGTTAATGTTATTAATTAAGAATTATGAATTAAGAATTAAGAGCGCGCTGCGCGCTGGTAGACCATTTTATTGGTAGACCGCCTGCGGCTGGTAGAGCGCGCAGCGCGCTGGTAGAGAATTGAGAATTAAGAATTGAGATCCCCACCCCTGGCCCCTCCCCTGCGAGGGGAGGGGTAGTAAATCTGGCTTCCCCCCTTTAGGGGGGAGTGAGGGGGGCCTCCTGTTATTTCCCCAGCATGAGGTTGATGACGGAGTTGACATCGGCGATGTCGACCTTGCCGTCGCCGGTGAGGTCGGCCAGCGGGTTGCTGTCCTTGCCGAGCATCACGTTGATGACGATGTTGACATCAGCGATATCGACCTTGCCGTCCTGGTTCACGTCGCCCAGAATGCCGATATGAGCCAGCTCGAAGTTGTCGTAGAATGCTCCGAGGCAGTCGGTTGCCTTGGCGCGGAGTGCGACGAAGATGCGCTGTCCGGCATACTGCTTGAGGTCATAGCTCAGGTGTGTCCAAGCCACGTCGTCGTAGAGCTGCAGGGTGACATCATATCCCACCTGGGTGAAGCTGCTGCGGTCGGTAGCGCTGGTGGTGCTCACGAGCACTTGCAGCGTGGGCGTCTGTGCGGGCAGCACACTGTTGACGCTCTCCCAGTTGCGGGTGTCGAAGGCAAACTTGGTATTGCTGGTCGCCAAGATGGGTGCCGAGACAATCCAGTCCTCAAAGGCTCCGTCGTTGTTGCAGCGGGTCATCAGCGACTGGTGTCCGTGCGGCTCCTTGAGCGAGTTGTAGCACTGGCTGTCGTTGAGCACGAAGAATGCCAACGGGTAACCGTTGTTGGGGAAGGTCCAGAAGCTGAGGGGTGCGGTCGACTGTCCATCGACGTCCATCACGGTGAAGCCCTCGGGTGCGACACCCGTGTCATCGTGCTCAAAGCCGAAGAACTTATAATCCCTTGCCATGGCGACTGCGCTCACGGCCATTGTTGCCTCGCTGTCGTCGTTGAAGGTGACCACTAGATTGTCGTCGATGCGCAACGAGTCGCTTTCGGCCAAGTTGCCAGCGGCGAAGGAGATGGTGAACTGCTTGCTGTCGGAAGTGGCAATCTCGTCACCTGCCTTGAGGGTGGTCGTGAAGCCCGGTTTGCTGAACTTCACCTCCTTGATGGTGACGGCCTGGTTGCCCAGATTGGTCAGTGCCAGCGTGGGCGAGGTCTCGGTCTTGCTTGCGTTGACCTTGTAGGCATCCCACTTCTCGACGCTGAAGCTCACGTTCGAGCCAGCGAAGTCAATCTTGACATTGTCGAGTGCGGCGCCGCGCGAGCGGTTGTAGTTGTGCGAGATGTAACGCCAACGGAAGGCGATGGTCTTGCCCGCATAGGGTGTGAGGTCGAGCGTCTCATAGACCCAGTAGCGCAGGGGATCGCCATCCTCGTTCACGCCCTCGCTGTTGTCGCTCATCATCTTCACCTGCTGCCACTCTCCGTCGACCTCAACATCCATCATCACGGCGTCGATGCCGTCTTCGGTGGTGCTGTGGTTCAGGTGAACCTGCTCATTGTCCTTAACCAGATTGACCGGGCGGTCATTGCCCCACCAGAAGCTGAGCTGCATGCCGCTCTCGCTCACACGGATGTCGGGCGTGGTGAGGATTGCCTCGACCTCGGTCTCATTGCTGAACGCCATGGCGCTGCGGCGGCCGTCGAAGGGATAATAGTCGCTGGCCGACCAGCGGGTGTACTGTCCACCCTCGGCGAGCCATCCCAGCGGTGCGAATGTGCTGCCCTCAAAGCCCTCGCTCCACGGGAACTCGTTGACCGACTGGTCGTCCTGGGTGGTGAATACCCACACGGGGCAGTCGTCGGCATCGCCCACATTGTTATAAGGCACGACCTTCCAGGCGTACATTGTGCTGTAGTCAGTGATGGGGATGGTGTAGGTGGTGTTGGCGCCACAGTCCACGCCATTGGCGACCTCCCATGCTGGGTTGCCGTCGTTGTTCTTGCCCACATAGATGCGGTAGCCCTGGGCAAACTGTGCCTCCTTCCAACTCAAGACGATGCGCTTGGGATAGACGTTGATGGCACTGTCGGCGGGCGCGATCAGCTGAGTGGGGAGCGGTGCTCCGTCCACGCCGTAGACGCTGGGCAGCAGCACGCGGTCGATGATGAAGCTGCTGCCGTCGTCCATGCCGTAATCCTCGTCCCAGCTACACGCGGTGTTGAGGAAGCGTACGCGCACGTTGTCGCTGCGATAGGGCGCCAGGTCGATGGTAACGTTGATGAGCGTGTCAAGCTTGGTGTAGTCGGCGGTCCACGCTTGGGCGTAGGTCTCTCCGCCGTCGCTCGACACCTCGATAATCAGGTCGTTGCTCGGATAGTAGATGTCCTCGCCATTGAACAGGGCATAGTAGGTGAACATCAGTTCGGTGGGCGACTCCTCGCTGCTCAGGTCCAGACGCGGCGTGGTGATGGTCGTCTCCTCGATGAACGGCGGGCCAATCATACTCTTGTCGCCCTCGAGGGCATAGATGGTGCTCGTCCAGCTGTTCACGTTCGACCCTCCTGTTTCCCATCCTGGGGGCGGGAACTGGGTGCCCTCGAAGAGCTCCAGCTGGTAGCCGTCGGGTACCGCCATTTTCGTTGCCTCGACATGGAGGGTGACATTACCGCCGTTGGTCTTGATGACCAGGTCGGCCTGCACGGGGCTCATCAGCGTGGCCTGGTAGCAGATTTGGAACTTAGCGGTCTCGTTCACGCCCAGGTCGATGTTGGCGGTGTCCATGATCAGGCTGAAGGCTTCGGGGCCTTCAAATCCAGTCACCTTCAGTCCCCTGAGGCCCACGTTCTTCAGGGTGAGCACCTCGCTGTAGAGCTTCTCGCCGATGTACGCGGTGGGGAAGCGGTAGGTGGTCTGTGTAAGCTCGGCGATGGGTCCATTCTCGGGCACGTGCTGCTTGATGCTCACGTTGTCCAGATAGACAATGTTTCCCGTCTGCTTGAGCAGATCATAGATGAAGGCCACCTTAATGGTCTTTCCCTGCCAGGGCGAGAGGTCAATTTTCGAGGTCTGCACCATCCAGTTGCCCCACAGGTATTGTCCGTAGGGGTCGGCAGGGACGCCACTGTTGCGCACCTGTTCCTCGTTGGTGATGTCGAAGATGACCGTGGTGTCGGCCGCGGCGACATCCACGATGCCCACTTTCAGGGTGTACTCACCCTTTTCGAGCACGCTGTAGGCAGCCGCCTCCCAGTCGAAGGCCAACTGATAAGTGTTATCCAGCAAGACTGCCGGTGTGAGCAGGACTTCGGTGCGCGGGCCCAGCGCGTCCATGTTGTTCGGGTCGACCCACGTCGGAGCGTCACAGGCGGCATACTTGTGTCCGCTCATGGTCGTACCCGATGAGCTGTAATGAATGGCCCAACGGTCGTTCAGGTTCGTGCCTTGATAGTGGTTCACCGTTTCCCAGCCTCCGGGCAGGGCGGTGGTCGTTTCCGTCCCAGGCACATTTTCAAATCCCTCGTCGATGAGGGTCTGCGCGGTAGCGGTCAGTGTCACCGACACCAACAACGCCATCACTAGGGTGTAGAACTTGGTCATAAATAGAAAGTTATTTAGTAAATATATATCAGTTTCTCTCGGTTGTACGCTTGCGGTTTTCACGGAGATTGGAATTTCGGCTACAAAATTCGGAAAAAAAAATTGATATCGCAACAAAAGCCGTCACAAAAAATGCAAAACCGTGTAAAAACCAAAGTCAGGGGGTGGCGCCTCAGCACCACCCCCCGTCATTCAAACCTCTCGCTGGTCAGCGACCAAGTAGGGATTACAGTCCCTTCACTTGACGGGAGAGACGGTCGAAGAAGGTGAGGGCATCGAGCGGAGAGAGCTTCTTGCCGTCTTCCTTCACCCACATTGTCAACTTGCCTTCCTTGACGCTCTTGCCGTTATGAACCAGCTGCATCTGCATGTTGTCAACTCCCAGGGATAAGAAAGCGCCACACATCGCATTGCCAATCACATCCTTCGCCTCACCGACGCTTGCCATGTTCTCGGTGTAATCTCTGTTAGCCACCTTGACACAAATGACATCACCCTTCACGCTCAGTGATGCGTTGTAGCCTTCTATTCTCTGGTTGAACACATACTCGTCACCATTCTGCGTATAGGATCCCTCGAGCATCTGCTTGAGCAAGTCGATCAGTTCTTTCGACTTGCCGCACTTGAACGCCAGCGCTCCGCTAAGCTCCTCGGGGTTGAGCTGTGATGCAGCAACGCCCAAGGTCACCGGGCCCTTGATTGCTTTGACGATGTCGAGAATCTGTGCCATCTGCGGGTCGCTGCCCATTTCGCCCAGGGCAGCCTTGACCATGTCGAGGTTGAGGATTCCCTCGCCGTCGAGGTTGAGGTTCAGCACGCCCATGTTGGTTGCCTTGGGCATATAGGCGAGCAGGTCGGCACTGGGCTTGGTGGTGATTGAGTTGACGAGCTTCATGAAGTCGCCGTTGTCGTCCACCTCGTTCTCCACGCTGATGTTCCACTCACCGTCGGCCAAGTTCATGTGGAAAGCTGAGCACTTGATGTCCATCAGGTCGAAGAGCATCTTTGCCATGTCGCCATTGGGGAGCTTGTTGCCCACATCGTTGCCAGCCAGCTCTTTCACTCTCTTGGTGTTGACATACACGTTGATGTCGTCGCCGGCATCGAGGGCATGCACGATCGAGGCATTGTCGCCCATGTTCTTCTTGTTCGTCAACAGTCCATTGACAATGGTGGCAGGGTCTTGTCCCTTAAATCCGCTGGTGACATAGAGCAAATCTTCTTTGATGACGTATGCCATTTCACCCAAGTTGGCTACTTCCAAGCCATCTTTCGACTCGAACGACGCTTTCTCTTCGTCGGTAAGGAATTGTTTGAGCTTGGCTGGGTCGCTCACGGGGACGAGCGTCACCAGTGAGAGTTCCTTGGTGTCGGGGGCAAACAGATAGATGCTGTGTTCGAAGTCAATGCCCGAGTTGATGAGCTTGGCTGCATCTTCCGAGAAATCCTCGCCTTTCGATTCAAGCATCTTGGCGAATTTCTCGGGTAGCACCATTTTGCCGTCCTTTACCTCAATTTTCAGGTTGCTGATGAGTGTGGGGATGTCAATTTTCGCCACGATGACTGCATCATCGGGGATTTGGCTCTCCATCTTGTTGTCTACTTTGTTACACGAGGTGATCAGCAACAACACCATCGCGGCCAGACAGAATCTTAATGTCTTCATTTTTAGTTAAGAGTTAAGAGTTATGAATTAAGAATTAGATCGCGCTTCGCGCTGGTAGAGCATTGCATTGGTAGACCGCCTGCGGCTGGTAGAACGCTGCGCTGGAAGTGCATTATTAATTATTCATTATACATTATGCATTAAATTAAAGATATCGGGCGGTGAGGGAGTGGGGTTCGGTGAGCATGTCGCGCGGGGGGCCGGCAAAGGTGATGATGCCACCCAGTTCGCCGGCGCCGGGGCCAAGTTCGATGACATAGTCAGCCGCCTTGATGACATCGGTGTTGTGCTCGATGACATAGACCGTGTTTCCTGCCTCGACCATCTGCTCGAACAGGTCGATGAGGTGCCGCACGTCCTTGAGGTGCAGGCCGTCAGTGGGCTCGTCGATGACAAAGACTCCGCGCTGGCCTCCCTCACCGACGGGCGAGGTGTAGGGCTGCAGGTAGGAGGCTATCTTCATGCGCTGCAGTTCGCCGCCCGAGAGCGTGCTCAGGGCCTGGTTCAAGTGCAGGTAGTCGAGGCCGACCACCATCAGTGGGCGCAGTTTTGCCTCAATGGGTGTGCCGGCAAAGAACTCACTGGCACGCCGCACCGAGAGGTCCATCACCTGGGCGATGTTCAGCCCATTGACCGTGTATTGCAGCGCCTCGGGCGAGTAGCGCAGCCCGCCACATGCCTCGCAGGTGGTCTCGATATTGTCCATGAATGCCATCTCGCTGATGACCACGCCCTTGCCGCCACAGACGGGGCATCCTCCCTTGCCATTGAAGGTGAAGTACTGTTCCTTCATCTTGTACGCGCGGGCGAAACGCTTGCGGATGTCGGGGGCGACATCCATATAGGTAGCGGGTGTAGAGCGCAGACTCACCCCGATATTCTTTTGGCTGATATACACCACCTCGGCGGGGTAATCGCGTCGGAAGCACTCCATGAGCGAACTCTTGCCCGAACCTGCCACACCCGCCACGACGGCAAGCACGCCCAACGGCAGGTTGATGGAGACATCCTTGAGGTTGTGCAGAGAAGCGTGGCGCAGCGCGAAGGTCTCGGTCACTGGCCGTGGGTGGCTCTTGAAGTCACCTTGTTGGGTGAGCATCTGGCCGGTGGCGGTGCCGCTGTGCAGCAATTGCTGATAGCTGCCCTCGAAGACTATCTGCCCTCCCCTACTGCCCGGTCCAGGTCCCATATCGACGATATGATCGGCAATGCGAATCATCTCTTTGTGGTGCTCGACCAGCAGGACGGTGTTCCCGGCATCGCGCAGCCGCTTGACCGAGTGCTTCATGCGCTCAATGTCGTGGTCGTGCAGTCCCGTGCTGGGTTCGTCCAGGATGTAGAGCACATCGGCGAGCGACGAGTTGATGTATTTGGCAATCTTACATCGCTGTGCCTCGCCTCCCGAGAGCGTGCCCACACCACGCTCGAGGCTCAGGTATCCCAGCCCGATTTCCTCAAGGGCGGTGAGCCGCGCACTGATGGCTTTCTTCAGGTCCACTGACAGCGGCTCGTCGAGCGCCTGCACCCACTGATTGAGGCGTGTGATGGACATCGCGCAAGCCTCGGCGATGTTGATTCCGCGGATGCGACATGAACGCACACGCTCACTCACACGCGTGCCGCCGCAGTCGGGGCACACGCCCATGTTGAGCATGGGGTTGAGCACGGCAGCGTGCAGGAGTCCCTCCTCACTGTTGATGATGCTGCGGTACATGCGCGGGATGATGCCCTCGTATTTCGCGCTCTTGGGCCAGTTGGCGGGCGGGTTCTTCAGACGGATTTGCGGACTGTTGAGGAACAGATCGAGTTCCTCGGGGCTGTAGTCGCGGATTTTCTTGTCCAAGTCAAACAGACCGCTGTGCGCATAACGAATCCATCGCCATCCCCCCTTGCCGAAAGCGATGTAGTGGATGGTGTCCTCGTCGTTGAGGCTCTTGTCGAAGTCCACGAGCTTGTGGATGTCCAGTTCGCGTATCTCGCCCAACCCCGAGCATCGCGGGCAACTGCCCTCGGGATGATTGAAGCTGAACGACTCGGCATAGCCGACAAAGGGCTTGCCCACACGCGAGAACAGCAGACGCAGCAATGCTGCGATGTCGGTATAGGTAGCGACCGTGGAGCGCGAGTTCTGCGCGGGCTTCTTCTGGTCGATGACGATGGCGATGGGCAGGTTCTCGATGGCGTCGACATGGGGACGGCCATACTTGGGCAAATATTGCTGGACGAACGCTGGGAAGGTGTCGTTGAGCTCTCGGCGCGACTTGGCTGCAATGGTATCGAGCACAAGCGAGCTCTTTCCCGAGCCCGAGACGCCCGTGAAGACAGTGATTTGGTGTTTGGGAATCTCAAGCGAGATGTTTTTGAGGTTGTTCTCGCTGGCCCCGCGGATGAGAATCTTATTCAATTAAGAATTTAGAATTAAGAATTAAGAACCTTTAGCTCGCCAAAGTCTGCGCTTGCGCGTCGGCGAAGCCGGGGCAAGCTACCAAGCAGACCTTTGGCAATTTAGAGCGCTGCGCTGGTAGACCGTTACACTGATAGACCATTGCATTGGTAGAGCGCCCTGCGGGCTGGTAGAGTGTCTTTTGTGCGCTGGGCGCTGGTGGAGCACGGACATTAAGCAATGGTTTTGGTTGCAAAGATAGTATTTTTTTATTGTAATTCTGGAAAAAAGTTTGTATCTTTGTAGTGGTGAAATTTTATCATTAACCTAAACTACTGAAAACGAGCAATTTGGGACTCTTATGCTGAATCCATCAAATTGCAGAATCTCATTATATCGACATTTATTTACACAAATAGAAACTATTATGAAAAAGAAATTACTAACTCTCTTGTTCGCAATGGTGGCGATAGCTGCCAGCGCTGATTTTACGTATGGTGATTTCACATTTAATGTCCAATCGGATGGGACAGCCACCATTTTTGGTTTCAAGAGTGGCTACACGGGCAGTCCCACGTCTATCACCATTCCTGGATACTGCTTTGATTCAAGCACTCAGAAGTACTACCAGGTGAAGACAATCGGTCCCAACGCGTTCTACGGAAAGACGTCGATTCAAAGAATCACCGTCCAGTATGGTGTGGAAGCAATCAGCCAGTATGCATTCAACGGCTGCACGAGCTTGCAATTTGTCGATTTGCCGAGCAGTATCAAAAGCATTGCAAATGGTGTCTTCTACAATGCACCTATAACTAATATTAATTGCGCAGCTGAGACAATGCCGACATTGACGAGCAACGCATTTCAGGGAATGGCCACGGCCAATGGCACGCGCTATTGGACATGCTCCACGCCTGACGGCGAGTCAGCGGCCGATGCGGTGAGTCTGATTACAAGCAACTTCACCACTCAGTGGAGTCACACTGCCGCCGACTTCCACTCCCACGCCATGGGAAGTAGTAGCACCAACAACCTGTATGATGTCTACCTGAATGTGACCCAAGGCTGGGATCCGGCCACGCAGACCTTTGGCAAATTGAAGCTGCTGGGTGCCAGTGCCCGCTCTAGTGCCACGAACAAGACGCTCAAGATTGGCTATAATGAGGATTATTCTCAAGGCCCTGCTCATTATTATGTCACTCGCATTGACAAGTCGATGCGTTACCGTTGCAGCACTATCGAGACATTGGATATGAGCAACACCAACATGATTGACTCGATTGATGACTACGCGTTCTACGGCAGCACGGCGCTGACCAAGGCCATCGTGAGCGCCAAGGTGATTGGTGCCCGCGCCTTCTACAACTGCACGAACCTGAAGACACTGCAACTGTACGGTTCGAGCGAGAGCAGCCAGGGCGTGCAGCAGTTGAATGCATTCTGCTTTGCCTATACTGGAGTGCAGAGTGTCTATATCCCCAGTTCGCTCTCGAGCTACAGCCAAGGAGCATTCGCCTTTTGCAGCAGCCTGACCCAATTCACTGTCAGCAGTTCGAACAGCAACTTCTCGGCCGACTCCAACTCGCCCAACTGCCTCTACAACAAGGGCAAGACCACGCTGTGTCAGATGGGTGGCGGCACCAAGCCGGCGATTATGGTAGACCTGAGCAGTTCTATTCCCAACACTGTCACCTACATCATGAGCTATGCCCTGGCGGGTGCAAAACTTAGCACCGTTGACATCCCCTACGGTGTGAAGACCATCGGCTATTATGCCTTTAGCGGCATGCCCAATGTGCAGACCATCCGCATCCCCAGCTCGGTAACCACGATGTACTCTAGCACCTTCTCAGGACTGAGCACCACAACCCTCAAGCATGTGCACCTCAACCTGAAGACTATCCCATCAAACCTACAGAACAGTTCGGCATTCAGTAGCTTACCCACTGGCGTGACGCTGCATGTGCCACTGTGGCGCACCAACTACTACACCACGGGCAGCTGGTGGTCAGGTGGCTGGGGCAACAAGTTCACTGCCGGTGTGGTGGAAGACTCCTACGACTTCGCCTACATGAAGTCCAAGGTGGTGAACGGCACCGCATACATCGACTATGACCTGCATTACACCGTGAGCAGTGCCTCTGCCTATACCGATACCTATGTGCAATCGGCCGCTACCGATGGCCAACTGACCGTGGTGGGTGCCACGATTGGCGCGGCGGGCTACTTCAACGGTACGCTCACCTTCCCCAACACGACCACGCACCGCGGCAAGACCTATATCACCACCGAGGTGCAGCGCGAGGTGTTCCGTAACCAGACGCGCATCACCAAGGTCACGGGCGGCACAGGCATCAAAAAGATTGGCGCATTGGCTTTCGCAGGCCTGACGGGCTGCACACAGGACTTTGACATTCCCAACCCGGTGGAGTTTGGCGACTCGTCGCTGTTCAACTGCTGGACTCCCTACATCACGTTGGGCAACCGTCTGACCACTATCGGTAAGGACGCGTTCCGCGCCACAGCGGTAAAGCGGGTGATTATGCCCAACACGGTGACCAAGATTGGGTCGCGCTTTCTCGCCGACGCACGCCAGCTCGACTCGCTGCGCCTGTCACCCAATATCACCGAGATTCCTGCTACCGGCCTTGCTTGGGTGAACTGCCGCTACATCATCATCCCCTATGGCGTGAAGAAGATTGGTGCCCAGGCATTCATGAGCGACCAGTATGGTGACGGCATGCTGAGCGAGCCAGTGCGCGACAATATTGTGGTCATCCCCAGTTCGGTCACCACCATCGCCTCTAACGCCTTCCAGTTTGCTCGTCACCTTGACGCCATCTTCCTGAATGTACCTTATGGTGTGTTCGCCTCGACACGTGACGACTGGTGCCGCCGCGTGGACACCAGTGCCAGCAACGCCTACGACTGGGATAACCACCTGTTATATGTTCCCTACGAGTACCTGGCCAGCTACCGCGGCGACGCGGGCATCAAGGCGGTCTTTGACGAAGCCACGTGGGTGCGTGCCGGTGCCTTTGACTTCTATCGGGGAAGCTTGTGGACCACCCCCTATCGCATGACAGTCGTCAACCCCACTACCAAGACGGCAAAATATGTGGTCAACGGCAATGCCAAGGTAGAACCTCCCACCCAATACAGCACTGATATCCCGACAGATTTCAGGACGAGTGAGACCAATAAGTACAATGGCCTCAGTTACACCATGGTGGAGATTGGGGACGGATGCATGGACGCCACCATCTTTTATGGTGTGGTCAGCGTAAACGGGAATAATCTAGAGGAACATGAAGGTGAATTTTTCACCCAACTCACCATTCCCAGCACCATTACACGCATCGGCGACTACGCTTTCCGTGGCTGCTACGGACTGAAATATGAAGTGGATGTCCCGGCGTCGGTTTACGAGCTTGGACAGTACGCCTTCTATGACTGCACCAATCTACCTAGCATCTTCCTCAACAGTACCGATAGGACCACTATCGGCAACCTGTGCTGGAACAGCGAGACGAATTATGCCTCCGACAAGGTCACACTCTATGTGCCGCTGAAGCAGTTCAATAACATCATCCAGCAGACCAAGACGTGGATACCCAACAAGTACACTTTCCGCCGTGTGATGCCCTACGTCAAGCCGACCACCGAGTGGTCAGTCCTATCGGTTCCGGTGAGCGACGCTATCTTGCTGCCCGAGACGGGAAACTTCTACTATGTGCCCAGCTACAACAGCAGCACCCAGTCGGTCGATAAGGCCCAGCTGGAAAACACCAAGGGCATTAAAGGTGGCCAGGGCATGCTCCTCAAGGGCACCGTAGGCACGGTCTACCGCTTCCGTGAGGCTCCAAGCGGCACCTCGACACCCGCATATATGACCGTACCCGACAACCACCTGCTCGGTGTACCAGCTGACAACAATTCGGCGAGCTACTCCGGTAATAATACTAGTGGCCCGTGGTACTACACGTTCGACGGCACCAAGTTCAACAAGTCGTCGGGAGTCCTTATCTATAGCGGTGATGCCTGCCTGAGGCTACAAAGCAGCGACGGTGCTACATCGTCGACTTCGACGGTCTATCTCAACTCAAGCGACTTAACCCTGTACGACCTGTGGATCAATGGCACGCAAGTATCCAGCGCCAATGCCTCCAACCTCAGTGTCATCGATGGCGTGAGCGGTACGGTCAACTACAATCCGAGCACCAAAACCCTGACGCTGACCAATGCCACTATCTCCTGCTCAAGCGAGAGTAACATCGTCAACAACATCAACCAACTGACCATCAACGTCAATGGTACCAACAAACTGAAAGTGACCTCGACTAGCGGAAATACATCGATGATTTTAAATGCAAACACCTCCATCGTCGGAACCAATGGAGCTGGTTCGCTAGAGTGTAGCACTAATAACAATATGCAAGACGGTTGTCGTGTGAATAATGCAATATTGTCCATCCAGGGTGGTGCGCATGTCACCTACACAGGCTTTTATGGAATCCGCGGCAATGGTTACACTAAATCCACTTTGAGCATGAGCGGCGCAGAGACGGTACTTACCGCCGGCGCCGGCGATGACTTTCCCATTGGCGGTGTGCTCCCGGTGCTGAACGATGGACTCACCATCACAGAGCCCGCTGGAGCCTACTTCGACGCGCATGACGGCTACATCATGAAGGGTGCTGATGGCTTTATTCTTCATGGAACCGTTGTCATCAGCAAGCCCACTTATCTTCGTGGCGATGTGAATGGCGACGGCAAGGTGGATGTGAGCGACGTGAACATCGTCATCAACATCATGCTCGGCAAGGCCCAGGCCAGCCAGTATCCCGGCAGCGCCGATGTCAACAATGACAGCAAGGTAGATGTGAGTGACGTGAACATTATCATCAACATCATGCTCGGAAAAGAATAATGGTTCCGCCCCCCCCTCATTCCCCCCTGAAGGGGGGCCAAGATTTCCACACTCAATAATTCCCCGCCCACAAGGCGGGGGATTTTGTTGTTTCTGCTACATTTGGTAATTAACGCGCTTCGCGCTGGTAGAGCATTGTGAATTGAGAATGGAGACTTGTGGACGTGGCTGGAGCCGCGTCCCTACAATCAACATTTCGCGTAATTGACAAAGGTTCGCGTTTTAAAAACAAAAACAATTCGCGTAATTCGCGGTAAATATATTTCCGCCCGCAGGGCGCAAAAGACACTCTACCAGCGAAGCGGTCTACCAGTAAAACGATCTACCAGCGCGTAGCGCGGTCTGCCAGCGCAGCGGTCTATTTACCGAGCATGAGGTTGATGACGGCGTTGACGTCGGCAATGTCGACCTGGCCGTCGCCAGTGACGTCACCTGCGGGGGTTGCTGCAGCCTTGCCCAGCATCATATTTATCACCGCGTTGACATCGGCGATGTCAACCTTGCCATCGCCATTGATGTCGCCCGTGACGCCATGCTGGTGAGCAATGTAGTGGGCGTAGAGCGACTTCAGCTGGATGGCCTGCGACCCGGTCTCGCCGGTCTTGCTCGTGGCGAACTTGATGGAGTGAAGCGTGAGCGGATAGGTGCTCACCTGGTCCACGCCGCCCATCTCGGCCAGGTCGAACAAGACGGTGTGTTGCTGTCCCGCCTCGTAGCCGGCGTCCTCGCCATACTTGACATAGTGCGCCTTGGTGATGAGTTGGTTGCGGACGTCGGTCTGGACATAGTCGACGGGGATGGAGCTGACGAAGGTCAGACCGAGGGTGTCGGGC
>JAFZAK010000030.1 GCA_017557285.1 Muribaculaceae bacterium
ATGCCGTATCTCGTGCATTCCCACTTGCAAAGTGTGAATTGAGTATGCATAGGTCGTAAAATTGTCGCCTCCCCAGAGGTCTGAACCATAAATCTCGCAGACTTCCAATTCCTCAACAGTGTGGCAACGCAGCATCTGAACGAAAGGACGAAGGAGCCAGCAGCAACACAATAGGACCAGTGCGACGACGCAGCCTTTCCAAACCGACACATCGTGAGGCTTGCGATGTGACCACCAGCGCTCAAGCAGGATGATGACAAGGGTTATCACGAGCACTCCGGCATATGCCATCACACTGCCACGAGCCACCAGATACTGTCGCCAAAATTCGCTTGTCTCGCTAGGGTTGGTCTCCAGGATGGCTTGCAGCACATCGGGGGTAAGCATCGTGTGGAAGTTGAATTTCAAGAAGAGATAAGTGCCAAAGTTGATGACGCTAATCACATAAATCACTACTTTCAGCCAACGCCAGCGGGTCATGCTCACTACCGCCGTACACAAGTAGGATAGCAGAAAAGTGTAGCTGGCGAAGTTAATAAGGCGATTATAGAATGGAGACTGCCACGTCAGTGAAACCAAGCAACTGGAAAGAGCCAACCAGGTGTAAGGTCCCCACATCAGCAACAGGAACACAAAAAACACCAGTTCGCGTTGAAGAGGTCGAAAAAGCATACACAATGCTCGTGATAATATGTTGCTTACTTTGTTGAACATATTATTTATTTGTAGATCTAGTTGAACATGGTAATTTCCAACCAGGTCCAAATAGCTCTTTTTGGGCTGTGAAGTGCGGCAAATAGCGAGTTAGCAACTTGATGAGGACAAGTTCAATGACGATGACAAGGACCACGGTAATAGCCGAGTAAAGTGAGTTCATCTCGACTCCAGCCTTGAGCATCAAGGTCTTGATGGCCCGATGGATGGGACGAATCAAGGGATAATGCGTACAGAGTACAACAATAGAATATCGGCCAATGTAATTGATGACAGGGACGTAGGGTAAACACTTGCAACACCAGAATAGGGCCAAGATTGAAACGGTAGGAACCAAATATAAGTAAAAATAATTGGGAAGGCGTTGTTGCAGGATGTTGATATCTTGAGCAAATGGGTAGATGATGCAGATAATGGAGAGAAGTGCTAACCAGCCCCATCGGTCATAACGATTTGGCGATAGGAATCCACGACGCTTGACCTCTGAACCCAAGATAAAATATGGCATACCAACAAATGCGGTGTCAATTACCAGCGGTAAAGAAAAATGATGGGTCGCACAAATCCAACCAATGAATGAAAGGATCAGGGCAACAATGGCTACCCACCAATGGTTCGAGATGTATCGCTGGAGGACATAATATATCACATTGACTTCAAACAAACTCAATAAAAACCACAGTGGGACGTTGCACTCCCAAAAGCGCTTGCATAACGGGTCGAAAATCATGTTCCATTCAAAATCTCCATAATAGTGCTGCGCTGGTGGCAAATATTGACCCAACCAATGAAAAGAGTATCCAGCAAGAAAAAAGAAAACCAACGGAACGATGATGTTATTAATCTTGCGCCTAACAAAGTCACCCAATCCACTGTATAACTTGAAGAAAATACCCGAAATGAAGTAATACATGGGTATACGGAAAGACTCCAAGGTAAAGTTTAGGTTACGACCGACGACAGCGAATAGTTGGTCATTCGTATGCGACACCACTATGAAAAGGATGCAAAGCCCCTTCATGAAATCGATGTAATGAATGCGTGGTTTGTCGTTTGATGCCATAGATGCCATGTTATATAACAAAATACAAAAGTAGGCTTTTTTTCTGGTTTGTCTTGTTTTATCAGACAAAAAAAGACAATTCTCTTACATTTTCGGGCGAAAATCACGTTATGTACACTTTTTTATTGTAATTTTGCCCGTTAATACAACACTATGCTCGACCTGAAACAACTCAAACGGCTCATCAAGCAGGATCATAGCGACCTGCCTCGGGTAAAGGTAGCACTGCTGGGCGACACCGCCACGCAGTTGCTTGCCGTTGCTATGCGTGGCGCAGCCATCGACATGGGGTTCGACATCGAACTTTATGAGGCCGACTACAACCAGGTGGAGCAGCAATTGTTTGATCCTGATAGTGAGTTGCATCACTTCGGGCCGCAGTATATGGTGCTTTTCCAAGCGACGCATCGTCTTGTTGACGACCATGCGGCGATGCCGCCTGAACAACGCGGTTTTTTGGCAAAACGCAGGTTGGACTTTATTGAGGGTACTCTTAACGACAAGGCTTGGGAGGGATGTCGATTCATTTGCTTGAACTATCCTGAAATTGACGATACGGTTTTCGGGAACTATGCCAATCAAGTAGAAGGTTCTCTTATCTATCAGACGCGCCTGCTTAACATAGGTCTCATGCAACTGGCACAGCGATATGACAGTCTTTCTATCGTTGACCTTGCGGCTTTGCAGGCGCAGTTGGGACGGAAGACGATGTTCTCGCCCAGTGTCTATGCCTCGACCGAGATGGTTATCTCGATTGACGCACTACCGCCAGTGGCCTACCGTATCGTGCAAGTCATTGCTGCACAACGTGGCACTTTCAAGAAAAGCTTGATTCTTGACTTGGACAACACTTTGTGGGGCGGCATCATCGGCGATGATGGAATTGAGGGCATCCAACTGGGCCACGGCTTGGGAATTGGACGCATTTTTACCGAACTGCAACAATGGTGCAAGAAGCTGCAGCAACGCGGCATCATTCTCTGTGTGGTGTCGAAGAACGACGAAGCCATTGCCAAAGAGCCTTTTCGGCAACATCCCGATATGGTGTTGCGCCTCGAAGATATCGCGGTATTTATAGCAAACTGGGAAACTAAGGTTGATAACATCCGCGCTGTGCAGCAGATATTGAATATTGGATTTGACTCAATGGTGTTCCTTGATGACAATCCATTTGAACGTGCCATCGTGCGCGAGCATATACCGGGCATCACCGTACCCGAACTGCCTGAAGATCCAGCTGAATACTTGGAGTATCTATATAGTCTGAACTTGTTTGAGACTGCCTCGGCCAGTGAGGTCGATGACAAGCGTACCCGGCAGTATCAACAGGAGGCGCAGCGGGTGGAACTCAAACGCACCTTCGATAACGAGCAGGAGTTTCTTGCATCGTTAGACATGCAAGCGCGCGTCGAACCGTTCAACGCATTCAATACACCACGAGTGGCACAGCTGACGCAGCGCAGCAACCAGTTCAACTTGCGCACCATACGCTACAGCGAGGATGACGTGAAACGCTTGGCGCAAGACCCAGAGGTCATTGACATGGCGTTCTCGTTGAGTGACCGTTTTGGCGACCACGGGTTGATTGCTGTAGTGGTGATGCGCCCGCTGGATGACGAAACGCTGTTTGTTGACACCTGGTTGATGAGTTGTCGCGTGCTCAAGCGGGGTATGGAACGCTTCACGCTTGACCAGATGGTAACGCAGGCGCGAAACCGAGGCTACATGCGCATTGTAGGCGAGTATCTCCCAACAACGAAAAATGCCATAGTAGCCTCACACTATCCATCTTTAGGTTTCACCCATCTCGAATCTGAACCGACAAAGTGGGTGTTGGATATAGCCAAATATCAAACATTAGACACAGCAATCAAGAAATTATGAACGAAGAGATACTGAATGCACTGACCGAGATCTTTCGTGACATCTTTGACAATGAAGACCTTGTCGCTACGCCCGAACTTTGTGCAGATGATGTGGAGGAATGGGATTCATTGAGCCATATTCAACTCGTGGTAGCCATCGAAAAATATTGGCACATCAAGTTCACCGCCCGCGAAATCATGAAGTGGCAGAATGTGGGCGAGATGGTTCAGGGTATCGCCAACAAGATAGAATAAACGATGCTCATTAACTCACTGTCGTTTCTGGCTTTCTTTGCCATTGTGGTCGTAGTTTACTTCGCGCCGGCGTTGCGAAGTAAACCTGCATGGCAGAACCTTTGGCTCTTGTTGGTCAGCTATGTCTTTTACGGTCTGGCCGACTGGCGCATGGTGCCGCTGTTACTTGGCGCGACAGTGGTGTTCTATGCATTGGGCGTCGGCGTCAAGCAGATGATGAATGGTGAGCGCTGGAAGGCGGCATCGCGACTAACCACGCTGGCTGCGGCTTTGGGCGTCGCCCTGTTGCTGGTTTTCAAGTATTTGAATTTCTTTGGAGAGTCGTTTGCTGCTTTGCTGCAGGGAGTGGGCTTGTCATGCTCGTGGACAACACTCCATATCCTTGTGCCAGTGGGAGTGAGCTTCTTCACATTTAAACTCATCAGTTATGTTGTGGAGATTCATCGTGAGCGTATCGAACCAACTCATGATTTTGTTCAGTTTGCAACCTATATAGCCTTCTTCCCCACCATTATGTCGGGACCCATTGACCGACCGGGCAAATTCCTGCCGCAGTTGATGCGGTCGCACACGTTTGAGGAGCCGCTGGCATTGGACGGATGCCGGCAGGTGTTGTGGGGAATCTTCACCAAGATGTGTATTGCCGACAATCTGGCGTTGCTCACCAGTAGTGCATGGGTGATGCCGACCGATTTTCCTGCGTCGCGTCTTTTAGTGGCGGCTCTACTCTTCCCGTTGCAGATGTATGCCGACTTTGCCGGATATAGCGATATGGCAATTGGTGTCGCAAAGGTGTTGGGATTCAGGGTGGAACGAAATTTCAATCACCCTTATTTAGCCCGAAATGTGGCGGAGTACTGGCGCAGATGGCACATGTCGCTCACCAGTTGGATTACCGATTATGTGTTTATGCCGTTGAATATCGCCATGCGCGACCGCGGACGCATAGGCACCATCATTGCCGTGATGATTAATTTGATAGTCATCGGACTGTGGCATGGAGCGAATTGGACTTATGCCCTATTTGGGTTATACCATGGTTTGTTGTTCATCCCGTTGGTGTTTTCGGGCTCGTTCGGGCGAAACCGTAAACTCAAACCGGCTGCTCATGGCTTACCGAAGGGAAGTGATTTTCTCAAAATGCTAGGCACATATTGCTTGGTGGCGATAGGTCTTCTCATATTCCAAGCACCTTCATTGTCGCATTTCTGGGCTTATGTGAGGGCATTGTTTAGGCCGTCATTGCTGTCAATCCCATCGCTGGGATTGCCTTGGTTCACCTATGTGGGGCTGCTCTTGCTCATTGCCTGCGAGTGGTTGTGCCGTGACCGCGAGCATCCCTTGCAATTTGTCCATGGACCAGCAGCCAGTTCGCGCGTTGTGCGCTGGGGAATTTATTATATACTCATACTGTGCATCTTCTTCTTCCAAGGACAGTCGCAACAGTTCATCTATTTCCAATTCTAGCGAGGAATGAAACGGTTTGTCAAATATCTTGCGCTGTTCGCGTTGCCCCTGCTGGCTTTGCTGCTGGTGGGCGAGTGGCTCGTAAGGCAATATCCCAACTCTTATCGCTACAAGACCGAGTGGATGGATGCCCATGCCGACACAGTGCAAACACTGCTCATGGGAGCCTCGCACATCTATTATGCCATTATTCCCGACTCGCTTGCTCCCAACACATTCAACCTCTCGAACGTGTCGCAACTCTATGAATACGATTGGTTCTTGCTTCAGCGCTATGGCGACCGGCTGAAAAACCTGCGAAACATGGTGGTGGTCATTGACGACTGCTCGCCGTTTGACGCGCCTATGGAGCAGTTGCCAGAGGACTGGTACCGATGCATTTACTATCGTCTCTATATGGGCTACGACAAGCATCCGTTGTGGTCGCGCTATGCTTTTGAGTTGTCTAGTTCCCCCACGTTTCAGCGCAAGTTGATGCCTGCACTGCGCTATGCCCTCACGCGAAAGGCCACAATAGATTGTGACTCGCTGGGCTTTGGCACGGCATTCGCAACACCCGAGCATTTCGACTCAGTTGCGATGCAGCGTGAGAGCGATATCGCCATTGAGCGACATCGTTGTAAGGACTGGACACTGGTTGATAATAACCGTGACTACTTGTTCAAGATAGCACAGTGGTGCCAGCAACATCAGGTGCGGTTGGTGCTCATAACAACACCCATGTGGCAAGGCTTTTATAGCAAGATTGGACAACGTCAACTGGATGTCATGCACGACTTGGCACAGCAATGCGTCGAGCAATATGGAGCGACATACCATGATTACATGCGTGACCCACGCTTTCAGGGTACCGACTTCCACGACGGAGACCACCTCTCGCGGCAAGGAGCCGAGAAGTTTACCAGAATCTTGAAAGAGGAAGTAGGGGGATTCTAACGGTGTACTTTGATGTGGCGCAGCAACCAGGCATAGCCTGCGGCGAACAACACCGACACCACCAGATAGACTAATAACTCTAGACGTATATGGTGGTGGGTAAAGCCAATCACCAGTTCGCGCACAATGGGATGAATGACATAGACCATGGCTGACACACTACCCAGCCAAACGATGGGCCGCCACTGCAAAAAACGGCAGGCCTTGACAAGACTCACGACAAACACAGCGGTTGGCAACCATCCCCACAACCATGTGTAGAAGTTCCACAGACTCCATACCATTATAATGCCACTCACCAGTGCCATCAACCCCCATTGCCAGGGCTTTAGACTGATATGGTCTAGATGTCGTGCCGCCAAAATACCAGCAACGAATGGACCCACATAGCCCACAAAGTTCACACGTAGAAAATAGATAGTGTACCCTGTCGGCACACAAATCATTTGTGCTATGCCACATCCCGCCACTAGAGCCAAAAGCAGCAACTGGTGCCACCATGGATAGCTTTGCCGACGATGTAGCAGCAAGGCATAGATCAGGTATAGCTGCATTGCCATACCCAGATACCAGTAGACAAAGGGGTAAATCGAAATGTTTTTGTAGTGTAAGTTCCCCAGCAACAGCAACTCAGCCAAGCGGTCACGCCAATTCAGTGGCCAATAATCACGAACGAACCAGAATGCCACGAATGCTAAAATCATCGGCAACAACACCAAACTAACAAGCTTGATGTAGTGTAAACCGATAAAGCGCCATCGACTGAATGAAACAGGAGACTGCTCATATTTCTTTACCAAGCCATAGCCACTCACGAACAAGAAACCCACAAGGGCATAGGTCACTGCATGAGATGCAAAATTTAATGGGAGGTCTAGATTGGGATGCAGCAGCATCTGCCACATGGCATCGGAACGCTCCTGAAAAAACTGGAACTCGTTCTCGGCGGCAAAACCGCGCAAGTGCAGGTAGTTGTGCAGCATTACAATGATGATGCACAGGGCCTTGATGATAAGCCCCTCGTCACGAGTCAGAAGAGGAGTTCCTGGTTTAGCCATGAGATTTACAAGATTCTTCGGCTTTTGTCGGGCAAGATGTCCCGTTCAATATGGTCCAGGATGGCTTCTAGTTCGGCGCGTGTGCCAGCTTGAAGCATGGCGATGCGTGTTGACCTAAAGTCGTAGATACCTTTGAGAACAGGTGTGGCGGCAAGGTGACGACGGATGTGCAGGATACCGCGGCGCTCATCGATGCGGTCGATGCTCTCAGCGATCTGGCGGCGAAGCAGTGCCATCTTCTCGCTGTCGCTGATGTCGGGCAGGGTGCCATCGGCAAGGTACTGCTTCATCTCGCGGAAAATCCAGGGAGCGCCTATCGATGCTCGGCCCACCATGATGCCGTCAACGCCGTAGCGATCGTAATACTCGGCCAACTTCTGCGGGGTGGTGATGTCG
>JAFZAK010000004.1 GCA_017557285.1 Muribaculaceae bacterium
CGTTGCTGCAAAGAAAAAAGGTATCAAAGTCTATCACCTGAACATCGGCCAGCCCGACATCCACACCCCGAAGGAGGGCCTGGACGCGCTGAAGAACATTGACCGCAAGGTGCTGGAGTCTTCCCCAACCCCCGGTATCCAGAGCTACCGCGACAAACTCGTGGGTTATTACAAGCGCTTCAATATCGACCTCACGCCTGACAACATCTTTGTCACTTGTGGCGGCAGTGAGGCCGTGATGTTTGCCTACCAGGCATGCCTGAACCCGGGTGACGAGGTCATCATTCCCGAGCCCGCCTATGCCAACTACATGGGTTTTGCCTGTGAAACTGGCGTGGTAGTGCGCACCATCACCACCCACATCGAGGACGGCTTCGCCCTGCCACCCGCCGAGGAGTTTGAGAAGCTCATCACACCGCGCACCCGCGCCATCATGATCTGCAACCCGAACAACCCCACGGGCACCCTCTACACCAACGACGAGCTTTACAAGCTGCGCGACATCGTCAAGAAGCACGACCTGTTCCTGTTTGCCGACGAGGTCTACCGTGAGTTCTGCTACCGCGACGAGCCTTACCTGAGCTGCATGTGCCTTGATGGCATCGAGCAGAACGTGGTGATGATTGACTCGGTGTCGAAGCGCTACAGCGAGTGCGGCATCCGCATCGGTGCCCTCATCACCCGCAACACCGACATCATGGCTGCCGTCAACAAGTTGGGCCAGGCACGCCTGAGCCCCCCGCTGATTGGCCAAATTATTGCTGAAGCATCGCTCGACGCACCCAAACAGTACCACCAAGAGGTATACGACGAGTACATTGCCCGCCGCAACTGTTTGGTCGAGGGTCTGAACAAGATCCCGGGCGTGTTCACGCCCATGCCCAACGGCGCATTCTACACCATGGTCAAGCTGCCCATCCAAGACAGTGACGACTTCTGCCGCTGGTGTCTTGAGGAGTTCAGCTACGAGGGCGAAACAGTGATGATGGCTCCCGCCACCGGTTTCTACGCCACTCCCGGCGCCGGCAAGGATCAGGTGCGCATGGCCTATGTGCTGAAGATTGAAGACCTCAAGCGCGCACTGGTTATCCTCGAGAAAGCCCTCGAGGCATACAATGCACGTTGATAAGATAGTACCTAGCCCCCAAGCCCCCTAAAGGGGGTTAGGGGTTAGGGTTTCCCAAATGCTAAAGCCTAAGGTCTAACGACTAAAGTCTAAATCTCCCCCTGTAGGGGGACTTTTTTTGTGAGTTTGTGTAATTTTTGCCAAGCCCATTGCGTCTAATGAGCAACAAACATGTTTCTTGAATATGCAACAGGACGAACAATTTTTCACCGACTTGGTCCGGCAGAACAAAAGCACCATCTACAGTGTGTGCTACATGTTCTCCAGCGACAAGGACGAGGTCGAGGACCTCTTCCAAGAGTCACTCATCAACCTGTGGCGCGGCCTGCCCTCATTCGAGGGCCGCAGCCAGGTGCAGACGTGGGTATGGCGCGTCACGCTGAACACGTGCATCTCGGCCGACCGCAAGAAGAAGCGCAACGCCACCGTGCCCTTGACGATGGATATCGACCTGTTTGACGAGAGCAACACGCAGAGCCAGCAGGCGCAGCTGTTGCGCGACCGCATCCAGCGGCTGCAACCCTTCGACCGAGCTATCGTGCTGCTGTGGCTCGAGAGCATGAGCTATGACGAAATCGCCGCCATTGTCGGTATCACGCCCAAGAACGTCGGCGTTCGCCTGTATCGTATTAAGGAACAACTTAAGAAAATGGACTAAACTCAAACTACTATGGATAACGACCTGCAACTTGAAGAACTGCGTCAGCAGATGACCGAACTCCGTCAACAACTCGACCGACAGGAGATAGTCAACGAAAGTCTCATTCGCCAGTCGATGACCGGCAAGATGTCGTGGATAAAGAAATACATCTGGCTCGAAGTCGCCATGATACCTCTGTGTCTGCTCATTCTCGCGCCCGTCCACGCCGTGATGGGACTGTCGTGGTGGCTCTTTGCTTTCCTGGCAGTGATGCTCATTGTCGATGTCGCCGCTGACTTCTACATCAACCGCGTGGACAAGAACCAGCTGCTTACCGGCAATCTGGTCGAGGCTAGCCGAAAACTCGTGTTAATGAAAAAACAGCGCGCCTGGGCATTCGCATTGGGACTGCTGGGAGTCATCATCTGGTTTGTTTGGTTCCTCTACGAACTGCGGCGTGTCGCCGGCAGCTTCGCCCAAGACTTCTTGAACGGCTTCGCCCAAGGAGGATTTGTCGGGGGCATCATCGGCGCAATCATCGGACTGACCATCGCCATTGTCATCTTCCGCAAGATGCAGCGTACCAACGACGAGGTGCTTGCCTCCATCGACCAACTCACGCACGAGGCATAGGAAAGATATTAATATAATAATGTGGGCGTTTGCGCATGCGTGAACGCCCATTCTTTTGCTCGGTAGAAATAATCCAAATTGCTAAAGGTTCTAAATTCTAAATTATAAATTCTAAATTATAAATTAAAAGTTTTACCTTTGTAGCGATAAATCTCTATCATACAATGAAACGCTTCTTTTTCACCATTTGCTGCCTATTAGCCGTAGTGGCTCTGATGGCGGCAGCGACACCACGTAAAAAGACTACAGTGACTCAAAACAAACCCTATCAAATACTGGTCATCAGCGACACCCACTTGCTGGCGCCCGAGCTCTATGATGATGGCGAAGCAGCACAGAAGTTGGCACAAAACGACATGAAACTCGTGTTGGAAAGCGACAAACTCATGCGCCTCACCGTCGACTGGGCCATCAAGCAGAAACCCGACCTATTGCTCATCACTGGCGACCTTACCCTCAACGGCGAACAAGCCAGCCACAAACGTTTCGCTTCCCATTTGGCACGCTTGGCACAGAATGGCGTGCCCTCGCTTGTCATCCCCGGAAACCACGACATAAGCAACCCAAATGCCAAGCAATACAAAGGTAACAAGGCCACAACGGCACTGACCATTACCCGCGATGAGTTTGCCCAAATCTATGCCCCCTATGGCTATGCTGGAAGTTCACGCCGCGACCCCGCCTCACTGAGCTACGCCTGCGAGCCCATTCCCGGCTTGGTCGTCCTGGGCATCGACTCCAACCGCGACGAGGAAAACCGCCTAGTGGCACGCGGCGACACAGTCAACAAGTACAACAACGGTGGCCGCGTCAAGCCCCAGACGCTGCAATGGCTGCGCGAACAGGCAGAACAGGCCCGGTCACAAGGCAAGCACGTTGTTGCGATGATGCATCACCACATGCTTGAGCACATCGATGGCGAGGCGCAGTACCTCAAAGACTATATCGTCGCTGACCACGATGCCGTGGCAAAAGCGCTGGCCGACTGCGGCGTACATGCCCTGTTCACCGGACATCTGCACATCACCGATGCCGTCACCAGCGGACCGCTTACCGAAGTTGCCACCGGTTCACTCTCCACCTATCCGATGCCTCTTCGCGTCGCCACCATCGACCCTTCGCTCGACTCGCTGCGCATCGATACACAGTTTGCCTCGTTCGGCTTGAGCAAGTATCTAGAGAGGCAAGGCCGCGAACAAGTTGAGCGTAATGTGTCTATCGAGGCTAACCTCCTCGCCAACAAGATGTGGCCGCGCATGCAAGACAAGATTAACCAAGTAATTTCGTTCCTGGCTTCCAATGGCGTGGATCTCTCGAACGTCCCCAGCAGCCCCCGAGAAGCAGCCACACTCCTCGTTAACAACTTGCAGCAACCCTTTACTGAAATATTGCTCTCGGTCACTCGTGGTGGAGAAGACCCAAAACAGGCTGAAGCCCTCATCTCTGCCACTAAGAAAGGTATTAGGAGAATGGCTTGTGAAATGTTCCCTGCAGAGATAGCCGATGATATGGGGAACTTTCTGATTGATAACCTGATGCCACGCATCGAGCCCACCATGCACAGTGCCCTCGAGGACCGCAACCAGGTAGGCAAGCCCACCGAGTCGCACACCCCCGACCACAACCTAACCATCGGACTATAATTATATCAATGCACAATGCATAATGCATAATGCACAATTACCGCCTCGATACAAAATAAATCTATAATTCTTGATAAAAAATCGTGACAACCGCGAAACAAGAATTCTAAAATTCGTGTAATTCGTGATAAATAACAAATCGTGACAACCAACAATGAAACAATATCTTGACCTGATAGAACATGTGATGCGGGACGGCACACTGAAGCACGACCGCACGGGAACAGGCACGAAAAGCGTGTTTGGCTACCAGTTGCGCTGCGACTTGCGCGATGGCTTCCCCTTGTTGACAACCAAGAAAGTACACCTGAAAAGCATCATCTACGAACTGCTGTGGTTCCTCCAGGGCGACACCAATGTGCGCTACTTGCAGGAACACGGTGTGCGCATCTGGAATGAGTGGGCCGACGAGAACGGCGACCTGGGACCCGTCTACGGCCACCAATGGCGGTCGTGGCCCGACTACCATGGCGGCACCATCGACCAAATCTCGCAGGTAGTGGAGCAAATCCGTCACAACCCCGACTCGCGACGACTGCTGGTAAGCGCATGGAATGTCGCCGAGGTCGGTAACATGGCTTTGCCACCTTGCCACACGATGTTCCAGTTCTATGTCGCTGACGGCCGGCTGAGCCTGCAGTTGTACCAGCGCAGTGCCGATCTGTTCCTGGGCGTGCCCTTCAACATCGCGTCCTACGCCCTGCTCTTAATGATGGTGGCGCATGTCACCGGGCTGGAGCCGGGAGAGTTTATCCACTCGTTCGGCGACGCGCACATCTATACCAACCACTTCGACCAGGTGCGTGAGCAGTTGACCCGCACTCCGCGCCCCTTGCCCCGCATGATATTGAATCCCGATGTGAAAGACATCTTCGACTACAAGTACGAGGACTTCACCCTCGAGGGCTATGACCCATGGCCAGCCATCAAGGGTGTGGTGAGTGTGTAGAATGGGGTGCGCATCGCACTATCAGTCGCCAATGCTATGAGATTCGGTTTTATCCTATTAATACTGTTGCCGGTGCTGGCACATGTCTATGTGCTGTGGCACGTCTATCAAGTATTGCCCTTGCCCGTGTGGGCAAAGTGGTGCGTGGTGGCACTGATGATTGCGGCACTTGCGATGATGATCGTCGGACTGATGGGTGCCTTCGACCGCATGCCACTAGCCCTGGCATCGGCGGCCTACGACGTGAGTACCTCATGGCTGATTGTGTTCCTCTATCTGCTCATCGCGTTTGTAGCGTTAGATCTTGGACGGTTGGTACACCTGATACCCAAGCAATGGCTACATGACAACGCATGGACCGCCTGTGCCCTAACGGCGGTCATCGCAGCACTGCTTATCGGCGGAAACATACACTATCGCAATAAGGTTAGGGAGCCCTTGTCACTACATACCGACAAAACCCTCTCCAAGCCTGTGCGGGTGGTGATGGTCAGCGACCTGCATCTGGGCTACCACAACCGCAAAGCCGAGTGGCAAAGATGGGTCAAAATGATCAATGCCGAGAATCCCGACCTGATTGTGGTGGCGGGCGACATTATCGACGGCCATATGCGACCTCTGCTTGACGAGGACATGGCTGCCGACTTCAAGCAGTTCAAGGCGCCAATAGTAGCATGTCTAGGCAACCATGAATACATCACGGGCATCGACCGCGCGCTCGACTTCTACCGCCGCGCCGGCATCACGCTGCTGCGTGACTCCACGGTCACACTGGGCGACCTGCTTATCGTGGGGCGCGATGACCTCTCGAACAGGCACCGCAAGAGCACCAAGCAACTACTAGCTGATGCCGACCGCACCAAGTTTATCATCCTGCTAGACCATCAGCCCCACAACCTGGACGAGTCACAACAGTGTGGTGTCGACTTCCAGTTCAGCGGACATACCCACGAGGGACAGATATGGCCCATCAGCCTGATGGTACATGCCATGTACGAGAATGCTTGGGGATTCTGCCAGAAGGGCGACACACGCTACTACGTCAGCTCGGGATTAGGAATCTGGGGCGGTAAATACCGCATTGGCACACGATCAGAGTACATCGTGGCTGACATCACACAATGAATTAACGCAGGCGGCGACGCATGGTCAGCGAGGTGACAAGCGCTGTAAGCAGGCCGATGGCGGCTACGAGCGCGAATGCCAACAACACATCGGTCCACTCGACGATGATGGGATAAGCATGCGCAATGAGCGTATCGGGCTCCACGCCCAGGGTGAGCCAACCGAACTGCTGTTGGCCGAAGCACAGCGCCAGTCCCAGCGCCACACCCAAGACGGCACCCACAAGGGCGATGAGCCACCCCTCGATGACAAAGATTCGCGTGATTTGCTGGTCGGTGGCACCCAGGTTACGCAGGGTGGCGATGCTCTCGTCCTTCTCAATGATGAGCAGCGAGAGCGTGCTGATGACATTAAACGTGGCGATGAGCAGGATGAACGCCATGAGCAGGAACGCCATCCATTTCTCCACATTCACCAGACGATAGGCCGCCGACTGTTGCATCAGGCGGTTTTTGATGGTATAAGATTCACCCAGTTGCGCCGACAGTTGCCGCATAAAGGCCGCCTCGTCGGCACCGGGCTGCAGGGTCACCTCGATTTGGGTCGCCTGCGTAGGATAGTCAAACAGCCGCCGAGCCTTGTCGAGCGGCAGGTAAATCAGGTCGGCATCGTAAGCATTCTGCTGCAGTTGGAACACTCCTGAGACAAATAGCGAGTCGGCGACAAATGCCCCCATCGGGTTCGCCATATTCACGCGGCCTTGGCGCTTGGGCGCATATAAGTTGAGCATGAGCAAGTAGCCTGGCCTGACGTGCAGCATCATCGCGGGCCCCACGCCCACCACAGCGTAGGCGCTGACCTGGTCGTGCAGCCTCCAGTTGCCGTCGACCATGAGCGTGTCCATGGCATTGAACTGGTTGTAGTTGTCGGGCACGCCCTTGAGGCGCACGGGCATCTGATAGTCGGCAAATACCGCCAGAGCATGATCCTCAATGACGGGGATGGCACCTTTCACACCTGGCAACTGGGTCACCACATGCAACACGCTATCGGCTTGCTCGATGGCTTTGCCCTGCGTCGCAGTGATAGCAATTTGGGGGTCCAATTCAGCGAGTTTTCCCATGATGAGCCCTCGGAACCCGTTGAACACACTGAGCACACAAATAAGGGCGGCCGTGGTGACCACCACACCCAGTGTCGAGATGATTGAGATGATGTTGACCGCATTGTGGGCCTTCTTCGACAC
>JAFZAK010000031.1 GCA_017557285.1 Muribaculaceae bacterium
CCCAACTGCTCGGCATCGATGGCGGCAGCCGCCATTTCAAATGTCATCGTCACGCCATTGCGGTTGTTCCACAGGTCGAAGTCCTTCATGGTCTTCTTGTTGTCCTTGTTGAACTTCTCGACCCACTTGGGCAGTTTGTTCATGTAATAGGTGCTAGTGATGAATCCCGGCACTTTCTCGTCGTACCAGAACGCGCCGTCCGCACCATGTCCGGCGGGAAGGATAGCGGCGCGGTCTTTGAGCGAGACACCGATAACCTTGGCCTTCATGTCGGTGCCCAACTTCAGTTGATCGCCGATGGTAGTCACCAGCATATTGCGCGGCGAAGCCTTGCCCTTGTCGCTGGTCGTTCCCACGCCCACGACAGTGGTATCGTTGCAGCTTGAGATTGCCTTGCCATGAATCACCATGGTGTTACCCACAATACCATGAAACGCCGGCGTGGAACCTGTGTAGATACTTGCGTGTCCACAAGCGGTGAACGTGGGCAGGTAGTCAATCATGGTGTTGCCACACGAGTAGCCGCCATCGAGCAGTCGGCGGATTCCGCCGTCGGGTCGCCACATGCTATTATAAGTGTAGAGGTAGTCCCATCGCATCTGGTCCACCACGATACCGACCACCAACTTCGGGCGGTCAATCTGCGCTTGTGCGCTTGTGGCCATGCCCAACAGGGCCACGGCCAGGAAAAGGAGTTTTTTCATATCAATACTGTTTATCGGCCTCACCCCCGCCCCCTCAGAGGGAGAGGGGAGTTTAGCGGTAATCTATTATCTATAATCTATAATCTGCAACCTATCTTGTGGTTCCGCGAGTGACGAGGCGGGTGCGGACAATGCGTTTCTGGGCTCGGTCGATAGGGTATTTCCCCTCGACGAGTCCAATGAGTATTTCGGCTGCCTCGCGCCCCACTTCAACTCCATTTTGTTCGACTGTTGTCAGTTGCGGGTCGCACGAGGTGGCCAGGTTGCCGTCGGTGAACCCGCAAATCATCAGTTCGTCGGGCACTTTCAGCCCCATGCGTTTTGCCGTGTAAAGGATGCCAATGGCTGTTTCGTCATTGACGGCAAAGAACGCGTCGGGTCGACGATCCATCTGCAATAGCAGTGGCGTAATCAGTTCGGCGTCGCTACGGTTGTCGCACAGTTTGATAATCTCCTCGTCAGGCTTCAGCCCGTTCTGATAGAGCGCGTCACGATAGCCATTAAGGCGGTTCTTGGCAATCTCCAGGTTGAGCGACGTACCATAGTAAGCGATGCGCCGGCATCCCCGCTCAATGAGGTAAGTCACCGCTTTGAAGGCCGCCTTGTAGTCATCGACCACCACTCGGTTGGCGTTGATTGCCGGGCAGATGCGGTCGTAAAACACTAGTGGCATCTTGTATTCGGTCAGTCGCACGAAGTGGTCGTAGTGTACGGTATGCTTAGACTGCGCCGCAATGATACCACAGACGCGGTTACGGTAGAAATCGTCGCAAAGTTGCGCCTCCCTCTCTTCGCTTTCTCCGCTGCAAGATACCAGCAGTCGGTAACCTCGCTCACTGGCGAACTGTTCGATGCCAGCAAGAACCGACGAAAAGTAGTAATGTACAAATTCCGGTGTAATCACACCAATAACCTTGATGGGGACGCGGCGGCTGTTACGCAGCGACTCTGCCACGATATTGGGGCGGAAATCGTGTTCTCGTGCGAACCGTTGTATTTCTTCTCGACGTTGCTTGCTGATGCTGGGACTATCGCGCAGGGCACGTGACACGGTGGCGACCGAGACACCCAGCATGCGCGCCAAGTCTTTCATCGTCAGGGGCTGTCCTAGGGGATAGTTCTTATCCATATCAGTAGTGTATGAGTGGTTAAGTAGTTAAAGGCAGTCAAAGGCAGCAAAACAGGAAGCGCCACGCTTGAAACGACCTTTCAGCGGACAAAAATAGTGATAAATGTTGAATTGCGCAAACGATTGCACAAAGTCTGCACATTTTTTAACAATATAATTACCTTTTTAATATAGCGGTTTTTTTAATTTTGCGTTGTTTATTGGCTAAATAGGTCAGCTTAACGACTAACATACAACTACATAACTTTTAACACCAAACAGAATGAAGAAGCAAGTACACTTGAGGATTCCCATGCGAGTCCTAACCTTGGTGATGGGATTGTTCCTGTCACTGGGAGCCTTTGCGCAAATCACTGTGCAGGGCCTTGTCAAGGATGCTACTGGCGAGGGTGTCATTGGCGCGTCCATCCGTGTGGTGGGCACTAACCAAGGCACCGTGACCGACTTCGACGGCAACTTCACGCTGTCGAACGTGCCGGCCGGCGCCACGCTCCAAGTATCGTCCATCGGCTACGTCACTCAGGAGGTGGTCGCAGCCCCCGAGATGGTCATCGAGCTGCAGGACAACACCCAGACGCTGAACGAGGTGGTTGTCATCGGTTACGGTGTGGCCCGCAAGAGCGACCTGACCGGTAGTGTGACCGCCATGCGCCCCGACTCCAAGAACAAAGGTGTCGTGGTGAGCGTCCAGGACCAGTTGGCCGGTAAGATTGCCGGTGTGAACGTCACCAGCGGCGGTGGTACGCCAGGTGGTGGCGCCACCATCCGTATTCGTGGTGGATCGTCGCTGAACGCCAGCAACGACCCGCTAATCGTCATCGACGGTGTCCCCATGGACAACAGCGGTGTGAAGGGCCTCGCCAACGGCCTGGCCATGGTCAACCCGCAAGACGTCGAGAGCTTCAACGTCTTGAAGGACGCATCGGCAACCGCTATCTATGGTAGCCGTGGTTCGAACGGTGTCATCATCATCACCACCAAGAAAGGTCGCCGCGGCCAGAAGCCGTCGGTGAGCTATAGCGGTAGCGTGACCATGAGCACCAAGAAGAAAACCATCGATGTGATGACAGGCGACGAGTATCGCGCCTTTGTCCGCAACCTCTACGCCGGTACCGCGAAGGAAGAATTAGCCGCCGAGGCTCTGGGCACCGCCAACACCGATTGGCAGAACGAGATTTATCGCACTGCATGGAGCCACGACCACAACTTGACGGTCGCCGGTTCGGTGGGACAAATCCTCCCCTACCGCGTGTCGTTGGGCTTCACCGACGAGAACGGTATCCTCAAGACCAGTGAGATGAAGCGTTACACTGTGGCCGTCAACCTGAACCCGTCGTTCTTTGAGGACCACCTGACTTTCAACCTGAACGCCAAGTGGATGTGGGCCAAGTCGCGCTATGCCGACGGCGGTGCCATCGGCAATGCTGTTCGCATGGACCCCACACAGCCCATTACTACAAATGATCCTCTTTACGCCAATTTGGGCGGCTATTTTGGCTGGCTGTCAGCAGCTAGTACAGACGCTAACTGGCCCTATCTCCAGAACACTAACGCTCCGCGCAACCCCGTTGCCACGCTTGATCTGAAAGACGACCGTGCAAACAGCCACTCGTTTGTTGGTAACGCCGACATCGACTACAAGATTCACGGCTTTGAGGACTTGCGTCTGCACCTGACGCTGGGTGGCGACTTCTCGGGCGGTAAGCAAGACACCGAGGTGAGCAACTTCAGCCCCAACGCCAACTACTTCGGTTCGTATGGCTGGGACAAGATTACCAAGGAGAACCTGACACTGAGCACCTATGCACAGTACTATAAGGACTTCAACGATGACAACCACTTTGACATCATGGGCGGTTATGAGTGGCAGCACTTCTGGCACAAGCAGCACAACATCTACTGGGGTCTGTACCCGATGAATGCAGCAGACCAAGCCAAAGCAGGCACGGTGTACAACCGTACAGAGATGAACAATGGTAGGGGTGGCCGTTCGGAGAACTACCTGGTGTCGTTCTTCGGTCGTTTGAACTACATCCTCAAGGAGCGTTACTACTTGACGTTCACCATGCGTGCCGACGGTAGCTCGCGCTTCAACTGGCTCGATGGCGCACCCAACCAGCAGTGGGGTTACTTCCCCAGTGCCGCTTTGGCATGGGCCATCTCGCGTGAGGACTTCCTCAAGGACAACGAGAAACTGAGCGACCTCAAGTTGCGTCTCGGTTGGGGTAAGACTGGTCAGCAGGAAGGCATCGGCGACTTCACCTACTTTGCTAACTACACGCTGAGCAACAGCAGCACAGGTAGCTGGTATGATGTTGCTGGCGATGGTGTGAAGGCTCGCCCGAACGCTTACAACCCCGCTCTGAAGTGGGAGACCACGACGACGACCAACGTCGGTTTGGACTTCGGTTTCATGCGTCAGCGCTTGAGTGGTAGCATCGACTGGTACTACCGCAAGACCACCGACCTGATCAACTATGCACCTGTGGCCGCGTTGAGCAGTTTCCGTAACAAGATGAACCAGAACATCGGTTCGTTGAAGAACACCGGTATTGAGTTGGCGTTGAGCTACAAGATTCTGCAAGGCAGTGACTGGAACTGGACGGTTGACTACAACTTCACCTACAATAAGAACGAGATTCTCGACCTGATTGAAGAGGATCCCAACTACATGGTGCCCACCGGCGGCATCTCGTCAGGTACTGGTAACACATGCCAGGCTCATGCTGTGGGACACCCCGCCAGCTCGTTCTACGTCTATCAGCAGGTCTACGACCAGGATGGCATGCCCATCGAGAACTGTGTTGTTGACCGCAACGGCGACGGTATCATCAGCCCCGATGACCGCTACTTCTACAAGAGCCCGATGGCTCCCGTGACCATGGGTCTGGCCAGCCGTCTGGAGTACAAGAACTGGGACTTAGGCATCTCGTTCCGCGCAAGCATCGACAACTATGTGTTCAGCGACGTGATGAATGGTTACCACAACGTGGGCGAGGGCGCTATCCTCGAGCAGGTGAGCGGTAACTATCTGAACAACCGTCCCATCGATGCCGTGAAGTACGGCTGGAGCACCTACTATGAGGTGGGTACGTTGAGCGACCGCTGGGTCCAGAACGGCTCGTTCCTCAAGTGCGACAACATCACGCTGGGTTACAGCTTCGGCGAGTTGTTCAAGACTGGCAGCTGGAACGGTCTCAGTGGCCGTGTTTATGCTACTGCCAGCAACGTGTTCTGCATCACCAAGTACAAGGGCATCGATCCCGAGGTGTTTGGCGGCATCGACAACAACATCTACCCGCGTCCGTTCTCGGGCATCCTGGGTCTGAGTCTGAATTTCTAAAGTCGTCCACTCATTAAATAATATAGACATCATGAATAAATTCATCAAATATCTAGCACCAGCAGTTGTGTTGGTTATGAGTTGGGCATTGCAGGCTTGCGTGAACGACCTTCATGTCGAGCCCATCGACCCCAGCCAGAAAACCGACATTGAGGCATACCAACTGTTCAACAAGTGCTACAGCGCATTCGCCACGTCGGGTAACAACGGCAGTGACGACAACTGCGACATCGACGATATCGATGGCGGCACCTCAAGCTTGTTCCGCCAGATGTGGAATAGCAACGAGCTCACCACCGACGAGGCCATTTGTGGCTGGGGTGACGAGGGTATCGGCCCGTTCTGCTACAACACCTATGACGCCAGCCACCCAATGCTTAAGGGTTACTATTATCGTCTGTGCGCCAGCATCGCTTTCTGCAACCTCTATCTGAAAGACTTCTACGATGCCGACGCCACGATGAGCGCCGAGGTGCGTTTCCTGCGCGCTTTTGAGTACTATCTGCTCAGTGACGCATTCAACAACATTCCGTTCTCAACGGCCATCAGTGCCGACAAACCCGACCAGAAGTCTCGCGCCGAGGTGATGGCATTTGTCGAGAGTGAGCTCAAGGCCATCATCGGCGAGAGCCCCGAAGACAATACAACTATCCTCAACGACCCCGCTCCTAAGACGAGCAATGATGCTGGCTATGGCCGCGTCGATAAGGCCGCCGCTTGGATGTTGCTGTCTCGCCTCTACCTGAACTGGGAGGTCTACACTGGCACTGCCCGCTGGCAGGACGCCAAGACCTATGCCGAGAAGGTTATCAACTCGGCCTACAAGCTGCACACCGAGGGTTCCAGCAAGGAAGTCGGCGACGAGACCTGGGAGTTCACCGCTTACCAGATGCTGTTTATGGGTGACAACGACCGCAACGGCTCGAGCGTGGAAGCAGTTTTCCCCATCCTGCAAGATGGAAAACGCACTACCGCTTGGGGTGTGGCTCAGTACCTGATCGCCTCCACCGCCGACGGTAACCTACACGGATTGCGCTATGACCCCGAACAGGTCAACGGTCTATCGGGTCAGGCTTGGGGTGGCAACCGCGCCCGTCCCGACCTGGTGAAGCGCTTCATCAACAGTAACGACATTCCTGAACTGGCTTGCTACGACATGCCGATGCTCGCTAACGACGACCGCGCACTGTTCGACAGCAAGGGCCGCGCGCTGGACATCCCCGAGGTAGGTATCTTCACCAACGGCTTCGCAGTAGGCAAGTTTAACAACTTCACCACCGACGGTTCAAAAACCAACGATGAAGGTGGCACATTCAGTGACATGGATGTATACATCATGCGTGTTGCTGAGGCTTACCTGAACTATGCCGAGGCCGAGGTTCGTCTGCATGGCGTAACCCAGGATGCCGTTGACAAGGTCAACGCCCTGCGCACCCGCGCCCATGCCAAGAAGTTCAACACCAGCACGCTCACACTCGACGAGATTCTCAACGAGTGGAGCCGCGAGTTCTACTTCGAGGGCCGTCGCCGTGTCGACCTGATTCGCTTCGGCAAATTTGGCGGCAACACGGGCTACAACTGGACCTGGAAGGGCGGTGTCAAGGCCGGAACGAACTTCGATTCTTATCGCAACGTGTTCGCCATCCCGTCCGATGACCTGATTGCCAACAAGAAACTGGAACAGAATCCGGGCTATGGCCGTTAATGTTGTTTATTCACTCACGAAAAACAGACAAGAAGATGAAAAATATATTTAAAACCGCATTGTTGATGGTCTGCACGCTGTGCCTGTTCACTGCTTGCAACGACGACAATGGCTCGAACCCCGAGCTGGGAGGGCCATACGAGCTGACGCTCTATGCCCCGCAGATGGCTCAATATGACATCGACCTGGCCCAGTCACAGAGCTTGGACCTGGTCTGCACCTATCCCAATTATGGTTTCCCCACCACGGTGAACTATTCAGTTGAGATTGCCCTTAACGAGGGCATGACCGATGCCATTGAGGTTGGGTCATATAGCTCCCCGACAATGAGCGTGCCCACAAAGGACATCGCCATCGCGCTGACCACCCTGGCCATGAATGCCGGCAAGACCGAGGAAGACTTCCCGATGGAGTTGCCCGCCTACCTGCGCGTGGTAGCACGCATGGTGTCGGCCGACAACCTGACACTGATTGAGAAGAGCCGCGTGAACTCTAACGTGGTGAAGCTGAACAACGTCAAGCTTGAGTTCTCGTTACCGCCCGTGCTGCCGCCTACCGAGATGTACATCATCGGCGACTTCTGTGGCAACAACTGGGACAATGGCCTGAAGATGGTTCCTGTCTATGACAATCCCGACCTGCTGTGGCACATGGTCTTCATCGATGCCAACGGTATCAAGATGAACGAGACACAGAGCGACGACGGCGCCATCGGCTTCGATGACGTGACCGTCACGGGCGACCTCGCTGGAGACATCGTGAACAAGGACGGCCGCATCGCCTCGAGCAATCCTGGCTGGTACCTCGCCGTGCTCAAGACTGTTGTCGTGGGCCGCGACCGCATCTACACGCTTGAGATGCGCAAGCCCGAGGTGTGGCTGATGGGTACCGTCACTCCTGGCGGCGCTTGGGCCGAGTTTGAGGATGGCTGTATGTTTGAGGTGCCGACAACCGCCGACGGCGAGTTTGTCTCACCCGCATTCACCAACGAGTCGGCCGACGACAGCGGTGTCCGCGCCTATGTCAAGGTTGGCTCGAGCATCGACTGGTGGAAGTCAGAGTTCCGCGTGTTTGACAACAAGATTGACTACCGCGGTGCTGGTGGCGACCAAGACCGCATCAAGGGTATGCCTGGTCAGAAGATGTATTTGAACTTCACCAAGGACGAAGGTCGTATTCAATAACCCCTTAAACGAATGAAGACAATGAAAAAGATTGCATTATATTCGCTCCTCGCGCTGGCAGGCATCGCCCTGAGCGCCTGCACCGAGGACTTCAAGGACTGGGCCGAGCCCACTAGCCCGGCCGACCCGGGTCAGGTGACCGTGAGCTTCACGCCCTCGGGTGTGAGTGCCCTCGACCTGCGCGGCATGACAGCCGACTCGGTGGTGGCGTTCAACCCCAACCTGGCTATCGCTGGTGCCAACAATGTGAGCACCACCTATGACGTGGTTATTTACAACGCCAACAAGACCGACTCGGTCACCATCGCCGGTGACGAGCAGGGCCGCGTGCGCCGCAGCGACTTGCAGGGCGCCATCATCGCCCTGTATGGCAACATCGAGCAGGCACGTCAGGCTACGATGAACATCACCGCCCACTCGATGGTCGATGGCATCATGGTACACAGCCGTGCTCTGAATATTCCCGTTACCGTCACTCCGCAGCAGCAGGAGCTGCCGCCCGTGTGGTACCTCTTGGGTAACTGCATTGGCCGTGGAACCTTCGTCAATCATGCTACCATGGGTCTGTACACCAGCACCGTGGCCATGTATGCCAACCCGCTGAACTACGATGAGCTAGTCTGGGCAGGCTACTTGGTTGACAATGCGCAGTTCAAGGTTATCCTCAAACCGGGAAGCAAACAGTACTTCATCGGCGGAGAGGTTTATGATGACAATATTACCGTCGCGAATGCCGGCTACTACAAGATTATTGTGAACACCAAGGACTCTACAGCTCGCTACGAGCCCTTCACCGGCGACGTCAATGTCTTTGAGGGCATGGCCATGTCAAACGGAAATGCAATGTCTATCATCACGACCAAGACCGAGAACCATGACTGGTTAGGCGACCTCGTGGTCGACGCCGATGCTCCCGCAGGACAAGGCATCAAGTTTGTTGCTAACGATGGAACAACCTGGGGCAGTGAGGAGTTCCCCGCTGGCCGCGCTCAACTCAATGGCGCTGGCATCCCCTACACGAGCGGTACCTACAAGGTAGTGTTCAACGATCTCCTCGGCACCTTCAGGTTCATCCAGAAGTAATGTCATTAAATTCTTGGGGCAGCACCCCTGCCCCAAGAATTTAAACTACTGAACTACAGAAAATAACTCTTTTTATTAACCAATTAATTATTTTCAAAACCATTATGAAGAAATTCTTTACATCAATGCTGTTTGCCGGTGCCGTGATGTTCGGCATGCAGGCTCAGGACGTGAATGTATGGGTTCTCGGTAACGTGGGCGACCAAGGTTGGGATCCCTCGGTGGGAACTCTGATGACCTTCAACGAGGCTGACGGCACTTATGAGCTGACTGCTGACTTCAAGGCTAACTCTTACTTCAGCTTCACCACCGCTCTGGCCGAGACCAGTAGCGGCTGGGCTGACATCAAGCCCTATCGCTTTGGTGCTCCCTCAAACAACTTTGAGGTTGATGACCTGCTGGATGAGGCCATCGCTTGCGGTGCCTATGGCACAAGTTCTGACAATGCATTCCTGATTAAGGGTGCCTCGAACTACACCATCACGCTGTATTTGGCCGCATCTGAAGAAGAAGACAACCTGGTTATGTTCCACCGCAATGGTGAGGTGATTCCCGAGCCCGATCCCGTAGACGAGGGCCACATCTTCCTCATGGGTGACGTGAACAACGTAGGTTGGGTAACCAACACCACTATGATGATGACCGAGCATGGCGAAGGCATCTTCACCGCCAACGCAAGAGTCACTGCTGCTAATGACAGCACTGAGGTTGGCTACTTCAGCTTCACGCACGCTCGTTCGACCGAGACCGACAACAACTGGGAAGGCATCGCTCCTTTCCGCTTTGCTGCTGCCGACTCGATCAACAGCATTGTTGTGCTGGGCGAGCCTATGGCACTGAGCGAGGCTGGTGTTAGCGACTTTGCGTTCGCATTGGCTCCTGGCAAGTACGTTCTCACACTGGACATGAATGCAAACACGCTGACCGTCGTTGAGGATACTGCTAACCACATGTACATCATTGGTAATGACCCGTTCGGTAACTGGAATCCTTCTGCAGGTTTGGCAATGGATGAGGTTGAAGAGGGCATCTTCGAGGCCAAGGCTAACATCGATGGTGATGTATGGTTCATCTTCTCGAG
>JAFZAK010000005.1 GCA_017557285.1 Muribaculaceae bacterium
ACCATATTCTTCCAACAACCCATACGCAAATGCCCAAAACACACCAGGCCCAGGTCCCATCCGCCGATAATGCCAAAGACAATGCATGGTATAACTATCGTCGCAATGGATTTCCAGGCAGACTTGCCAAATAGAGTGTATTCCGTTTTACGTTTGAAAATGAACATAACCACCAATGCTCCAAGAGCGGGACCAAGCCCCGTGGCAAGCGCTGCGGGAACTTGAAGTGCATAGTTCGTTTCAATTGAAGGATAATTATTGACAAAATACAATGATATCAGGCGCACCAATAAGGCTATGATATAAAAAGTTGCTATTGCACCAATATGAATGTTCTTATAACTTAAGTTTAGTTTCATGTGAAATTCTGAGTTATCGTTATAATCACACTGCAAAGTTAGGCATTATTTCTCTACTATTGAATTTCTTCTTGTTGCAGGGCTCGTGTGAGTTGGTCAGGGCATGAGGTGTTCTTGTATCCGCAGCGGATGCCTTGCAAACGACGGATGACCTCGTCACGATGCATTCCGCGAACGAGTTTGCCAATAGCCTGCAAGTTGCCGTGGCAACCACCCAAGAATTGCACATCTTGGATGATGTCATTGTCATCGAGTGTGATGTCAATTTGCTGAGAGCAGGTGCCCGTTGGGTAGTAGGTGATGTGGCGCATAGTAAGTTGTTGTTATGATCTGTTGCGCAGCGCGGACAAATTCAGGATGGTTATTTGTGTGGTGGTATAGTCGATGATGCCCTCGTCTTTCAGAATGTCCAAAGCATGAATCAGTGTCGTGCGTTGGGTGCCCAACAAGGTACACAAATCCTTTTGTAAGAAAGAGATGGTGATGTCAGATGAGAGTTGCGTCGTCAAAATGGAAACGATGAGTGCGATGCGTTCGGTCACAGAACCTTGCTTCATGGCCAACACTCCGGCAGTGAATCGTTGGCTGTTGCGTGACAAGTAGTTGAGGATGTTGAACAGAAACACTTTGTCGGCCTGCACGATGTTGACATAATCAGATTTGCGCAACTGCATGATGCCGCACTCGCCCTCTGCTGTGACATAGAATGGATAGGTTGTGTCAAGTCCGAAGAGGTAGTCTGGTCCCAGTACATTGGGGGCTTCCAGGGTCTGCTCGATAGTAACCTTGAGGTTAGTAAATCGCATGCTTACCCTCACTTTGCCCGAAACGACAAAGCGCACGTGGGTACATGTGTCACCCTCGTCGATGATGCGCTCACCATCGTTGAACTTCAAGAAATGAAACGGCATTTTCTCGACCAATGCCGACAATTGTTGTGCGCTCACTCCATGAAAGAGCGGCAGTTGCATGAGTTGTTCAAACACGCTTTATCTAATTAAGAATTTAGAATTAAGAATTAAGATCGCGCTTCGCGATGGTAGACTGATTCGCTAGTAGGGAATTTAGCTTCCCCCTCTTAAGGGCGAGGAGCGACTAGGAAAGTATTTCAATCAGTTGGTCGCAGGTGAGGGCCTGTTGCTCGCCGGTGGCCATGTTTTTGAGGGTAATGGTGCCCTGCTCCATCTCGCTCTCGCCCACGATGGCGACAAATGGGAACTTGCGGTCGTTGGCATAGTTCATCTGCTTCTTCATCTTGGCGCTGTCGGGGTAGAGTTCGGCGCTTATGCCAGCCTTGCGCAATGCCATGACGTGGCGCAACGAGGTGGCCGCTTCTCGGTCGCCAAAGTTGATGAATAGCACCTGTGCGGACGCCATGGTGTCGGCAGGATAGAGGTCCAGCGCATTGAGCACGTCAAAGATTCGGTCGGCACCAAAGCTGAAGCCCACGCCCGACAGACCTGGCATGCCAAACACGCCCGTGAGGTTGTCATAACGCCCGCCGCCCGTGATACTGCCAATGGCCACGTCCAATGCCTTGACCTCGAGGATGGTGCCAGTGTAGTAGTTCAGTCCGCGCGCCAATGACACATCCAGCTCGATGGTCGCTGTAGTGCCAACCTCGGCCACATGACCGATGACATATCGCAGTTCCTCGATGCCCTTCTGCCCTACCTCGCTGGTAGCCAGCAACTGGTCGAGGGTTGCGAGTTTCTCGTCGTTCGTTCCACTGAGTGTGAGCAGCGGTTCAATCGCTTTGACTTGACTTTCGTCCAGGCCCTTCTCAAGCAGTTCGGCATTCACGTTCTCCAGTCCAATCTTGTCCATCTTGTCAATGGCGACCGTGATGTCAATGAGTTTGTCGGGAGCGCCAATCACCTCGGCTATGCCGCTGAGCACCTTGCGGTTGTTCAGCTTGATGACAATGCGCACTCCAAAACGACGGAACACCTCATCGATGAGCGTTACCAGCTCCACCTCGTTGAGCAGCGAGTCGCTGCCAACGATATCGGCATCGCACTGATAGAACTCGCGATAGCGTCCTTTCTGTGGCCGGTCGGCGCGCCACACGGGTTGGATTTGGTAGCGCTTGAACGGCATCTGCAGGTCGTTGCGGTGCTGCACCACGTAGCGTGCGAATGGCACGGTGAGGTCATAGCGCAAGCCCTTCTCACTGATTTTGTTGGTCAGGTGCAGCGAGTCTCGTTGCTCCATCAGCTCAGCCGGGGCGTCTTTGAGGAAATCGCCACTGTTCAGAATCTTGAAAAGGAGCTTGTCGCCCTCTTCGCCATACTTGCCCAGCAGTGTCGAGAGGTTCTCCATCGCGGGTGTCTCAATCTGCTGGAAGCCATAGAGTTGGAATACATCGCGTATGGTGTTGAATATGTAATTGCGCTTCGCCATTTCTATTGGCGAGAAGTCGCGTGTACCTTTAGGAATTGATGGTTTCATTTTTTCTTTTATTTTAGAGTCCCCCAAGCCCCCTGAAGGGGGTGTTTTGTTTGTTCCCCCTTTAGGGGGCTAGGGGGAATGTGAATTAATCTAGCTTCAGCACTGCCAGGAAGGCTTTTTGGGGCACTTGAACCGTTCCGATTTGCTTCATACGCTTCTTGCCAGCCTTTTGTTTCTCAAGCAGTTTGCGCTTTCGGCTCACATCACCGCCGTAGCACTTTGCGGTCACATCCTTGCGCACCTGTCGCACTGTCTCGCGGGCGATAATCTTAGCGCCGATTGCCGCTTGGATGGCGATATCGAATTGCTGCCTCGGGATCAGGTCCTTTAGCTTCTCGCACATGCGACGTCCCAAAGTGACAGCATTGTCGACATGGGTTAAAGCACTCAACGCATCCACTTGCTGACCGTTAAGCAGGATGTCGAGTTTGATAAGCCGTGACTCACGGAAGCCGTTGATATAGTAGTCAAAGGACGCGTAGCCCTTCGAGATGCTCTTGAGTTTGTCGTAAAAGTCGATGACAATCTCGCCGAGCGGGATGTCGAAGGTCAACTCCATGCGGTTGCCCGAGATGTATTCCTGCTTGACCAATTCGCCTCGTTTGTTCAGGCACAGGGTGATGATGGGTCCCATGAACTCTGACAGGGTGATGATACTCGCGCGGATATAAGGCTCCTCAATCTTCTCAATGAGCGTCACATCGGGCAGTCCGGCGGGATTATGCACCTCGGTCATGTTGCCTTTCTTGTCATAGACTTTGTAGGACACGTTGGGCACGGTGGTAATGACCTCCATGTTAAACTCACGGCTCAAGCGTTCCTGCACAATCTCCATGTGAAGTAGTCCCAGGAAACCGCAACGGAAACCGAATCCCAATGCCACACTCGACTCGGGTGTGAAGGTCAGTGCCGCGTCGTTGAGCTGCAGCTTCTCGAGCGAGGCGCGCAGGTTCTCGAAGTCCTCGGGCTCGATGGGATAAACACCGGCAAACACCATGGACTTCACCTCCTGGAATCCCTCAATAGCTTTGTCACAGGGAGCTTGCACATGGGTGATAGTGTCACCCACACGCACCTCAACCGAGTTCTTGATTCCCGAGATGATATAACCGACGTTGCCCGCGCTAAGTTGTTCGCGTGGCGACAGTTGCAACTTGAGCACGCCCATCTCATCGACATGATATTCTTTTTGAGTGTTGACAAACTTCACGAAGTCATTCTTGCGAATGGTTCCATTGAGAAGTTTGAAGTATACGATAATGCCGCGGAAGGGGTTGAAAACTGAGTCAAAAATAAGTGCCTGCAGAGGTGCATTTGCATCGCCGGTAGGCGCGGGTATGCGTCGCACAATGGCTTCCAGCACTTCGGGAACGCCCATGCCGGTGCGTGCGCTGCATCGTAAGATTTCACTGGGGTCACAGCCCAGGAGTTCAACAATCTCGTCTTCCACCTCATCGGGGTGGGCGCTGTCCATGTCAATCTTGTTTATCACGGGAATGATTTCAAGACCGTTGTCGATTGCCATATACAGGTTGCTGATGGTCTGCGCCTGTACGCCTTGTGTGGCATCAACCACGAGCAGTGCGCCTTCGCATGCCGCAATGGATCGCGACACCTCGTAGGAGAAGTCGACGTGTCCCGGGGTGTCGATGAGATTGAGCGTGTATTTCTCACCATCTAGCACATAGTCCATCTGAATGGCATGGCTCTTGATGGTGATGCCTCGCTCGCGTTCCAGGTCCATGTCATCGAGCACCTGTGCCTGCATGTCTTTACCCTCGACCGTCTTGGTAAACTCGAGCAAGCGGTCGGCCAAAGTGCTCTTACCGTGGTCGATGTGTGCGACAATGCAGAAGTTTCTTATTTTGTCCATAAAAATGTGTCGTGTACAATTCAAACTGCAAAGGTACGACAAAGTTTTCAGTTATCAGTTATCAGTTGTCAGATTTTTTTTATACTTTTGCCGTGTTGATACTAGGAAGTGTATGGACAAGATGACTCCCGAACAGCGGCATCACTGCATGAGCAGCATCGGCAGTCGCAACACGCGCCCCGAGATGATTGTGCGACGCTGGTTGTGGCGGCAAGGCTATCGCTATCGCGTGTCAGTGGAGTCGTTGCCTGGCACGCCCGACATCGTGTTGCGGCGACAGAGCACGGTCATCTTTGTCAACGGCTGTTTCTGGCATGGCCACGACTGCAGCAAGTTCCGTATTCCATCAACTAATACCGATTTCTGGCGCAACAAATTTGAACGCAACCAGGCCCGTGACCGCCGAGTCTACAAGCAGCTGCACGACTTGGGCTACTATGTGCTGGTGGTGTGGGAGTGCCAACTCTCTCCTGCACGTCGACAGGCCACTCTGCAAGCCCTGAGTGCCCGCTTGGCTGAAATCTACCTAGACACACATCAGGCCAAACCTCGCCCCTATGGCGACCATGATGAGGGCTTGCCAGCCATAGCTGCAGAGCCATAAGCCTGTGCATTTGCACAATTTTGCAAAGTTTTCACCAAATTAATAGGTGTATGCCGCAAAAATGTCGTATCTTTGCGTGTTCTTTTGTGTAGCAACGAAAATTAACTAAATAATAACTCTAAAATCATTTTTATTATGAAGATTTCGCACATTGAGCATGTGGGTATCGCAGTCACCTCGCTTGAGGAGGCTATCCCTTTCTACGAGAATTTACTGGGTTTGAAATGCTATGCCATCGAGGAGGTTGAAGACCAGAAGGTGAAGACCGCTTTCTTTAAGGTTGGCGAGACCAAGATTGAGCTGCTCGAGGGTACCGCTCCTGAGAGTGCCATCACTAAGTTCATCGAGAAGAACGGTGGCCGTGGTGGTATCCAGCACGTTGCTTTCTGCGTTGAGGACGGTGTTTCCGGCGCTCTGAATGAGGTCCAGGAGAAGGGTGGCCGCGTGATTGACGCCGCTCCCCGTCGTGGTGCCGAGGGTCTGAACATTGGTTTCCTCCACCCCAAGACAACAGCCGGTGCTTTGGTTGAGCTGTGTGAGCACCCCCAAGAGTAAATTTCACGACATCTATAACCGATTTATCAGACAAAAATGAGCAAACAACTCGAAAAAATCCAAGAGCTGATTGCCAAGCGTGCTGCAGCCCGCCTGGGCGGTGGTGAGAAGGCCATTGAGAAGCATCACGAGAAAGGCAAATTAACAGCCCGTGAGAGAATCAATATGTTCCTTGACGAGGGCAGCTTTGAGGAGCTCGACATGTTCGTGCGCCATCGCTGCACCAACTTCGGCATGGAGAAGAAATCGTTCGATGGTGACGGTGTGGTCACTGGCTACGGCACTGTTGACGGTCGCTTGGTTTACGTGTTCGCACAGGATGCTACCGTATTCGGTGGTTCGTTGAGCGAGACAATGGCCCAGAAGATCTGCAAGATTATGGACCTGGCCATGAAGAATGGCGCTCCTGTTGTGGGACTGAATGACTCAGGTGGCGCACGCATCCAGGAGGGTATCAACGCTCTGGGTGGCTACAGCGAGATTTTCCAGCGCAACATCCTTGCTTCGGGTGTGGTGCCCCAGATTTCGGCCATCCTAGGTCCCTGCGCCGGTGGTGCCGTCTACTCCCCTGCCCTGACCGACTTCACAATCATGGTGCAAGGCATGTCCTTCATGTTCCTCACTGGCCCGAAGGTGGTGAAGACCGTCACGGGCGAGGATGTCACGCAAGAGCAACTGGGTGGTGCCAAGGTGCATGCCACCAAGTCGGGCGTGACCCACTTTGCTGCCGAGACCGAAGAGGAGGCTATCTCGCTGATCAAGCAACTGCTCAGCTACATGCCCAGCAACAACATGGAGGAGACTCCGCGCCGCGAGTGCAACGACCCGATCGACCGTGTGGAGGACGCCCTGAACGGCATCATCCCCGAGAGCGCCAACGACCCCTACGACATGTATCAGGTCATCGGTGCTGTGGTCGACAATGGTGAGTTCCTGGAGGTCCAGAAGGACTTTGCCAAGAACATCATCGTCGGTTTTGCACGCTTCAACGGCCAGGCCGTGGGTGTGGTTGCCAATCAGCCTCAGTTCATGGCTGGTGTGCTTGACGTGAACGCTTCGCGCAAGGGCGCCCGCTTCGTGCGCTTCTGCGATGCCTTCAACATCCCGCTGGTTACCCTCGTCGATGTTCCTGGATTCTTGCCTGGAACAGGCCAAGAGTACAATGCTGTGATTTTGAACGGTGCTAAGTTGCTCTACGCTTATGGCGAGGCTACCGTACCCAAGATTACGGTCACTCTGCGCAAGAGCTATGGCGGCAGCCACATCGTGATGAGCTGCAAGCAGTTGCGTGGCGACATGAACTACGCTTGGCCCAGTGCTGAGATTGCTGTTATGGGAGCCGCCGGTGCTGCCGGAATCCTCTATGCTAAGGAGGCTAAGACCGCCAAGACCGATGCCACCGCCGCCAAGGAGGCCGGTGACGAGGAGAAGGCCAAGGAAATCATGGCTCAGTACAAAGAGTTCATCCAGCAGAAGGAGGACGAGTACAACAACCTGTTCTGCACGCCTTACAATGCTGCCAAGTATGGCTACATCGATGATGTGATTGAGCCGCGTAACACGCGCTTCCGCATCATCCGCGCGTTGGAGCAGACTCGCACCAAGAAGTTAACCAACCCTGCCAAGAAGCATGGCAACATTCCTCTGTAATCAGTCGTGGTTATGAAGAAAGGAATCATTCTGACTCTATTGGTTGCTGCTTTCGGGCTGCTAGCCACCGCACAGGGGCGCATGGAACTGCGTTTCAATGAGGTGATGACGCAGAACGACAGTAACCTGGTGGACCAAATCGGCCATCGTTCGGCATGGGTGGAGGTTTTCAACCGCTCCTATGGCACGGTCGGCATGGAACAGATGTTCATCTCCAATCAATATATTGATGTGCAAGCCAATAAAGGCGACAAGAAGGAGAAGGACTTTCTGAACGAATATGCCGCGGCCCATCCTGATGTTCTCTACGAGATTCCTCGTGGAGATGTGGCAACAAAAGTTGCCCCCCGCACACACATTGTTTTCTTTGCCGACGGTGAGTCGGCACAGGGGGCTTTACACCTGTCGTTCAAGCTCAACCCTGGTGTGGATAACAATCTCTACTTGTATGATGTAAATGGCGACTTGGTCGACATGGTGACCATCCCGGCCAGTCTGCCTGCCGATCAGTCCTTCGCATTGAAGGCCGATGGTATCAGTGAATTGGTTGATGGCAAGATGAATGGTGATGCCTGGAGCGTTCGTACTGGCGCAGACGAAGAGACCGCCATCACACCGGGTAAGTATAACCAGCGTGTGGTGAACGAGAACATCGAGAAGTTTGCCGAGCACGACCCGCACGGCTATATCATCGCCCTGGTGGCTATGGGCATCGTGTTCAGCACCCTGCTGATGTTGAGCATCTTGTTCTATCTCTTCGGCAAGGCCAACAAGGCCGCTAACAAGGAGGATAAACCCGCAGCCTCGGCTGCTGCCGCGGTTGCCGATGTTCAGCCTGTGTCAGCAGATGCTAACGATGAGGCGATGGCCGCCATCTGCATGGCGCTGTATCAGCACTTCAACTCGCATGACGAGGAGAGCGGCGTGCTCACGTTCGACCGCAACGCCAACACCGCCTGGAGCAGCAAGAGCAACATGATGCGCGAGTTGCCCCGCAAATAATAACCTTCAAAATTTACATCAATGAAAGAATACAAGTATAAGATTAATGGCAACGAATACACTGTTGCCGTAGGAGATGTTGAAGGCAACATCGCCAAGATTGAGCTCAATGGCACGCCCTATGAGGTCGAACTCATGGATCAGCCTAAGGTGTCGAAGGTGGTGAAACGCGTGGCTCCCGCTGCTACCGAGACCACTACCGCCGCTCCCAAGCCCGCCGCCAAGAAGGTGGCTGCCGCTGCCGGTGATTTCGTTATCGAGTCTCCGCTGCCCGGCACCATCAAGGAAATCTTCGTCAAGGAAGGCCAGGAAGTCAAGGCCAGCGACGTGGTGTGCATCCTCGAGGCCATGAAGATGGGCAACGAGATTCATGCCGGCAAGGATGGCGTGGTCAAGTCAATCAATGTAGCGAAAGAGGATTCAGTGCTCGAAGGCACGACAATCATGGTAATCGGTTAATGAGCTATGGTACTATTAGACAGTTTCTTAACCAGCAATCTTGAGCAATTCTGGAATTTCACCGGATTTGCCAATTGCACATGGCCCAACCTGGTCATGATTTGCTTTGGCCTGTTGTTTATCTATCTGGCCATCAAACATGACTTCGAGCCCATGTTGCTTGTGCCCATCGGCTTTGGTATCCTGATAGGTAACATCCCGTTCCAACCCGGTAACGAGATTGGTATTTATGAGGAGGGGTCGGTGCTGAATATCCTATACCAAGGTGTCCGTCAGGGATGGTATCCGCCGCTCATCTTCTTGGGTATCGGTGCCATGACCGACTTTACAGCCTTGCTTGCTAACCCCAAGTTGATGCTAGTGGGTGCTGCCGCACAGTTCGGTATCTTTGGTGCTTATATGATTGCCCTGGCCATCGGGTTTATGCCTGACCAGGCTGGTGCCATCGCTATCATCGGTGGTGCAGACGGCCCCACGGCCATTTTCTTGTCAGGTAAGTTGGCTCCCAACCTGATGGGTGCCATTGCCGT
>JAFZAK010000032.1 GCA_017557285.1 Muribaculaceae bacterium
ACCGAAGCAATCTCGTTGGCGTAGCGAGCCGCGCCGTCCAGGTAATGGCGCATCACAATCAGGTCGGCATAGTTGCTGACCATCATGATGGTGTCCTTCAGGCTCTCGCCCTTTGCCTGGCTGCTGCTCTTCGGGTCGCTGAATCCGATGACGCGACCACCCAAACGATTGACGGCTGTTTCAAAACTAAGGCGGGTTCTGGTTGAGGGCTCGAAAAATAACGAGGCCACCACCTTACCCGCCAGAATGCGTTGATTGGGGTTCTGTTCAAACTCCCTTGCGCGCTTCAATAGCGCCATAATCTCGTCCTTGCTGAGGTCCGTGATTGAAATTAAACTATGTTTGTCCATACGATAAATTGAGTTATCGGGATGCAAAGGTAATGTCAATCGTTCGGTTAGTCCAAGGCAAAAAACAAAAAAAATGCTAACAGAGCAATTTCTCTGAAATCATTGCGCTTGTATCAAAAATTCGTCGTAACTTTGCACTTTCTTCCTCTATGTTCCCCCCGAGAACATAGAGGATTTTTTAATGCACTATAAACTACTATTCCCCCTTCACTCCTATATAGAGCGAGCAGGTGCCCAGGGTGAGCGTGTGTGCCTGGCACTGCGTGAATCCCGCCTGTCGCATGATATCAAGCATGGCATCGCCCTGTGGCACAGCGGCGATGCTTTGTGGTAGATAGCGGTAGGCATTTTTATCGCCGCTCTTGAGCGAACCAGCCCAGGGGATGATGTGCAAGGTATATAGATCGTAGAACCAACGGACGATGCGGTTCTGCGGCGTGGATAGTTCGAGGACGCACAGGATGCCGCCGGGACGCATCACGCGGTACATCTCACGGTAGCCACGGTCCAGGTGCTCGAAGTTGCGAACTCCGAAGGCGACGGTCACCGCATCGAACGAGGTGTCGTCATAGGGCATCGCCAAGCAGTCGCCCTGCTCAAAGGTAATGGCGTCCTGCAGCCCGCGCTCCGCAACCTTGTTGCGCGCCACGTCGAGCATGCCTTGGCTCAGGTCAATGCCATTGACCGTAGCGTCGACGATGCTGCGCTGCAACTGGATGGCGAAGTCGCCCGTGCCCGTTGCCACATCAAGCAGTCGCGTGGTTGGGTGGTCTTGGAGATGGCGCGCAACACGACGTACCGCCACGCGGCGCCACCAGCGGTCGATGCCCAATGTCATCGCACGATTCATGAAGTCATAGGCGGGCGCGATGGAATCAAACATGTCACGCACCTGCTCGGTCTTGCTGCCTTCGGCATCATAAGGCTTGATTTGTTCTACTGCTTGCTTCATGGCTTACTTCCTTCCGAAGTCGGCGGGGATTTCGCCCCACTCCTCGGTTTTCCACTTAAGGATGCGGTTGGTCCAGGTATGCGTGGCGAGCCAGGCGTCGGCACGGGCAATGATGGCAAACAGCCGCTCGTTGTTGGGGGTGCGGGCGAGTTTGGTCTTGCACTTGCGGTCGCGTACCCACGCCAGGGCGGTGCGGCTGTCGCTGTAGATGGCGGTGTGGCTGTTCTGCGTGTTGTGGAAGAATGCCAGAGCGTGCACCAGTGCCAAATACTCGCCGATATTGTTGGTCGCATCGGGGAACGGACCTTGATGGAACAATTCGGCACCCGTCATCACATCCACGCCACGGTACTCCATCATACCCGGGTTGCCACTGCAAGCACCGTCCACGGCAATACTATCGGCGATGATTTCGGGGAACGCCTCATAGTTGACATGTGTCTGCGGACCGCGAGCGATGGCGCGTAACACCTCACGGGTGTCGTTATCCTCGCCTTCGCGGAATGCGCGCACAGCCTCCTCCTGCGTCTTGTAGGCCTTGTAGCGCGCCCCAGGATACCCGCTGACGCGCGCCTCGCACTCGGCCCACGAGTCACAGACCCCAGGCTCGGCGCCAACCCACACCACGTACCATTTATTCCTGTTTATTGACATCTTTCTGTAATGAGACAGCAAAGTTAGTGTTTTTTTTACTATCTTTGCACTACTCATCATAAAATAGTGTGGGATGGAGACGATTTTTCTAATAGGATATATGTGCTGCGGCAAGACGACGCTGGGACGCGCGCTGGCCGAACTGCTCGAGATGGATTTCTACGACCTGGACGACCTGATCGAGGAGCATGCCGAAATGCGCATTGCCGAAATCTTTGAGCGGTACGGCGAGGACAAGTTCCGCCAAATGGAGCGCGAAGCGCTGCATGAGGTTGCCGGCACATCGGCCGTGGTGGCATGCGGCGGTGGTACGCCCTGCTACGGCGACAACATGGCGTTGATGAACCGCCTGGGAATCACCGTGTGGCTCACCACCAGTCCCGAGGTCATTGCTGCCCGCCTTGCCCTACCCGAACATAAGTTGCATCGTCCTACCATTGCTCCATTGGCTGATGATAAGATTCTGCCCTATGTCGTTGAGGCATTGGAACGCCGCACCCCCTATTATGCCCAGGCCCAGTTGGAGTTTGATGCCACCGCCATCGAGACCGCCGAAGAGACTATCGCCACAGCACAACAACTGGCAGCCCAGATTCTTTCATTCAGCCGCGACGGAGGCACGGCATACAGGACAGAGGCAGAATGTGGCTATGATTTTACATCATAAACTGCCTTAAAGCCAGCCAGCGGCGCGGTACCACTCGATAGCTTCGTGGACACCACGGCGCAGGTCGTACTCGGCCTCAAAGCCGAAGTCGCGCTTTGCCTCACTGGTGTCGCACAACCAGTTACGCTGCTTGAGAATGCGGTATTTGTCGGGGTTGAGCGTACTGGCCTTCATTGTCACCTTGCCCCACCATTCAGCGATGTGACACACCACCTTGACGACCCACAACGGGCACTTGACTGGGATGACCCAGCGCTTGCCCAACTCATCGCACACGATCTGGCGGAACTCGGTTTGTGTGTATCCACGATTCTCGCTAATATAATAAGGTTTACGCAGTGCACCATTTTCCAATGACAGGAATACGGCGCGCGCCAGGTCGCGCACATAGATAAAGGTAAGCATTTGCTTCTTGAAGCCTACGGTGAAGTCAAAGCCAGTCTTGATGCTCTTCATCATCAGGTAGTAGTCGCGCTCGTGCGGGCCATAGACGCCCGTGCAGCGGAAGATGGTATAGGGCAACCACGAGGACTGCATCTGCAGCCATGTCTCGGCCTTGAGTTTGCTGGTGCCGTAGCGTGTGTTGGGCGCGGGCACATCGTCGGGCTTGAAGGGCGTGTAGTTCTCCTCATCGCCGGGGCCCATCACGCTCAGACTGCTCATCATCAGGAACACCTCGGGGATAGCATCGATGTCACGCAATGTCTCGGCCAGCAGACGCAGATAACTATGGTTGACGCGCTCAAAGTCCAGATAGTTGGTGGCCTTGGTCAGTCCCAAGTTGTGCACGACAAAGTCCCACCGCCCATGCTCGGCGACATGCGACGCCAGAACATCGTGCAACGCTTGTTCGTCGGTGAAGTCCAGTTCAATAAAATGGATGCGCTCATCGGTGAGGAACTTGCGATTGGTGGTGGCACGCACGGCCGCCCAGGTCTCGTAGCCTCGGCTCAGCGCCTCGGCGACCAGAAACCCGCCGATAAACCCGCCCGCACCTGTGATCAATACTCTCTTTTCCATAAATGAAAACTTTTGTGCAAAGTTATTGTTTTTTTGGTAAACAACACCCATGTTTGGCAAAAAAGCGATACCTTTGCAGCGCTGAGTCATTAAACGTGACCCGCCAACAGGAGTCTAAACAATAAACATAATACTTACTACAATGAAAAAGATTTACGCACTGATGACACTGGTCACCCTGTCGCTGGCATTGAGCAGCTGTGGTGACGAATGGGAATACTGGAACAGTGACCTTTTGGGGCATTGGGAGATGGTTTCGGTAATTGAGAATGGCCACGAGTATGACCTCGCCATAGGCGAATATGAGGAGTACACGTTTTACGACAACGGCACAGGCGTATACCGCAACGAGTTCGGCACCCGCGTCCGTTTCGACTGGTACGAGCGTGGTTCCCGCAAGGTTGAGCTGCGCTTCGACGACGGCATCACCGAAGTGTACTACTACGAGTTTGAAGGCGACTATCTCATTTTCTACGAGACCTCTTCTCGCCGCAACGGTTGGGTGTTCCGCTACGCCGGCCGCTCGTGACGATACTCGAGACAACCCTCACAACATTATCAAGGACACATGCCATTGGGCTTGTGTCCTTGATTTATTAACGGTTGATGAAATCGTTGAAGGCTTGCTTGTAGCTGTCGCCGATGGGGATGTAAACGTCGCCAAAGACGATGCGGTTGCGGTCAATCTCTCGGATTTTCTCCTTTGAGACAATGAAACTGCGGTGTACGCGGATAAACCGAGATGCTGGTAACATTTGTTCCATCGCTTTCATGTTCATCAACGACAGGATGGGGTGAGGCGAATCCTCGGTGTAAATCTTGACATAATCCTTGAGGCCCTCGATATAGCGTATCTTGTCCAAATTGATTTGCAGCAACTTGTACTCGCTCTTGACAAAGATGCTCTTCACTTCCTGTTCGGGCTTGTTCTCACTTTGATGCAACAGGGTGAACCACTGCAGGGCCTTGTTGCATGCCTCAAGGAAGGTTGCATAGGTGATGGGTTTGAGCAGGTAGTCAAGCGCGCCAGTACGATAGGAGTCAACGGCATACTGGTCGAAAGCTGTGGTGAAAATGATGCGAGCGCCCTCGGGAACCATTTTCGATAACTCCATGCCGCTGACTTCCGGCATCTGGATGTCGAGGAACAGTAAGTCTACCTCGTTATTCTTTATGCCCTCAAGAGCGTCGGTCGCATTGCTATATTTCCCCACCAGCTCCAGGAAGGGAATCTTATTCACATAACTGGCCAACAGTTCGACGGCCAGGGGTTCGTCATCAACGATAATACATTTGATTGTCATAGCTTCTTAATTATTTATAGTAATCTTTGAATGATATTCTGTTGCGTCGGCGTTGAGTCCGCGCTCCCAGGTGTAGTGCCCAGGGTAGATGAGTTCGAGCCGTTTGCTTACCTGCTCCAGCCCGATGCCACTTCCGCTCTTGTCGTTGGCGCGCTTAGGATAATTGCTATTGGTAATGGCACATGTGATTTGTCCATGCTCTTGCGCCATCTCCACGCGGATGAATCCCTTCCCCTGCGGTGAGATGCCATGTTTGAAGGCATTCTCGAGCAGAGAAATGAAGATGAGTGGGGCGATGGGCGTCGAGTCGTCATCGGCAATGCGTATGTCGGTCTCAATCTTCACACCGTCAGTAACGCGAATCTTCATCAGTTCTATATAGTTGTGCATGAATGCCACCTCCTTGTATAAAGGAACGAAGTTCTGCTGGTTGTCATAGAGCACATGGCGCAACAACCGACTCAGCTCATCGACCGCCAACTGCGCCTTGTCGGCATCGAAGGCGATGAGGGCATAGATGTTATTAAGGGTGTTGAGAAGGAAGTGCGGGTTAAGTTGGTTGCGCAGGTTGCTCAGTTCGGCCTCTGTTCTGCTCTTTTCCGCCTCTTTCCGCGCCTGCTCGGCATGTTGCCATCGCTGTGTAAGGCGCACAGCCATACTCAGTCCCACCACCATCACTAGTGAGAGGGCAGTATAGAAATAAGCGGGGACACGGGGTGGACGCGGCCCCTTAGCAGAATGCCAGGGTACCTTGTCGGTCAATAGGTGGTCGGCCAAATTCCACCACTCAATCACAAACCCCAGTGCTATCAGGATGCATGCGATATTGATGGCGTAGAAGGCACCCTTCTTTCCATTGAAATAAAACTTGGGAATAAGCCACAAGTAGTTTACATAGAACAGAGCCATGTAAGCCAATGGGCCACCCAACGAACGTGTCCAGCGAATGAGCGTGACATCCCATGAGTCGGTAGGGGAATTGAAGAATAGTAACGGCAGGAACAAAACGATGCCCCAGCACAGGATGTGAATCGTAAGATTGCGTTTCATATTAAAAGATTAGATAAGCTAGAAGTTATTATTTATGACCGATGAATTACTCATATCGTATTGCCTCGATGGGGTCAAGGTTGGCGGCTTTCTTGGCTGGATACCAGCCGAAGAAGATACCCGTGATGGTACAGACGACAAATGCCAACACGACCGTCCATGCCTCAACCGTGGCAGGCCAATTTGCCAACGTCTTAATCGCCATTGATGTCCCAAAACCAAACAACACCCCGATTACTCCGCCCGTGACACTGATCATGATGGCTTCGATGAGGAATTGGCTCAGGATGTCAATGCCGCGTGCACCGACACTCATGCGCAGACCAATCTCACGTGTGCGCTCAGTCACCGACACATACATGATGTTCATGATGCCGATACCGCCCACCACTAGCGAGATTCCCGCCACCGCAGCCAGGAGCAGGGTAAGCATACTCATCGTCGAGTCCATCATGCTGCTGATTTCCTCTTGCGAGCGGATGCTGAAGTCATCCTCCTCGTCTTCACGCAACTTGTGGTTGGTGCGCAGAATTTCGGTGACATCAGCGATGGCCAGTTGGGTAATCTCCTCAGTGATTGCACTGGCATAGATTCCCGACAAGTAGGTCTGCGCGAGCATGCGTTTCATCACGGTGGTATAGGGTGCCAACACGATGTTGTCTTGGTCCATGCCCATGCTGTTGTAGCCCTTGCTTTTGAGCACGCCCACAACCCGCATGGGAATCTTGTTGAAGCGCACCACTTGCCCGATGGGGTCGGCACCACTGGGGAAGAGTTCGTCGACGATGGTCTTGCCGATGACGCACACCTTGGCACTGGCCTTGATGTCCGCATCGGTAAACATATCGCCGCTTTCGACCTTGAGTTGGCGTATCTCCAGGTAGCCTTGGCTGACGCCCGTGACACTCGTCTGGTAGTTGTTGTTGCCGTAGATGAGTTGGCCACCACTGCTCACGTTGGGGCTCACTGCTGCCAGATATTTGTTTTGGTCGACAATGGTCTGATAGTCGGCGAGTGTCAACGACTGAGCATCATCGGCACTCATGCGCGCTCCGCCTGGGCCACGGTCGGCACCCGGGTTAATCATGATCATGTTCGAACCCATCTCGGCAATGTTCTGCTTGATACTCTGCTTTGAGCCTTGTCCGATGGCAAGCATGGTGATGACCGACGCCACACCGATGATGATGCCCAGCATGGTCAGGAAGCTGCGCATCTTGTTATTGGCAATCGCCTTGAGCGCTATTTTGAATAAGTTTGTTCCGTTCACTTTTACAATTTTTAATGCACAATGCATAATTCATAATCGCCCGCCTGATGTGGACGTGCCTGAGGCGCGTCCCTACATCATTCTACTTAACTACAAAGAACTAGTCGTCGTTGACGGGGAGTTCGGCGAGTTTCTTGGCGGCGTCGAGGATGTTGGGATTGAGTTCATCATCTCGAATCTTGCCGTCGCGTAACACGATGTTCCGGCTGGAGTACTGCGCTATCTCGGGGTTATGGGTAACGAAAATGATGGTGCGTCCCTCGCGGTGCAGTTCCTGGAAGAGCACTAAAATCTCAAACGAAGTGCGTGTGTCTAGGTTACCCGTTGCCTCGTCGGCAAGGATGACCGCTGGGTCGTTGACCAACGCACGGGCGATGGCAACGCGCTGCATCTGTCCGCCCGACATTTGGTTGCTCTTGTGGTTCAGGCGGTCGCCCAGCCCCACGCGTGTCAGGGCGGTGATGGCGCGCTGACGACGTTCGCTGGCCGAAACCTCGCCGTTGTACATCAGCGGTAGTTCTACATTCTCGACTGCGGTGGTCTTGGCGAGCAGGTTGTAGCTCTGGAAGACGAACCCAATCTTGCGGTTGCGCAAGATGGCACGTTGGTTCTTGCTCATCGTGCGCACCGGTGTGCCATCAAGACGATACTCGCCGCTGGTGGGTTTGTCAAGGCATCCCAGGATGTTCAGCAGGGTTGACTTTCCCGAGCCCGAGGTGCCCATGATGGTGACGAACTCGCCCTCGTGAATGGTGAATGACACGCCACGCAATGCCTTGACGACCTCCTCACCCACGATGAATTCGCGCCGGATATCTTCTAATTCGATTATGGGTTTCATCGAGTCTTACTTCTTGTTGCCTTTCTTGTTGTCCTTGCGCGGGCCAGGCATGAAGGGTGAGCCACTCGAGCGCTTGCCGTTCTCTCCTTCCTCTCCAGGCATATGACCCGCCACGATTTCGGTGACGATGACATCACCTTCCTTGACACCGCTCAGTATCTCGGTATGTGTGCCGTCGGTCAGGCCCGTCTGCACCGTTACCGCGGTTAGCACATTATCTTGCAGCATCCATAGTTTGGGTGTGCCCGCTGTATCCTTGATGATATACTTTTTGCCAAGGATTTCTGGCTCGGGGGTGAAGCGCAGCGCTTTGCTGGGAACGCTCACCACCCCGTTGCGTTCCATCGTGTAGATGGTGACGCTGGCTGTGAGTCCTGGCTTGAGTTTCAGGTCGCCGTTGGGCGCACTGATGACCACCTCGTAGGTAACCACATTGTTGGTCGTGGTAGCCTTTTGCCGAACTTGGGTGACACTGCCGTTAAAAGTGTCATCGGGGTAAGCATCAACTGTAAACGCCACACGCTGCCCCTCTTTCACACCGCCGATGTCGGCTTCATCGACATTGGCGATGACGCGCATGTCGGTCAGGTCCTTGGCGATAGTGAACATGGTGGGCGTGCTGAACGATGCGGCCACCGTCTGTCCTTCCTCCACCTCCTTGCTGATGACGATGCCGTCGATAGGCGAGTAGATGGTGGCGTAACTTAAGTTAGTGCGGGCACGCGCCACCCCTTGCTGAGCAACTTTGACTTGCTCCTGCGCTTTGCGCAGACTCTGCAAGGCGACATCATACTCGCTGGCGCTCACCAATTGCTTCTGCTTGAGTTCGGCATAGCGCGCATAATTCTTTTGTTGATACTCAAGGTCGGTTTGCGCACTGCGCAGGGTGGCCTGCTGCGAGGCGAGCTCACTCTGCAGGTTGGTGCGGTCTAGTTCGGCGATGACCTGACCCTTCTTGACCACACTGTTAAAGTCAACATAGAGTTTCTTGACGATACCCGAAACCTGTGTACCCACGTCGACGGTGGTTACTGCCTCGAGTGTGCCCGTGGCGGTGATGCTGGTTGTGATGTCGCTTTTGGCAACCTTTTCGGTCTCGAAACTGATTTGTGCCTCAGCTTTCTTCTTACCCATAAGCATGAACACGGCCAAGGCAGCTAGCAGCGCCACAACGGCGATGATGATTTTAGTCTTTTTCTTCATATCTTATAATATACTGAGAATACAGGGGAAACTTATTTCATCTTTAATAATTGCCATAGTAGTGCAGCATGGCGATGTTGAGTAGGGCCATGTACTTGGCCTGTAACATCTGCTGCTGGCTTGCCGAATAGGTGGTCTTGTCGGTGGTGAGTTCGATGATGTTTTTCAGTCCCAGTCTGAACTGCTCGCTGGTGAGCTCGTAACTGGTGCGGGCAGCATCGGCCTTGGCCTTGGCTGCGATGTATCGTTGCTGCGAACTATAGGCTTGCAACCAGTAGTTCTCGATGGTCTTCCACAGCGCCTTTTGTGTGTCGAGAAGGTCTAGTTCGGCAGTCTCACGTTCCAGTTTGGCACGTGCCACAGCATTCTTGGTTTTGCCATGGTCCCACACGGGCAAGTTCAGGCTCACGCCCAGTGAGTTGTTCCACTGGTCCTTTAGCTGCGTGAACATGTTTCCACCACCGGTGTTGTTTGAGGTGTTGATGCCGGCATTGGCGTTGATGCTGGGTTTCCCTTGCGCCTCGGCAATTTTCACGTCAAGGTCACTGCGGTCGATAGCCAACTGGCTAGAACGAATTTCAGGGCGATAGGTCAATGCTGACTGGTAGACATCCACCTTGCTGGGCAGTGGGGCTAGCACTTCGGAGGCGAGAACGGGGTCGGCGAGAACGAGGTCATAATCGCCGTCCAACTCCATGATTTGCTTGAGCTGCAGCTTGTAATCGGCAAGCGAGGTTTCGTCAGCGACTTTCTGATACTGGTCGTTGGCGAGTTGTGACTCCATTTGCGACACATCGGCCTTGTTGAGCATTCCTGCCTTGAACAATGCTTTGGCACGATCCAGTTGCTGCTGAGCGAGCGCGATTTGCTCATCGTCCATCTTCAACGACTCTTGGGCATAGAGAATCTGCACATAGAGTTTGGTGATGTTCTCTTCGATGCTGAGTAGAGTCTGGTGGACGGCCAGTTCGGCAATCTGGCTGTTCAGTTCTTGTAACTTGATGTTGTTTTTGATCTGTCCGCCGTCATAGAGGGGCATCGATGCACTCAGGCCATAGTTGCCGCTATAGCCAGCCTTGTGTACATTGGTGGTTACTTGCGAACCATTGACACTGAGCGAGTTGGCGCGGAAAGGCTGGTAAGATACGCCCTGACTGGTCGAGAACGAGACGGTGGGCAGGCGGTTACTGCGCGCTTCTTCAATGGCGATGCGCTGCTGTTCGACGCTCACGCGTCCACGTTTGACCGAGACGTTCTCCTGCTTGGCCCAGCGGATGCAGTCCTCAAGGGTCCATGCTGCTGGTTTGGTCATGAGCGAGTCGCTGGTTTGCGCCATAACGCCCAGCGACAAGGTTAACATAATTGCAATGATTAGTTTTTTCATTCGGTAGATGATTATAGGTTACAAAATTACAACCAATTTTGTGGTTTGGCAAAAGAGATAGACCAACTGGCAGAATTTCATAGAGAATCACACCATTTTTACCGATAAATGGTTGTTCATATATGCGAAAAAATCCCCCTCCGAGGTTCTTTCAGAGGGGGATATGGTTGAAGATCGTCGCCCTTTATAGGTAGGACCTACATATTTACTGCCTGATGGGGCATTGTCGCTACTGGTCACACTAGCATCCCAAAGCACATCCCCAGTGCTTGTCTCGTACCAGTCCATCCCATTATTATCAATTCTATTAATTGGGTTGCCACCGCACCAGGCGTAGGGACTGAT
>JAFZAK010000033.1 GCA_017557285.1 Muribaculaceae bacterium
GCCGCCGTCGGGACCGATCCCAGCGTGACTGACTAGCTGAACAACGACTTCGTGCTCATCTCGCTCTTTGTCGACGACACGACCCCGCTGCCCGAGCAACTCCAGGTCACCGAGGCCGACGGCACGCAGCGCACCTTGCGCACAGTGGGTGACAAGTGGAGCTACCTGCAGCGCTACAAGTTCGGCTTTAACGCCCAGCCGTTCTACGTCACCCTCGACCACGAGGGCAAGCCGCTCAGCCGTTCCTTCGTCTACAAGGAAGACGTCCCCGACTACATGGACTTCCTCAACACCGCCCTCAGCAATTTCCGGAAATAATAACCAAACACAGAGCCTCCCCCCCTTTAGGGGGGACTGAGGGGGGCGCACATAATTCTCAATTCTCCATTCTCAATTCTCAATTAAGTAATGAAGTGTTTAATCATCGGTTCGGGACCCGCAGGGTACACCGCAGCCATCTACACAACCCGCGCCAACATCGACAGCCTCCTCATCGAGGGGCTCCAGACCGGCGGACAACTCACACAGACAACCACCATCGAGAACTTCCCCGGCTTCCCCGAGGGCATCGATGGCACACAACTCATGATGAATATGCGCCAACAGGCCATCAATGTAGGCGCAAAGATTCGCTCGGGCGTTGTCAAGAGCATTGACCTCAGCAAGCGGCCCTTCGTCGCCACGCTCGACGGCGGGGAGACCCTCGAGGCCGAAACCGTCATCGTCGCCACGGGTGCTTCGGCGAAGTACCTCGGACTCGACGACGAGAAGAAGTATGCCGGACAGGGTGTCTCGGCATGCGCCACCTGTGACGGTTTCTTCTACCGCAAACGCGTCGTCGCCGTCGTTGGCGGTGGTGACACCGCCTGCGAGGAGGCCGTTTACCTGAGCAACCTCTGCAAGAAGGTCTACATGATTGTACGCAAGGATTACCTTCGCGCCTCCGCCGCCATGCAGCGCCGCGTCAACGAGCGCGAGAACATCGAGGTGCTCTACAACACCAACACTGTTGGTCTCTTCGGCGAGAACGGTGTCGAGGGCGCCCATCTGGTGCGTTTCAAGGGCACCGACAAGGAAGAGTTCTTCGACATTGACATACACGGCTTCTTCCTCGCCATCGGCCACCGACCCAACACCGAGTTCCTGGGAGGCCAAGTCAAGCTCGATGACAACGGCTACATCGTCACCGACGGGAAAACCACTGCTACTAGCGTCGAAGGCGTCTTTGCAGCAGGCGATGTCGCCGATCCTCGTTACCGCCAGGCCGTCGCAGCCGCTGGCACAGGTTGCCGCGCCGCCCTCGATGTCGAGAAATACCTCGCCGCTAAGCAATAACCCAGCATAGCCGCCACACTTCTGCGTGTCAAGCGACCCTGTCGCTTGACAACATCTCTGTACAAAAACGACTAACGATTCAGAAATCGTTAGTCGTTTTTTGTAATATGTTAGCCACCGCTTCATGCAGAGTACCTACTTTTGCATAGGGACTAGCTGACTACCAAAATCAGTAGGAACGAAACTAGATTATTAACTTATAAAACGATTTCAATGATGAAAAAGCTACTTTTATTGTTTGTGGCTCTTGTCGCGGGTGTGATGAGTGCCTATGCACAGAACGAACTGCAGTGCGCCACGCTACAGCATGGTGAAGACATGACCGTCTATATCGGCATAGGTGGTTTTGCCAGTGCCTATGAAGCCGCTGTCGACGGAGATGTCATCACCCTCTCGGCTGGCGAATTCTCATTGCCAGCGAATGGCTATATCTATAAAGCCATCAGCATCTATGGTGCTGGCTTTGAGGACAATGAGGAGACTTCAACCCAAGTCACTAAACTGGGCAGAATGTTTATTACCCTCGTTTCTGATGTTTATGGTTATAATAGCCTGAATCTAACAGGACTGCACCTCGAGGGGATTTATTTCAGCGACAACATTGAGATCCGAGGAAATAATAATGCAATTGAGAAATTAAAGGATTTTACCCTCAAGAAATGCTATGTCAGTGGCACCATCTATAACAGCATTGACACCATTGAAAACGCAGTCATTGACCAGTGTGTGCTGATGGGCAATGGTCTTCATGACGGATATAGTGCTGGCGAGAGCGACTGGAAGGTTGTAAAAAGCATGTTGTTTACACATAGCTACATCACTGGAATAATTGGCGGCTATAACTCTGAATTGAGCTTCATTTGGGTGGATCACTGTATCAGCAAATCAGAATATGCTATGAATAATCAGGGGAAAAAGATTGTCTGGACCAATAGCCTCCTTCTCGGTGAACCTCACAGTGGCTCTTACGCACCAGCCGGAAGCTTATCCGTAGTGAAGAACTGTATTATTTGGAAGAATCAATTTGATGGTAGCGTTACTCTCGAAAATAACTATATTGTGCCTCTTTTGAGTGACATCTTCGCCGATGAGGCTTCAAATGCGTATTCACCTACACGCACGTTCGAACTGTTGCAGCCCGACACTTGGGTAGGAACCGACGGCACACAGGTGGGACTGCATGGCACCACCGGCTGGAGCAAGGTACCAGGTATTCCTGTGGTGAAGAACCTGCAGCTCAATGTCGATGGCTCCACGCTGAATGTGACCTATGAGGCCGAGGCCCGCTAAGATGTTCAACCGACTAAAGCAAACGACCATGAACAGAATCAGGTACATACTGCTTGCTGCCTTCGCTGTCGTCTGCATGGCGACATCGGCGCAGAAGACCATCGTTAACGAGGTCTATTGGCTGGACGCAGATTACACTTCGGTGAGGCCCACTACAACCACTGTCGACATATCAGGGCTGCGACCGGGAGCACATTCCTATCACATGCGCGTGCAAGACAGTGAGGGAATGTGGAGTGTGGTGACGACCCGGTACTTCATCATTCCGTACCCTGTCCCCGATGACCAGGCCACCACCATCACCGCCCGTGAGTACTGGCTCGACGGGAAGTATTCGGCACGCACCACGCTGGCCAATTCACCCGCAGCCATCGACATCGGATCGCTCAGTGCGGGCTTGCACATGTTTTCCACGCGGGTGCGCGATGACAAGGGACGCTGGAGCCCGGTGCTGAACAAATACTTCCTCATCCCCCTCAATTCAGAAGAACAGACCGAGGCGACCATTGACCGTTGCCGGTACTGGTTCAACGACAGCGTGCAGAATGCGCAGATAGCGACCCTTGAGGCCGTCGCCGGCATCATTGACTTGGATATCAGTCCATTGGCGCAAGGCGAGCACACTCTCAACTGGCAGGTGCGAAACAGCCGCGGGGTGTGGAGCAAGGTCTACACCGAGACATTCACCATCACCATCACCGAGTACTTGTTGGGCGACGTGAACGACGACCACACTGTCGATGTCACGGATGTCAATATCCTCATCAATGTGATTTTGGGCAAGGACCAGGCATCCAATTACGGCCATCGGTGCTACGTCACCGACGACGAGACAGTCGATGTCAGCGATGTCAACGCCGTCATCAACATCATATTAGGAAAATATTAGAAAAATTCCTACCTTTGCAGCATGAAACACTGCATCCTCACACTCATTTGTTATACCATGGTGGTGTTGTCGGCACTGGCGGCTGGCGACACCACAGCCGTGGTCTACTCGGTGGAGAAGATGCAGGTCGATCACCTGCCCGACATGCGTGTCCCACGCACCGCTCACCACGTGATGTATGTGGGCGACGAACTGGTGGTCATGGGAGGACACACCAGCGGCTTTGTGCCTACACGCACTGCTGAATACCTGGTCAATAACACTTGGCATGTGATGAACATGGTTTATGACCATGACTTCGGCATGGCATTGAAGTTGAGGTCGGGAGAGGTGCTGCTGGCTGGAGGCGTGGAGAAAGAGCTGGGAGTAGGGCAGACCTTCGGCATCGAGAAGTATACCCCTGCAACACACTCCTTCCGTGGGTTTGCCTGTTTGGATCAGAAACGCGCCATGGCGACAGGTACCGAAATCTCGGGAGGAAGAGTCGTCATAGTCGGAAACTGGCACAGAGAAGACTACATCGAATGCTTTGATGGAGAACTGAAGTCCGACTCGGTCAAGCCTGTGACACGGCAACGCATGTATCCCTACGTCTTGCGTACGGCACCTGACGACGTGATGGTGCTGGGAGCGTCGGGAAGCTATGGAGAATGGGAGCCATGCACAACGGTCGACCGACTCAAAGGCGAGCCGGTGGAAGTGCCGTTGTTAAGACAGTGGTGGCCTTATGCTATGCTTGCCACACCCGAAGACTACATGATTGGCGATGAGAGCAAGGGTGAATACCACTATCTGATACCCGCCATCAGTCAGGAAGGACAGATGGCGCTCATCAGAATCCGCGGCGAGGAGTTCGAACTGCTCCCCATGGCATGCCCCATTCCCAGGCAGTCGCCGTGGAGCAACATCACCTATGGGAACTTGCTCGTCGACCGAGATGCAGGCCGTGCCTACCTGCTAGGTTTTGGTGAGGACACCAGGCTCTATGTCGCCGCCGTCGATTATGCCAAAGCCGATACTGGAAAGGGAGCGCCATTGACGCTATACTATAGCGAACCCGTTTCGCACAACTGGGAGGATTTCTCTGCAGCACTGTCACCGCAGGGCGACATCGTCATCACAGGAGGACATGTGGGCAACAATTATGAGCCAGTGGCGACGGCGCTGAGGCTCCATGTGTCGCCGCAGGAGGCAGCACCATCAGGGTGGATGATCATGTTCTGGGTGGCAATGGGCATTGTACTCGCACTCGCGGCAATCGTGCTGTGGGGAGGAAAGCGCGACAAGAGCAACGATGACAAGCAGAACCAACAAGAGCAGAAAGAGACCCTGAATACCAAACAACTCATGCAACGCATCACCGAACTCATTGAGCGGCAGCAACTTTATCTCAACAGTGACCTCAAACTGAAGGATGTCGCCGACGAGTTAGAGGTAAGTACGGTCAAGGTCTCGAGGTGCATTAACAAAGAGTGTCAGGTGTCGTTCATACAGTTCGTCAACCGCTATCGCGTTGAACATGCGCAGCAGATGATGCTCAGTCAGCCCGATGCAAAGCTCACAACCGTGGCAATGGAGTCTGGCTTCGCCAACGAGACTTCCTTCTATCGCACATTCAAAGCCACAACCGGCCTCTCACCAAAAGAATGGCTCGC
>JAFZAK010000034.1 GCA_017557285.1 Muribaculaceae bacterium
ACCGTCTATGCAGCATTCACCGGAAAGGTGCGTCTCACCAAGTTTGAACGCGGTGGATATGGCTTCTATGTGATTTTGCGTCACGACAACGGACTGGAGACCGTCTATGGCCACCTGACCCGCTTCCTCGTTCAGCCCAATCAGTTTGTCAAGGCTGGCCAGCCCATCGCCATCAGCGGTAACACCGGTCGCAGTACAGGTCCGCACCTGCACTTCGAGACCCGTTTCATGGGCTACGCCATCAACCCCGCAGCCATCATCGACTTTGCTAGCCGCACCACGCACACCGACTCCTATACCTTTAATAAGAGTACCTATACCGAGAGCCGGTCGTACGCTCCCAGCCGCCGCTATGCTGCCGTGCGCAGCACAGGCTACAGCTCGAGCTCAAGCAAAGCTAGCTACAGCAAGTCGAGCCGCGGTCACAAGTATGACACCAAGACCCGTCAGCGCACAGCACAGCGCAGCACCTACAAGGTGCGCAAGGGCGACAGCCTAGGCAAGATCGCATCGCGCAACGGCACGACAGTCGCGCAGCTCAAGAAGATGAACGGCATCAAGGGCGACAAGGTGCAGTCGGGCAAAGTGCTCCGCGTAAAGTAAAAAAACATTACTATAAATCAGTGGCATCTCGAATGATGTCACTGATTTTCTTTAATATCAAAGTATTATGAAGCGAATATTCATTATGGCAATGCTCTTCATGATGTTGGGAGCCTTTACCGCGCAAGCAGCACTCAACGACTTGGAGAAGGAAATGGTGGGGCGTTTTACCGCCCAAACCGATGAAGTGGATGATGATGGGCTCCCAGTCCAATTCAATTATGTCTTTGAATTCAAGGCCGACAAGACATTCACCATCGACATCATCATGGACCAGACTGCACCATTTGGGCTCGATGTCACCGAAGCAGAGAATGCCGAGCAGGAAAAAGAAATGGCTGAGTATTCTAATGCGGTCATTGTCCATGCCACGCAGACCCTGAAGGGGAAATGGCGCTGCACGACCCATAGCATTATCCTTGATGACGGAGCGGTAGTGGACAGGAAAGTTGAAATCAAGATGCAAAAGGACGATGAAATTGGCCGCATGGTTCTGGCAAATGTTGACAAAGATGAGATTGTTGACGAGCCGCTTACCGACAAGACAATTCTCATCCAAGGCAAAGGACAAACGGGAGGAAAGGAATTCGAGCTATCGTTCAACGAGGTCATCACCTTCATGGAGGACAGCGCAGGAAACACCCTTGAACTCTACGCCGAAGAATAGCCGCTGACTACTGACAACTGATAACTGAAAACTGAAAACTAAAAAATCCTCAGACAAACGTCTGAGGATTTTTATTAGCGCTGTGCCAAGTCTTGCGGCGTTGGGTCTTTCTTGACGATACGACCTTCGGGGTCAATCAAGAAACTGCAGAAACCGCTTTCTTGTCGCCAGAGGCGGCGAACCTTTTCTTGCGACGCGCTGTCACAGTGCCATTGCAGCGCGCTGTGAAGGCGGTCAACGGTGACCAGTTGAGCGTACATTGCATCACTCTCATCCATGTTGACGGACACATGCTTCATTCCGTTCAGGCGAGCTACACGCGCTTGCTGCATGTTGTCGATGCGCGACTCGGGCTGGATTGACGACCAGAAAGTCACAACCACATAATTGCCGCGCAACTGGCTCAACGATTGGGTGCCCTCAGCGGTCGTCACTGTCAACGACGGAGCCAAATAGCCCACGCGACCGTCAGCAGGAGTAGTGTAATAAGCCGAGGTAAACACAAGCAGAATCGCTAATGTAGCCAGTGTAAATAAGGATTTAGTCATTATTCTCTATTTAAGTTTCTAATGCAGGCCGTCTTGCCAGCGACGTCCGTCGCTTCAGGGCATAAGCCTGTGCCGACTTTCGGCAGATGGGTGAACCAAACACCCAGGAGTTTGTAGTTTGTACAACCTTTCCTAAATTGCGGAAAGGGACTGCAAAAGTAGACAAAAATCAGATACCCGCCAAATCACTCTTCATTAAATTTTCATAAAAAGCTGACATTTAGCACCTTGTTCGGGGCTTAAATGGAATGAAAAGTTTAAGTGGACTCAATTTTAACTTAAAATGTTAAAATGCCGACCACATAGGCGTTTGTGCCGTTTTCTGTAGGAGCAACACCCGCAAAAGAATTAACAATCAACGCTCTTTAACATTTTTTAGCTCTTTTCCTGCCAAAATTTGCGCATTTCGCTTTTTCTTCGTACCTTCGTAACCTCCATTCTTAATTCTTAATTCTCAATTGAAACATCATGGCAAAACTCAAAATACCCAACGAATGGTGGACCGCACCGGCCGAGAGCGAAGACGGTCAGTTGATACTGGTGACCGGACGCAGTGGCTTGAATGACGTCAAGGCAACCGGCGTGTTTGTTTACCGCATCGAGGTCAACTGGGCATATACGCCCGACGAAAAAGGAATGCCCGACTTTGCCACCAGCAAACTCATGGAACAAGTCACTGAGGCAATGGAGGCAGAGTTCAGCAAAGATCCAGTAGCCGTCAACACAGGCATCTATACCGGAGCGGGAGAACGCAACTGGGTGTTCTATACGCGAAGTCTGCACATCTTCCAGCGCAAACTCAACACGATCCTCCAACCTTTCGAGACGCTGCCGCTGACATTCCACGCCGAAGAAGACCCCGACTGGGAAGAGTATGCCGAGATGTCCCAGTGCGAAGTACAGTCATCCATGGATGACTAATAGCAATCCCCCTTAATCTTCAAGATTGAGGGGGATTCGTAATATGAGTCAACTTAGTAAGTCCCCCACTTTAGGGGGGATTTAGGGGGGCGGGGCATTGAATCACATGTTCATCCCACCATCCACTTGGATGACTTGGCCGGTGACATAGCTCGACAGGTCGCTGGCGAGGAAGATGGCGACGTTGGCGATGTCGTCAACTGTGCCGCCACGACGCAACGGGATGCGCTGAGCCCACTCCTGACGGACTGCCTCGGGCAACGACTGAGTCATCGCGGTGTCGATAAAGCCTGGAGCGATGGCGTTGGCGCGGATGCCGCGGCTGCCCATCTCCTGTGCGACGCTCTTGGCCAAGGCGATCAGACCCGCCTTTGACGCGGCGTAGTTCGACTGACCGGCATTGCCATGAACACCCACAACGCTCGCCATGTTGATGATTGAACCGCCACGCTGGCGCATCATGATGGGAACCAGGGCGTGGATAAAGTTGAACGCCGACTTCAAGTTCACGTTGATCACGGCATCCCACTGGGCCTCGGTCATGCGAAGCATCAGACCGTCCTTGGTGATGCCAGCGTTGTTGACTAGGATATCGATGTGACCGAAGTCCTCCTTCACCTGTGCCACAACAGCCTCGGTCTGGGCAAAGTCAGCAGCGTTGCTGGCATAGCCTTTCACCTTTACGCCCAGGGCAGCAATCTCCTGCTCGGTAGCCTGTCCAATCTCGTCAATCACCAGGTCGGTGAATGCGATGTCTGCACCTTCGCTGGCCATCTTCAGGGCGATGGCCTTGCCGATTCCGCGCGCTGCACCAGTAATCAGCGCGACTTTTCCTTCCAGTAATTTCATCTTATTGTTGTTTTAATTTCTTGTTTTCTCTTGAGTCTAGCAAATCGGCTGCAAAGGTACAACTTTTTAATAAGAATTAGGAATTAAGAATTAAGAATTTGTCCAAATCATGGGTAAATCTCAATGTGGCTGCTGCCCGACGAGCCATTCTTCACCACACGGATTTGCGTGGTGATGCGTTCGCTCATCGTGTCGGTGTGGCTGATCACACCCACCTTCTTGCCTTGCGACATCTGCAGCATCGCCAACGAGTCAATCACCGTAGCGAGCGTGTCGGGGTCGAGCGTGCCGAAACCCTCGTCGATAAACAGGTTGTCAAACGAGATGTTGCGTGACGACAATGACGACAGGCCCAGGGCGAGGCCCAGGCTGACGATGAACGTCTCGCCACCCGACAGCGATGTCGTGTCGCGGACATCGTCGGCGCGGTCGTGGTCGATGACACGGATGCCCAACGAGTTTTTCACTTGCTGCAGCTCATAGCGGCTGTTGAACTTGCGAATCTCCTCATTGGCGTGTTCAATCAGGAAGCTCAGGGTATAGCATTGCGCAATCTTGCGTAAAAGCTTGCCGTCACCACCAATAGAGTCGTTGATTTGACCCCAGTCCTGCTTGTCGCGGGTAGCATCTTCCAGCTCCTTTGCCTTGCCGCCCAACTGCACGATGGCATCATTGTGACTCTTCAGGCGGGTGTTGAGCTCAATCAGCTTGCCTTGCTGGCTGCTCTGCTGCAGCTCTTGCTGGCGAGAGACCAGTGCTTCCTTCGTCAGTCCGGGCTTGCTGGACTGATGAGCCTCATGGTCGCTCTGTGCCTGCTTGAGGAGTGTTCTCGCCGAGGTAAAGGATTCGTTCAGGCGTTTCTCGGTTGTGCGGATGCCTTCCCAGTTGTCAGTAGCCGCGAGCATGTCGCTCACATCATCCATCGTCACCTCCTTGACCTTGTCCTCACGGGCGTTGTACTCATCCAACCACTTGCTCAGCTCGCCAGTTTTGGCTTCCATTTCGCGT
>JAFZAK010000035.1 GCA_017557285.1 Muribaculaceae bacterium
GATACCCTTGAGCGCTCCTTGTTGAACTCATATCCGAGCCCCAACAAGTTGAGGATACCGACTTGAGGGAACGCTTGCTTGATTGCTCCACTGTTATCCGCCCCAACCGAGCTGCCGCCGAAGCCGAAATAGATATCGCTCGTAAAGAGTTGAAAGTGGTACTTCTTGTCGGTTGTGTCGCGTCTCATGAAAGGACATCTGAACTCCAGATCTTTTCCCTCGCGCTCCATGACGCTTAGGCCGTGATGCTTTGGGGTCACGCGGCACTCATAGTTATAATCTTCGTTGGATTTGCTGCCGTCGACATGGAGCATGAGCGCTTCATCGGTTTGCGACACGACTACTTGTTTGGGATTGTCAATCACCTTCAAGGTGTCAACGACGGGTGCTTCGGAAGCGAAGCACAGACTTGGCAATGCGATTATTGCCGCAACTAAAATCACTTGTTTCATTTGGGTTTTATTCATTTTATTAATCATTGTTTTTATACTCGAGGATGTCGCCTGGGGTACAGTCGAGGACACGGCAGATGGCGTCGAGCGTGCTGAAACGCACCGCCTTGGCCTTGCCAGTCTTGAGGATGGAGAGGTTGGCGATGGTGATGCCCACGCGTTCGCTCAGTTCGTTGAGCGACATCTTGCGTCGCGCCATCATCACATCTAAGTTTACGATAATCATAGCGCACAAGCTTTAAATGGTTAACTTTTGTTCCTCGGCTGCATCATATGCCAACTTGTAGAGCAGTGCGATAATGAGGGCCACAATGGTGTAAAGCAAGGGATTGTCGGTGAGCACCACATCAAAATGCTCATTGGGCGAACCGACGATGCCCATGTTGTCACTGATAAAGGAGTAGATGGGCAACACTGCCACCATGCACCACAACTGCACCACGTTGGCGCGACAAAAGATGCTGCCTCCTTTGAGGTGCTTGAGGATGCTAATGGCAAAGGCGGCAAAGAGCCCTGCCATGGTGAGAAGGGTGACGCGATGCAAGACGAACAGCGCCACCTTGAGCCCGATGCGGGGTGAGCCCCAATTGATCACACCCTCACCACTGCCCGTGGTGAGGACAAAATAAGATTGTACGCAATAGAAGGCGACCCACAAGGGGATACAGATAATCAACACATAGCATGCAATCTTCAGTGTTTTGATTGATGTTTTTTCCATAATTAGTCATGTTATTAAAGTGATATTGTCCCCCCAGCCCCCTAAAGGGGGAGCAAACATTCATTCCCCCTTTAGGGGGGTAGGGGGATGTAGATATTGAGTACTCAAGAATCACGCTGCAAAGATATATCAATTTATCGAAATACGATAAATAATTGCTGTTATTTAAGATATTTTAATCTTTTAGCAAGAAATGAGGCCAGCAGACAAAGTTCCTCTTCGAGGCACTTTTACTTTATGCCTTATGACCAAGCTGCGAGGACCTTCGGCCCTCTTGCATGGTCTTAAGCACAAATAACTTCTTCGAAGCATGACGCGTCTTCGACGCGATTCGCTGAGCAATTACAATAAATCTCTGCAAAATGTTTTACGTTTTCGACCATGAGAAAAGGTGTGAGAAAGGAATTCTTTGTACCTTTGTCGGTTCTTAATATTTTCACGATGTATTTCACAGGTATTATCATAGCAGTTTGCACTTTTTTGACCATCGGCATTTGGCACCCTATTGTTATCAAAACAGAGTATTACTGGGGGACACGTGCGTGGTCGGTTTTTCTTTTGATAGGACTGGCAGCGATAGCGGCTGCACTGTTCATTGAGAACACCATCGTCTCGGCTGTTGTGGGTGTTTTCGGTGCATCGGCCCTATGGGGCATCGGTGAACTGTTTGAACAGAAGAAACGTGTAGAAAGAGGATGGTTCCCCAAGAACCCCAAACGTGAAAGATAAAAGATCATGGGAAAAGACCACATCATAGAAGACTATCTGGCAAGGCCTTACTGGTTGATTGATATTCTGCCTAAACAAGTGCCGGCAAATGGCCAAGGGCAATATTTTGAGATAGAAAAGTTCTACCTGAGTCATCCCCAGGTAGAACTGTTGTATCGAAAGTTTGCTAACCTTCTGCTGAAGCTTTACTGCTATGATGATATTGCCGTTTGCGGGTATGATGGTGAGTGGACAGACCATCCATCGCCTGACGTCTTATTCGAGTGGATGATGTCCCGCCAGCCGATTCACGTTCTGCTTAAATCGGCCGATGCGATGATTGTGGCGCATGGCGATGACACCTATATGACGCTATATGGTCCCGACGAAGCGACCCTTCAGCTGGTCGACATGCTAGCCTCCGCCGAGGGCCTCTTCGTGTGGAAGAGGTAAATGGCGACTTACTTGGTCATTCGCTTGAGGACGTTGTAGCTGGGGAGGATGCCGAGCTCGCCGGCTTTGCTGAGGTCGGCGATGCCGAGGGGTTTGTTGCCAAGGCGTAGATACATCAGTCCGCGGTTGTAGTATGCCTCTCCGAGGTCGGGCTTGACCTCGAGGGCTTTGGTGAAGGAACTGATGGCTCCTGTGTAGTCATTCAAGAGCATATAGGCATTGCCCTTGTCAAAGTGAGCGTAGACATTCTTGGGTGAGCGTTTGAGCACCTGGTCAAGGTCGGCAACCACCTGCTGCAGCGCCTCGGCATCTTCGCGCTGGTGGAGCATTGCCTGCGCCTTGATATCGGTGGTGGTAACCTCATCGACCTCTGCGCCACTCTGCGCCATGCGGTACTTCATATACCGCGCGTTGGCACGCAGGAAGTAAGCCAGTGTGAACTCTGGACTGACAGCGATGGCTCGGTCGGCATCGGCGATAGCAGCATCGGGGTCACGCACCATCATGTAGTCCATGCCGCGGGCGAAGTAGTCGACTGCGCGGGGCTTGGCACCCGACAGCAGACTGTTATAGTACTCGATGCTGGCAAAGTGCCGGTTTATCTCCTGTTCGCCCAGGCGCTGGTCACCGCTGACGAGAGAGAGCGTGGCGGGCAAGAGGCGGCTGTCGTTGACCTCGGCCACCTCGCGCATGTAGTAGGTGTTGCCGTTGAGTTTGTTGTCGCGCACATAGTAGGTGAGCAGCACCATCGGCTCGGGCTCGACCTCGACGTTGCTGTTCTGGATGCGTCCGCGCTGCTTGTTGTCATACTCCGGCTTGATGGGGTTCTCGGGTGCGACGGTGAGCAGCGTGTTGAAGCGTTCCATAATCTCGTCCTCGGTCTCAGGTTCGTCGACAAACCCCATTTCGGCGCGTTCCTTGGCCCGCTGGATTGCCGCCTCGGTCTCGACTTCGGCGGGGTTGAAGTCGCTCACGCGTGTCTTCTTGCTCTTGAAGATGGCGAGCGCGCGGTCATAGTCGGCCTTCTCGCCCTTGAGGTCACCCAGTTGTCGCTTTGCTCCGCCACGCGCCATGTAGCCCGCCTCGAACTTGGGGTATTTCTCGAGCACCTTGTCCATGTCGGCGATGGCCTTTCGGTACTGTCCCGTGCGCAAATATAGCATCGCGCGATTGTATAGCGCCATGAAGTTCTGCGGGTCGCTCTTGAGCACTTTCGAGAAGTTCTCGATAGCTTTGTTGTTCTCCCCCACCTCGGCCTGAAGCAGTGCGCGGTTGAAGTGCGCCTCCATGTTGTTCGGGTCGAGGCTCACGGCGTAGTCATAGTCTGCCATGGCACCGAAGTAGTCGTCGAGGTGATATTTCATGAAGGCACGGTTGACGAAGTAGCCAGCATAGTTCGGCTCGAGTTTGATGGCCTCGTTCATGTCGGCGAGGGCTGCCTCATAGTCGTGTTGCGAGCGCATTTCGATTTCGGCACGCATGACATAGGCGCTGGCGTTGTTCTTTGAGAGCTCGATGCTTCGCGCCAGGTTGAGTAGCGCCGCGGTAGAGTCCTTGCGGGCCAGGTTGAGGTGCGCCAGTCCCAGGTAGGCGCGGTCGTTCTTGGGGTCGAGTTTGATCAGGCGGTCATAGCTTGCCTGCGCCTCGTCAAAGTTCTTGAGTTCGTCGTGGCACACGGCGCGGTTCATCAGGAACACTTTCTCCTCGGGCATCAGTTCAAGTCCCTTGTCGTAGTCGGCGATGGCCCCCTCAAAGTTGTGCAGGTTCTGGCGCGCCACACCACGCACTTGATAGGCATCAACGATGAACGGATTGCGGTCGATGGCGAGTGTGGCGTCGGCCTCGGCGCCCTGGTAGTCCTCGAGGTTGATTTTTGCTACGGCGCGGTAGAAGTAAGGCTCGGCAAGGAAGGGCTTCGCCTTGATGACCTGGTTGAAATACTGAATGGAAAGGACATAGTCCTCAAAGTACAGCGAGTTGCGACCGATGCGCAACACCTGCTCGGTATTGATCTGCGCCTGTGTGACGAGCGCCGCCAGGATCAGAAAGATATATAAGGCTACTCGCTTCATTTTTTCTAGACATAAGAACAACGGAAAAAAGGGAGCAATTATTTTACTTCAGTTCCAGTTGGTTGATGATGGAACGGATGTCGGGGTTTTCAGTGTTTGTATTGATGATGTCAAACTTGATGAGTTTGTTGCTCTGCTTGCGAACGAGCAGAATGTGGTTGTAGGCGTCCTCAACATAGGTGCATACCTTATAGGTGTAC
>JAFZAK010000036.1 GCA_017557285.1 Muribaculaceae bacterium
ACGCGCGTAGCGCCCTGACTCCTGAACGCGCACAGCGCCCTAACCCCTAAACGCGCACAGCGCCCTGACCCCTGAACGCGCACAGCGCCCTGACTCCTGAACGCGCGTAGCGCCCTGACTCCTGAACGCGCACAGCGCCCTGACCCCTAAACGCGCACAGCGCCCTGACCCCTGAACGCGCACAGCGCCCTGACCCCTCTACAGCTCTTTAATCACCCTGCACGGGTTTCCCGCTGCCAGCACATTGCTGGGAATGTCGTGAACCACAACCGAACCGGCGCCAATCGTCACATTGTCACCAATGGTCACGCCAGGCATAACACACACATTGCCCCCAAACCACACGTTGTTCCCTACATGAATGGGGCGGGCATATTGCTTGCCCGCGCTGCGCAATGACGCGTCAACTGGATGGCCGGCGGTGTAGAATGCGCAGTTGGGCGCGATGAACACATCGTCACCGAAGGTTACGGGTGCCTCGTCAAGAATCACCAGGTTAAAGTTGGCAAAAAAACGCTCGCCCACCTCGATGTTGAACCCATAGTCGCACAAGAACGGTGCATTGATGGTGAACCGTTCGCCCGTTTTTCCCAGCAGACTACGAATTAGTGCAGTACGCTCCTTAACTTGTGACGGACGCAAGTGGTTATAGTCATAGCACCGCTCATGGCACTCTGCCAGCAGGTCTAGAAGCGTAGCGTTGTCGCTGGCGTCATACAGTTCGCCACTCATCATTTTCCTTAGTTCTTCTTGTTGTCTCTCAGTCATCATTGTTTTGATTTTCCTGCAAAGGTACAACATTTTATTCAAGTTTAGCAAGTACGTCAAAATTCAAATTATTTTACAAAAACTTTGGTGGTTAACGTGCTGCCATCGTCATAAGTTGTCACCTTTATATTGACCCCATTCCATGGGTGAGAACTGCTCATGCCCGCCAAATTGACATATTCAACTTTGACAACTTCTTTATTCTCAATATTATAGGTGGCAGAATTAGTACCTACTGGTAAGTGGGTATTAAACCATTCAATGTTTGCGAGCAGAGCCGATTTGAGCCGGCCCACTCTTACTTCAAGAGGTTCTTGATTTGTGTAATTCCAACGGACTTTTTCTTGCTCGAATGCTTCACTGCACAACAACAGATGTTCGTCGATGTATTCCATCCAGGATTGTATTTCAAAAGGATAAAACTCCTCCCATGCATTTCGCACAACACAACAGAAGTCCTCATCTTTAATCAGCTCGCCTATCCAGTGTGGCGTGAAGCCATAAGATGTTTTCATGCGGAATGTGTAGTCGGTTTTCGCGCGTTGATTACATGACAAGTCCCACAAGGGCCCAGCCACCCAACGAGCATCATCGTCTCGATCCTTGTGCAGATAAAAACTGCCGTGGAACCCGTCACTATTATCAAGAACCTCCTGAATGATAAAATACCGCGCCATGGCATCAACATCAATCTTCTGTTCCCATGTGCTGTTAATCTTGTCATCACCGTAAATGGCAGCATTCATATCCTGAAACTCACTGACCAACCATTGTCTCTGTGCCGTGGATAGTGAATCGGGAGAGTGATAAGTGATTCTCAGATTCCACGTATTGTTTTCCCTGATGCTTATCTGGTTGGATTCATAGTAATTGTCCACTTCCACAAGCCAGCCGTAAGGTATCGTGTTCTCATCCTCATTCCAATTGGGTTGTTCGTAGATGTTGACTCTGTTTTTGCCGATGCGGTTCGTCTCGGTGAGCAGGTAGAGACCGAGGTAATCGCCATTGAGAACCACTTCTACCGGTCGGGTGGATGGTGTCCAGTCCATACCCATAATATAGCCCAGTTGCATCCCTGCGACAGTAGGCTCATAGAACTTGAGCAAAGCCCAGTGTTTGTGCTTTTTCATACCCAGCAACGGAGTTTTGTCGGCCAACTTGATTTTGTATGGTTTCTTGACTCCTTTCCATGACGAATGACCTCTCCCTCGAATCTCAAGTGGCATAGGACTTTCGGCAGAACCAACGTTAAAGTCAGGGTTCTGATTGTCGACAATGAAATACGTTCCAGGTATATATACTGTCTTTGACGTGATGGGTTGGTGATTTTGGGTTTCGATTTGCATGACAGGCAAAGTGCCGGTTTGTGCATTTGCGTTCAGCATAATCAATGACATGAAAGCAATCAATGCCATCAATGTTGAAATTTGATGAGAGAAGAGATGAGATTGTGCCATTTGAATAAACTTCTTTCTCTAATGACAAACAAGAGAAGAAGTTTGCTGCATCGTTACCAGAAAAGAGTTCGGTCTATTCGGTTATGGAGTGAACCGAATGCCGAAAGGCAAAGCGATGTCCCAAGGATGGTCGGTACGATAGTTCTCAACAGGGCTATGAGTGGGAATATAATAGCGGAAATTGGGTTCGAAGAAGGCGTTGACATGAGGTAGCAATTGGTATTGCACACCGACTCCAGCCCCCACCGACCACTGCCATGGCGCCCGAATAACGTTATGCGTTGTGGGGAACACAAGCGAATCACCCGGAGCGTGCTCATATTGGCCCGTATACAGGTACCGTGTTGTTTCACGCCCTCGCAACGGTAAGTCGAGTTGCAGACTGCCCGTGGCGTAGAGTGACAAGCGTTTGTGCTGCCAAATATTATAAGTAGCCCCTAACGGCAAGGTGAGGTAATAAAGTCGTTGAGTGCGCCGGGCCATATAGTTACCATTGTCTGCGCTCTCAAAGGTCGAGCGCATGGTGGTGACCCCCAGTCCTGACATCAAGTTCCACCGCTGGTTCAGTGGATAGGATAGCGTAAGCATATAGGTGCGTGGCCGCTCATGATGCTTGACCTCGCTCAATGGTGTGGAATCATAGATAACCTCACCATTTCCACTTGTGATATCAACTGGATCACTTAGAATCGTGTCGGTGTGTTGCTCGATGATTTGGTTCATAATCTTTGATTCAACCGTATCCATATATGCGGAGTTAGATTTGAGATACTCGGCATAGTCCTTCCACGTGTAGATGCGTACGTTGCGCTGCGTGCCACCTTCTACAAAGTTGATGAACGAAAGGAAGTTGTCGACTGTAGTTGATGTAGCTGCGGGCGCTCCACCATAGGCCAGATGCAGTTGCACACGTCCTCGTTTGTGCTTCACATCGGCAGGTCTCACCACATTTATATTGGGCAGATAGGAGGGAACGGCAGTCGGCATATAATTCCACGGCAGGTCAAGTGCCAAATGCTTCATGCTGAGCGATGGGGTTATTAAGGACGAATCGGCGACTGCAACCGAGTCGACACTATCGACCGTAGATGCCAGTGCAGGAATATCGCGTTCTGCAACAATGGGTGCAAACAATGGTTCTTCAGCGGGCGCTGGTTGAAGAATTGGCGTGTCGCATTTGCCGTTATGTTGAGCCGATGGCTGTGGTTGGCTAGTGCGAGGCCGGTCGGGTTGATAATTGATCAAGAAATAGGTCAGCGGAGCGAGCAACCCCAATAGCACTAACGCCCAGTAACGTCTCAACATGTTTTGTAGCATGCGACGGGCGTGAGTGTATTGCGACCGACTGGTACTGCTGCTTATACCCAGGCGGCGACTGATTTCATCGTGGCTCAAACCAGCCAGAGTGCGTAAGCGGAACACCTGCTCATAGCCATTGGGCAGATGCCTGACCATCCTCATAAGCACATCAAGAGGGATGAGAGGTTCATCGGGTATCTCGTCTGGAATAGCGTCTTGCACAGCCTCAAGTGGCACGGTCTGTATGACCTGCTCGTGCTTGATGTGGTTGAGAGCCATATTACGAACGATGCGTGTCAGCCATGCTTCAATCTTACTGTCGTCGTGCAGTGAGTCTAAAGATGTCAGCGCCATCAAAATGGAATCGTGCACCACATCATAAGCCGTATCGTTCTCAACATAGCGCCGTGCAGTGTCCAGCAAACGTGGGTATAAGCCGGAATACAGCAGGCGCAAGGCATCCATGTCGCCTTGACGGCATCTCTCAACGAGAACAGTGGTTTCAATTTCTTGGGGTGCGGACATCATTATATTGACAACCGACATGGCACATTTGTTGCATCAAATCACTTTTTTAACATTTATGGTCGAAGTCTTACAGAAAATTCTTAATTCTCAATAAAAAACTGACAACTGACAACTGATAACTGATAACTTCTTCGTACCTTTGCACGATTTTTTCAAGAAACACCTATATGCAACAGATAAGAAACGTCGCCATCATAGCTCACGTCGACCACGGAAAGACAACACTGGTCGACAAGATGCTCGCAGCAGGAAACCTCTTCCGCGACAACCAGAACATGGGTACCCAGATCCTTGACAGCAATGACCTGGAGCGCGAACGAGGCATCACTATCCTCTCGAAGAATGTGTCCATCAACTACAATGGATACAAGATTAACATCATTGACACCCCGGGGCATAGCGACTTCGGTGGTGAGGTGGAGCGCGTGTTGAACATGGCGGACGGATGTTTGTTGCTGGTCGATGCCTTCGAGGGCCCCATGCCACAGACCCGCTTCGTGCTACAAAAGGCGTTGCAACTGGGACTCAAGCCCATCGTGGTCATCAACAAGGTAGATAAACCCAATTGTCGCCCCGACGAGGTGCAGGAGCAGGTGTTCGAACTCATGTGCAACCTCGACGCAACTGAGGACCAGTTAGATTTCCCCACTGTCTTCGGTAGTGCCAAGAACGGCTGGATGAGTCTCGACTGGCAAGAGCCTACCGACAACATCACCGCCGTACTTGATGCCATCATCGAGCATATCCCCGAGCCCGCTTACAACGAAGGCGAGCCGCAGATGCTCATCACCTCGCTAGACTATAGCAGCTATGTCGGTCGCATCGCTGTGGGCCGTGTGCATCGTGGCGAACTCAAGGACGGCATGGAGGTCGGTCTCTGCAAGAAGGACGGGACCGTCTCACGACAGAAGGTCAAGGAACTGCGCACCTTTGAGGGAATGGGGCAGAAACACGTCGACACAGTGGGATGCGGCGACATCTGCGCAATCGTTGGTCTTGAAGGCTTTGAGATTGGCGATACCGTCTCTCTGCTCGCCAATCCCGACCCACTGCCGCGCATCGCCATCGACGAACCCACCATGTCGATGCTCTTCACCATCAACGACTCGCCGTTCTTCGGAAAGGATGGCAAGTATGTCACATCACGACATATCTATGACCGCCTGATGCGCGAGTTGGACAAGAACCTGGCACTGCGCGTCGAGCGCACTCCCAACGAGGACGCATGGCTCGTCTTCGGGCGTGGCGTGCTGCACCTGAGCGTGCTCATCGAGGAGATGCGACGTGAGGGATATGAACTGCAGGTGGGACAACCGCAAGTCATCATCAAGGAGATTGACGGTGTCAAGTGCGAGCCCATCGAGGTGCTCACCATCAACGTCCCCGAGGAGTACTCTAGCAAGATGATTGACATGGTCACCCGCCGCCGCGGCGAGATGACATCCATGGAAACACAGAACGACCGTATCCACCTCGAGTTCAAGATTCCGTCAAGAGGCATTATCGGACTGCGCACCAACGTCCTCACCGCCAGTGCTGGAGAGGCCATCATGGCGCACCGATTCCTGGCGTTTGAGCCATGGAAGGGCGAGATTACCCGCCGCACCAATGGTTCGCTCATCGCTACCGAGGGTGGCACGGCTTTCGCCTACGCCATCGACAAACTCCAGGACCGCGGACGCTTCTTTATCTTCCCGCAGGAGGAGGTCTATGCCGGCCAGGTAGTCGGTGAGCATGCCAAGGAGAAAGACCTCGCAGTCAACGTCACCAAGAGCAAGAAACTCACCAATATGCGCGCCAGTGGCTCAGACGAGAAGATGCACATCGTACCGCCCATCGTTTTCAGCCTCGAGGAGGCCCTTGAATACATCAAGGCCGACGAGTACGTCGAGATTACCCCATCTCACATTCGCATGCGCAAGATCATCCTCGACGAACTCGAGCGCAAGCGCCGCGCCAAAGCCGCCGGCCAAGACGAAGAATAACAGAATTAAAGATAACAATCACAGCTACTTTGAACTGATTCAAGGTGGCTGTGTTTTTTATCCTTTTCGAAAAGGGTCTTAGTGCACTAACGGCTACACTTTATAACTAATGACCGATTAAGAAAAAGTGTGGGGCATTTTTTACTTCTTGGCATATAGAGGGTCTTTATAACAGAACAACGATTGAAATGAACCCACAGAAAAGATGCAGATGGCAGTAACTGACAATGACATCATCCAGGCGATGCGAGAGGATGCCGAACGAGGCTGCCGTCTGCTCATGGCGAACTACAAGGAACCGCTTTACTGGCACATCCGCCGATTGGTGGTGAATCACGATGACGCTCAGGATGCCACGCAGGAGGCATTCATTCGCATCTTCAGGTCATTCAACCAGCATAGCGAGGAAAACTCGCTTAGGGCTTGGCTATTCCGCATTGCCACCAACGAGGCTTTGAGGTTGCTAGGAAGGCAGAAAAAAGCCACCATGCTCTCGCTGGAAGATTCCACTGCCGAATTGCTCAGCCTCAAGGCGGATGAATACTACGATGATGGTGACGCGCTGGCAGCACGCCTGCAGCAAGCCATCCTACATCTGCCCGCAAAGCAGCAATTGGCATTCAACCTCCGCTACTACGACGAACTGTCCTATGACGAAATCGCCACCGTGACAGGTGCTACGGCAGCCAATGTCAAGGCCAACTATCATCATGCCAAAGAGAAGATTATCAAGTACATGAACGAAAACGACTAAAGATATGGACAATACTTTTGACTTCAATAGTGTAGGCAAACGAATGCCGTATACCGTGCCTGACGGTTTCTTTGACACCATCGAAGAGAACGTGATGCAAGAAGTCGCGGCAAAGAAGGAAAAGGCGAATCCCGGTAAAAACCGAAAAAAGGTTGTCACCATTGCCATACGCTCTCTGCTAGCCACTGCAGCCGCTGTAGCCCTGTTCTTTGTCGTGCGTGCGGTGATACCTAAGGCTGACACGACACCAGTCGATGACTTCGCTAGTGTGGAGTTGGCTTTCAACAACCTCTCGAACGATGATCAGGATTTCCTGCTCGCACTCTATGAGGAAGACGAATATATTGAAGAATTACAACAAGATCAAGAATTATGAAGAGACTATTAGTAATGATGGTGGCAACCATCGCAATTCTCAACTGCGGCATCACTGTCTCGGCACAAGATGCCGAGCAGCAGAGACTGAGCCGCGAACAACTGGCCGAGAAACAGGCAAAGCACATTGCTCACGAGCTAGCACTCGACGAGATGACCACGCAAAAGTATGTCAATACCTTTTGCGCTTGTCAAAAGGAGATTTGGGCTTTAGGACCGCGGATGGGGCGCCACCAGCGTACTGCCAGTACTGAGGCAGAGAGCGAAAAGGCTATCAAGGAACGATTTGATCGTAACGAAAAGGTTCTGAAAATCCGCGAGAAGTACTACAAGGAGTACAGCAAGTTCTTATCACAGGTGCAGATAGAGCGTGCCTACAAACTAGAACGGCAGTCGATGAAGCGGCTGGCCAGACACCGTCAGGACGGTCAAGGAAAACGTGGCCACCGCAAACAACATCGCAAGTAATCAATTAATGAAACTTAGTCTGTTGAATGTGTGCGTGTCTGCTGTCTTACTGACGGCAGGCATCGCTGTGAATGCTCAGGACATCACTAGCCACTTCGATAGCGGCTCGTTCTCCCTAGCCAATCAGACTTTGCCATATCGTGTCGCGGAGATTGGTGTCACAGCCGCAATCCAGCCGGTGATGGTTCTCTATCTGCATGGCGGCAGCTCGCGGGGAGATGACAATGAGAAACAATTGAACGAACGTGCTGTCTCCGTAGTCTATCAGTATCTGTCCAATCACAATGTGCCGGCTATCTTTATCGTACCCCAGTGTCCTACGGGGGGAGGATGGACGGGGCAATTGCGCAGGGTGTTGATCGAATTGCTCAAGAGTTATGTCAATGCTGGGAAAGTAGATGAAAACCGCATTTATGTCATAGGAGGGTCGATGGGAGGAACTGGCACGTGGTGTCAGTTGGGCAACAACCCAAATTTCTATGCCGCCGCTATGCCTGTGGCTGGAAACCCCACGGGGCAGAATGCTGCCAACGTCGCGACAACGCCCGTTCGCACCGTCATGGGCACGGCTGATGCGTTGATGTCTATTGAGGATGTGGAGAACTTTATGACCGAAGTCAACGAAGCAGGGGGGACTATCATCTTGGACGTTGAAGATGGATGGACACACCCCATGACATGCGAGAACAGCTACACCGACGAACGACTTGACTGGCTATTCGCACAGTCACGCCACAATACCACTACACAGATCATGAATGTCAAGGTGGGCAATCTGACCTATCGGTTCCCAACCAATGAAACGGGGAAAATGACATTCGAGGGCAATCAACTGAAGATAGGTGACAAGACTTTCGACATCAACGAAATCGACGAGATAACAGTGGTGACGGATGAAGAATAATCTCGCAACGACAAAATAGCCACCATTTTTCAGTGGTGGCTATTTTGGGGTTCCGATGAATTCTCTCAGTTAGTATAAAACTCAATAAGCCGTCGGATGGCGCGTTGACACACGGGGCAGAACTCAGGAACTTCGTTGGTTCGCATGCGGCAGTCCTGCACGGGGCGATACACGCCCTTGCTCAGGTAACCGCCGCCCTCGAACAATCCCACACGGCGTGTCACCAGCGTGCTATCCACTGCCTCCTGACTGCTCGCGTTAGCGAGCCCTGACTCCTGATCCCTCTCAGGGGTGGGGCAGGGCGTGGACTCGTCAATCATATCGGCCCATTTGCTGGAGAAGTCGCACAGCGTGGTCAGGTTCGCTTCCCAGGGCTCGACATCGGCGAAATAGCGTGGGTCATCGTCGCCATAGGGATACTCATCGCCCAGGCCAGCGAAACTGTGCCCAAACTCATGAACAACTACAGGGCGGAAACGATTGCCGCGCGTGTAACTCAGATTATAACTGTTGTAGATACCGCCACCGCCATAATGCTCGGTGTTGGCGAGGATGATGATGTGCTCGTAGGGAATACCTGCGAGCACGTTGTGCAGTTGCTTGAGGTGTAGTGTGGTCAAGTATCGCTTGCTGTAGAAGGTGTCGAAGTGCGAACCCAGCGCGGTATCAAGCCATTTGCCTGCACCGGGGTCGCTCACGCCGCTATCGTGCGAAGCGCTCAGCACCGCTACAATATTGAACCGGTCGCGCAGCGCCTTGAACGGTTCGTGATGGAACAAGGCGTCCATTGCCTCGTGGCAGTGTTCCAGAAACTGCGGCATCTCGGCTTCGGTATAGCCCTCGGCAACGTAAGCAATGTGGATGCAGTGCAACGTGTCGGCGGCTTGCTGCAACGTGACATAGGGTGTCACATTCTGCTCACCACGATGCGCGATGAGGATGTCGTTCGGATTGACCTGATGAGTCAACGAACTTGTGGTGCGGTGGTGTGGGTCACGCAGTTCGATGGTGATGTCCACCGTGTCGCGGGGCATAGGTACCAGGAACACGTTCTCCATCGACTTGCGTACCATCTTCGCTTCGGCGGTCGAGAGCCATTCCTGGAACAAACTAGAGAACGAGTGCAGGTAAATCACCTCGCCACTTTTGTGGTCGCGCACCGTAATAGTGCCATCGCCAGCGGCGGGCAGTTCGTCAAGCCGAACACGTCGGCCCCACCACCGCGGCAACCGCGACAGTTGGTCCACATAAATCTCCTGCTTGTTCACATCACCCGCGAAGGCATAGTCCAGTCTCAGCGTCGCATCACAAAAGTAGCGGTCAAAGTCCACCGCCCACGCCACCGCAGCCAGCATGGCCGCCAGAGCAATCAATACAATCCGTTTCATCTTTCTCTTTAATGGTAAAACAGGGGCGTTTTCGCCCCTGTCATTGTGCATTGTGCATTATGCATTGTGCATTATTTGTACTCCTTAGCCTCGACGGCACCTGTGAGCACGTCCAGTCCGTTTAGAGCAAGAGCCTCCAACTCGTCCTCGCCAGGATAGCAGTGGATGGGCGCCATCCAGCCGCAGCGCTGCTTCAAGCCCTCGACCAGGTATCCCCAACGAGCCATGCCACCAGTGATGAGGATGGCATCGACCTTACCGCAGAGTACAGCACCTTCAGCAGTGATTGCCTTGGCGATGTGATAGATCATCGCGTCGGTGTAGAGCGTAGCCTTCTCGTCGTGGTCCTCGTTGATGCTGCGTTCCACTTCGCGCATGTCGTTGGTGCCCAGCAGAGCAGCCAGACCAGCCTTGCCGCTGACCATCTTGAGCAACTCGGCCTCAGTGTACTTGCCACTGAAACACAAGCGGATAAGTCCGCTGGCGGGAAGCGTTCCGGCACGCTCGGGACCGAAAGGTCCCTCGCCGTCCAGCGCGTTGTTCACGTCCACGGCCTTACCATGCTCGTGAGCGGCAACCGAGACGCCGCCACCCAGATGCACCACAATCAGATTGAAGTCTTCGTAGCGCTTGCCCTGCTCCTTGGCGAAACGGCGGGCAATGGCGCGCTGGTTCAGCGCGTGCCAGATGCTCAGACGTTCCATCAGCGGTGAACCACAAACGCGGGCCGACGGGCAGAGCTCGTCCACCACGACGGGGTCGGCGATGAAGCATTGGCAGCCAGGAATGTCCTTGGCAATCTCGTGGGCGATAAGACAACCTAAGTCACTGGCGTGGCTGTGTTCGCTCGTGCGAACATCGTGCATCATCTGCTCGTTCACACGATACACGCCACCAGGGATGGGCTTCAATAGGCCACCACGGCCTACCACAGCGGCGAAATCGAATGGAATACCTGCATTCTTCACCTCCTCAACAATGAGTTGCTTGCGCCACTCATACTGGTCGGTGATGGCCTTGAACTGTGCAATCTCCTCAACGGGATGCGAAAGGCTCTTCTTGAAGATTATTTTTTCGTTGTCAAAAACGGCAATCTTGGTCGAAGTCGAGCCAGGATTTACAACTAGTATATGCATTGATTTTTTAATTAAGAATTGAAAATTAAGAATTAAGAATTACAGTCTGGCAATTCATTATTCATTATGCATTGTGCATTATGCATTGATTTTACGCCATGCAAGCCACGGCTAGGCTGTAGTACTTGCACTCGCCGCTATCGCTGCGCGACGGGGTAACAACAGGCGCGCTGGGACCTTGCAGGATACCGGCGGTCTCTGCGTGAGCCCATAGGGTCAAAGTCTTGTAGAACACATTACCGGCCTGGATGTCGGGGAAGATGACCGCGTCGGCCTCGCCATGAATGGGCGAATTGATGCCCTTGGTCTCCATGCTGTGCAGGTTGCACGAGGTCTTCACGTCAAGCGGACCGTCGACCACGCAGGGACCGAACTCGCCGTCCTGGCACATCTGGACCAACTCACGATATTCGACGGTGAACGGGAAGTGCTTCTCGTTCACCTTCTCGCTGCAGTGGATGAGCGCAATCTTGGGCTCGGCAACACCGAAGGCACGGCAAAGGTTAGACACATAACGCACCTGCTCGATGCGCTGCTCGCGGGTGGGGCAGGGAATC
>JAFZAK010000037.1 GCA_017557285.1 Muribaculaceae bacterium
CAATAATATTTAACCCGTCCAACTTTTTGGGGTCACTTCATTGGGGAGAGGTTTAGTTTTTGGCCGCGACAGAGCCGCGGCATACATGACCGATGGGATTACGACACGTTCCTACAAGAAGTGGGCGGGGGGGAGGGGTTGCATGTTGTAGGTGGAGGCCATAGACTCGCCGTAGGCGCCGGCTGAGCGGATAGCGATAAGGTCGCCACGTTGAGTGATGGGCAGCGAGAAGTTGCGGGCAAACACGTCGCTGGACTCGCAAATGGGGCCTACAACGTCATAGATGTCCTGCTCAGTGGCAACGCTGGTAAGGTTCTGGACTTGGTGGTGCGCTTCGTAGAGCGCAGGGCGGATGAGGTCGGTCATGCCGGCATCAAGAATAACGAAGCTCTTGTCACGGTTGCGCTTGACGTAGAGGACGCGGCTGATGAGCGAGCCGCACTGAGCGATGATTGCACGACCCAGTTCGAAGTGCAGCTGCTGGCCAGGTCGCAGATTTAGGTGCTGCTTGAAGACTGCAAAATACTGCTCGAAATCGGCCACGGAGTGCTTGTCGGGGTTGTCATAGTCGATGCCAAGTCCGCCACCGACATTGATGATTTCGAAGCGCACGCCTCGTTGCTCATAGTAGTCCTGCAGTTCATTGACTTTGTCACATAGCATGCGGTATGGCTCCATGAGCGTGAGTTGCGACCCGATGTGGAAATGCAGTCCGCGCAGATGGATGTGCGGCAGCGCGATGGCATGGTCGATGACAGCAGGAAGATCCTCGAGGGTAATACCAAACTTGTTCTCAGCAGTGCCGGTGGTGATGTATCGGTGTGTATGGGCGTCGATATCGGGGTTGACACGGATAGCGATGGGTGCCATGCGTCCCGCCTCGAGGGCGAGTTGGTTAATGACGTCCATCTCGGGGACTGACTCTACATTGAAGCAGCCAATCTTCTGGTCCAGTCCCAGGCGAATTTCCCAATCGGTCTTCCCCACCCCAGCGTATGCCATCATCTGCGGGTCAAATCCGGCTGCGAGGGCCGCCTTGATCTCGCCTCCGCTGACCAGGTCAGCACCGAGTCCCGCATCAGCTATCTCCTTGAGGATGCGCGGGTTGCCGTTAGCCTTGACGGCATAGTGTATGACTGCGGGCAGTCCTTGGGCATGCCGCTTGAGTTGGTCTAAGGTTTCGCGCAACAGCTGCGTGTCGTAATAGTAGAATGGCGTTTGCATCGCCATGATGTCATTGAGTCTAAATTTCATTTGTCTTGTCTCTTCCGTCTTCTAATTCATTTGGCAAAATTAAGGATTCTTGGTGGGAGTGGCAAAAATATTTGGCGAAAAACTGAAAAAAACGTGCGAATTGTGCGTTATAAATAAAATACTTCGTCTTTTATTTTGTAATTCTCTCGATTTGCACTATTTTTGCAGTCTATGAAGACACCCTATTATATCGTGTACGAGGAGAAGTTGCGCCGCAACCTCAACATAATCCTTCGCGTGAGCCGTGAAGCCAATGTGAAGATAATCATGGCATTCAAGGCCAACGCGCTATGGCGCACGTTCCCCATCTTTCGGGAGTATGGCATCTGTTCGACGGCAAGTTCAGTCAACGAGATGTTGCTCGCCAACGATGAGTTAGAGTGCCTTGCTCATACCTACTGCCCGGCTTACACCGACGAGACCATCGAGCAGTTCATGCAGGGCAGTTCGCACATTACCTTCAACTCGGTGGAACAGTTCCGCCGCTTTGCTGACCGCATTGCCGCACACAATGCCGAAGAGGGCACTCACCGCATCAGTTGTGGGCTGCGCATCAATCCGATGTGCTCGGTGATAGAGACCGACATTTACAACCCTTGCTGTCCTGGTTCTCGGTTTGGTGTGACGGCCGACCAGCTGACCGCCCTACCCGACGGCATCGAGGGTATGCATTTCCACGCTTTGTGCGAGTCAACGTCGTACGACCTGGCGAAGGTGCTTGATGCTGTAGAGGATCAGTTTGGGCAATATCTTGATGGTCTACGCTGGCTGAATATGGGCGGCGGTCACCTGATGACGCGCGCGGACTATGACGTGGAGCACCTGATTGGGTTGCTCAAAGCGTTCAAGCAGCGCCACCCCAATTTGGAAGTCATCCTTGAGCCTGGCAGCGCATTCTGTTGGCAGACTGGCGACTTGGAAGCGAGTGTTGTGGATGTGGTGGAGAACAGCGGTATTCGCACCGCCATCGTCGATGTGTCGTTTGCTTGCCACATGCCCGACTGCCTAGAAATGCCCTACCAACCGCGCATCAGCCAATCATTGCCCGAGGTGGACCGCACCAAGCCGACATACCGCATTGGCGGTAACTCCTGTCTGAGTGGTGACTACGTGGGCGACTGGAGCTTCGCTGAACCGCTGAAGGCGGGCGACAGGTTGACCTTTGAAGACATGAACCACTACACGACTGTGAAAACCAACATGTTCAACGGCATCCAACACCCGTCGCTGGTACTGGAACGGATGGACGGAGCGCGGGTCGTAATGCGGGAATTCACCTACGAGGACTACAAGAGGAGGATGGATTATCGGCATGGTCGCC
>JAFZAK010000038.1 GCA_017557285.1 Muribaculaceae bacterium
GGCGTGGCGTGCAGCAGCCCGACGGTCGCCGCGCAATATGGCGTAGATCCTAGCCCAGGCAGCGACTGGCAGTACAACCAGATTTATAGCGACCCGATGGCGTGGATCAGTCGTGGTACCATCGATTTTATCTCGCCCCAGGTCTATTGGAACACCGCCGGTAACTACGACGAGGTGACCACCTGGTGGGGAATGGTTGGGAATAAGTTCAACCGTCATGTCTACATCAGTGGCTATGCTACCGATAATCCGTCGTCTAGTTGGAGCCTGGACGAGTATGTGTTGCAAGTCAATGTCATGCGACAGGCCATGCTCAGTGGCATCTATGGCATGATTTACTTCAAGTACGCCACTTGGCGAAGCTTCAGCCAGGTTCTGAATGGACGCACCGTGCAACTGCGGCACTACCTGAAGCAAAACGTGTTCACAACACCCTCTTTGTGCCCCTCTCCAGGATGGCTCAAGCCCGAAGGCACCTATACTGCCGTGAGCAATGTGCGTCGCGATGGCGACTCGCTTCGCTGGAATCCCGCCGACAATGTCCGCTATGTGGTGTATGCCATCCCCGATGACGTGAACGACGCACAGTTTCATTGCCAAGCCGAATACATCTTGGGTGTGACATATAGTCCCGCCTATGGCATTGACGTGGCGCACCGTTCGGGTTACCGTTTTGCTGTGACTATCCTCGACCGCTGGGAGAATGAGTATGCCCCGGTCATGTTGGGTGCCACTGCACAACAAGCGCCAAAACCCGTCATTACCGCGCCGGCCGATGGCGAGAACGTGTCGCGCTTGGGATACTTGAGATGGAACGCACCGGGAGCATCGATGTTCACCATCGAGGTCTATGGCGATGCCGCCATGACACAACCGGTGACTCGTGTCGAACTCACTGAGACGAGCTTGCCTGTTACTGCCTTGCAGGGACTCACCCTGGGTCAGCGTTACTAGTGGCGCGTGGTGGCGCGAGGAGTCAACCTGTGGGACAACGCCAGCGACCTGCGCTCGTTTGTCCTTGGCGCCATTTCAATCACCTCACCCAGTGACAACGCCACCGACGTGAGCCTCACGCCCACCATCACCTGGAACAACATGGGTGACGGCACAAGTTATCTGCTCGAATTATCGACCAATGCCAACATGAGCAGTGTCAAGTATAGCGTTACCACCACCGAGGCCAGCCATTCTGTGCCGGCCTATAAGTTGGCGGGAGCGACAACCTATTACGCACGCCTGACAGCCACGCAGGGTGGTCAGACCGAGCAGTCGCCCGTCATCTCGTTCCGCACGGTGGAAGTCATTCCTCCCGTGCCCACGATGGTGGTGCCCGCTGCCAGCGGAGGCACGCTCTACGGTACTTCGCGCATTCAAGTGAAGCCCGAGGAGGGTATTGGCTCATTACGTGTGGAAATCAGTGCCAATAGTACATTCCCTACGCGTTCGACCTACAAAGGAACCGTCACCGATGGCTCGTTCAGCTCGGTCGAACTGCAGAGCATCACGGGAACTGGCAGGCAGGTGGACGGCACGCTCTACTATGTGCGCACTCGCTTTGCTTACTCCACCATCGCTACGGGCTCGGCAGCACAATACACCGACTACTCGGCAGTGATGACCTACACTTATCGCGAGGCTGTGCAAGGTGATGTAAATGGTGACGGAATAGTTGACATCGCCGATGTCAATGCGGTCATCAACATGATGCTAGGTAAGACAGCGAGTGTGCCCGCCGCCGATATTAATGGTGATGGCAATGTTGACATTGCCGATGTCAACGCTGTCATCAATCTCATGCTAGGAAAATAGTATCGTTAAAATTATATTGTTATGAAAAAATTCTTACTTTTTGCCGCTACGGCGGCGATGATGGCGATGAGCGCTTCGGCCATCATCGACAACCAGTTGTATGAGCCAGTCAATGACATTAACATTGCTAATGTCTGGATTCTTGACCGTGTACATGCCGGCGATGCATTTACCGGCTTGGAAGCTTGCAACACCAAGGCGCGTACTGCTGTCATGGTTGACGACATCATTTATGTCGCGCGTAGCGAGGCTAAATCAATCATTAACGGTAGTGATACATTGGTGTCATCGCTTATCTATCGTTTCAAGGTTGAAGATGGAACTGAACTGGAGCCGCTGGAGGTCTCCCTCAATGGAAATCCTCTGGGAACCTTGTTGTGTATTAACTGCATCGGCGTGGACAATTTTGGACACATTTGGATCACTCCTTATACGTCTGAGTTGACCAACGACCAACCGTTCTATAGCCTCAATACCGATACCGGTGAGTTGACCCAGTTGACAACCTTCACCAAGGACTCGGACTCGCCACAACGTATCGACTATTGTGACGTGCTGGGTGACATCACCCTGGAGGAAGCCGGTTGTACGGTCATGGCGGCAGCCGCCAACAGTTCGTTGCTCTATCGTTGGCATGCCGAGCAAGGCGACACATGGGAGAACTGGGAAGGCGGATTCGATGGTGACACCTATCTGGATATCATCGATTATTATCCCGAGAACCAGACTGCATGGGGCACGGCACCCACGGTCAAGATGCTTTATGACCCAAATGATCCTGATAACTATGATGGCGAATTGTTCTATGTTGACGGTTTCTCTGTACCGCCGGCACTCTATAGTTTGGAAGGAACAATTGTGGACTCTTTTGAAGGCGTTGATCCCGAATTGATTCCCGAATCGGGAACGAACGGCATCACCGAGTTTGAGCTTGAAGGCCGTCACTTTGTCGTTTACTCCAAGGCGCAGTATTCGGGTGATGGACATGGATGCCAGGCAAATATCTGCGAGATGGGCGAGGGCCTGACCTTTGAAGGTATGCAGAAGTACTGGCAGATTCCTGCTGACTCGCTCGGTAAGGTATCTGATGGTGGTATCCGTGCTCATTGCTTCAGTGTGAAGTATGGCGAGGAGGGCGGATTCCCCTGTGTTACGCTCTTCACGTTCAAGTGCTACAACGGCATGGCGGTCTATAAGATTGGTCGCGGTGTCACGCCCAATATTCCAGAGCCTCCCACGCCTAGTGTGCCGGGTGACTCGAATGGCGACGGCCTCGTCGACATCAGCGATGTCAACGCAGTCATCAACATGATGCTTGGCAAGGCCGAGATGGTAGCGGCATGCGACATGAACAACGACGGCAAGATAGACATCTCAGATGTCAATGCCGTCATCAACGCAATGCTAGGAAAATGATGGTTTAAACACTCCTCCTAATAAAACAATCACTGCGGCGATTTCGCCGCAGTGATTGTTTCTCGTTACCGCAACAGTTTGCGGCCGTCTTGGGTGATACAGATTCCGTGGCCAGGAGGTAGGGTTGTGCCCAGGTAACGTCCGCTCAGGTCGTAGTAATGTGTGACACTGGTAGTGGCTAGCCTCACATCATCGAGGGCGGTTGGGCTGCTCTGTACAAACTTTGCGGTTACTGTGACATTGCCCGCAGGCATTTTAAAGGTGTAGGTGCTATCTGAAACAGGCTCATAGGCAATCTCGTTTCCTCCGTCATCAATGATGGTGAGCAACTCTAAGGTATAACCATTTCCGGGTACGATGGTCAGGGTGATGACCTCACCTACCGTCGCTGTTTCTTGTTCGCATTGCGCCTCGCCATTGCCCTCGTTGACAATGTTGATGGAGTAGTTAATGGCGCGGAAAGTCGCGCTGACCTGAACATTGTAGGGCTCTTCGGGCATGACGAAGGTGTAGGTTTCGCCAGCGGTCACCTCGGTAAGTTCAAGCAGTTGGCCCACTTGTGGCACGCGCTGGGGAGCATGACCAAGACCAGGGTCGATGGTAACTTCGGCACGGATGTCGGCAGCAGTGGTGGTATACCCAGGCTGTGGATCAAGGGTAATGGTAACCACATCGCCGCCACTGACGGTAGCATTGTCGACCGAGACTGTGCCATGATCGGCATCCATCACAACAACTTGTTGTGCGCCCCAACTAGTCAGCGCACCACATGCCAAAAAGGCGATAATCAGCGATATCTTGCGTAACATAAGCGTTAAATCTTAGGTTCCATTTTTATTCAACTCACAAAGGTAAGGATTTTTTTTTAATTATAAAAGATTTTGTCGTTTTTTTTACCAAAAATATTTGGCACTATTGTTGCAAGAATAATTTTGTTATGACACATCATTTGTTGAACCGAAATATTTGGACTTTGCTCACCGTGGCGCTATTGGGCCTGGCGGCGACAGCACAAGGCGTCCCGATGCTCAACGACACTGTGAAACAAGAAGACTCTATCGTTGTCAAACTCGTGACCTTCTATCCTGGTGACGAGGTGTTTGCAGTATATGGACACACCGACCTGAGGGTCACTCAAGGTAAACACGATTATTACTACAACTACGGAGTGTTTGATTTCAAGACACCAAACTTTGTCTACCGTTTTGTTCGAGGCGATGCAGAGTATATGTGTGGCGTGTTGCCGCCCAACCTCGCCACCTATGGCATGGACGGGCGTCGTATGATTGAGCAGCAGCTCAACCTGACGCAACAGCAGGCGCGTGCGGTGCGCGACTATCTCGTAATCAACTCATTACCAGGAAATAATACCTATTGTTACCAATATCTTGGCGACAACTGTTCCACACGACCACGCGACATCATCGAGATGGCTTTGGGCGACAGCTTGCACTATGCCCCGATGACCGATTTTGTCACCTATCGTGACATGATGTCACATTACACCGCCAATTATCCTTGGGAGCAGTTTGGAATAGATTTGGTGCTAGGACCGGGATTGGACAAGCCACTCGACGAGCGGCAGCGCATGTTCATCCCCATGGCGCTGATGCAGGCCTATGACAATGCCACCGTTACCCGCGACGGCAAGACCCAACCGCTGGTAATTGACACGCAGGTAATGGTAGATGGCAGTGAACAGGGCACCGTATTGCCGCCCACACCCTGGTGGCGCACCCCCATGGCAGTAGCATGCGTACTGTTGGCTATCACGGTGGCAATCACGATACGTGACTTGCGACGACGCAAGGTAACGCGATGGTTCGACACCATTCTTTTCGCACTCTATGGATTGGCAGGATGTGTGTTGTTTTTCCTCATGTTTTGCTCTGTGCGCGAGGCGACATGGCCCAACTACAACGCATTTTGGGCAAACCCGTTCATGCTCTTCCCGGCGGTCGCAGTATGGTTCTCGGGCGCAAAAAGGGTGTTGATGGGCTACCATTGGATCAACCTCGTGGTCATCGTCTTGTTGGCGCTCGCGTGGTACTGGTTGCCACAGGTCGCGAACCCTGCATTTTTCCCGCTCATGGCACTACCAGCGCTGCGCTCAGCCAATTTTTTGATGATTAATAGGCGTAATTCCTAATTATTTCGTACCTTTGCAGCTTGATTGCACAAAACAGAAACAAGAAGCGAGAACCGAGAAGCGAGAATACCCCCAAGTGATTCTCAATTCTCAATTCTCAATTCTCAATTTATAATAATATGGGATTTAGAGATTTTCTGAAATCACTCATCGGTACCAAGTCGGACCGAGACCTCAAGAAACTGATGCCCGTGGTCGAGAGCATCAAGGCCATCTACCCCGAGATTGAACAACTCGACAACGATGCCCTGAGACAGCGCACCACCGACATCCGCCAACAACTGCGCGACGCCGTGCAGGGAAAGCGTGACGAGATTACACGCATCAAGGAAGAAATCGAAACACTCGACTACGACAAGCGCGAACCGCTGTGGGAAAAGGTGGATAAGATTGAGAAAGAAATCCTCGAAGTGTTGGAGGACAAGCTCAACGAGGTCCTGCCCGCAGTATTCTCGATTGTCAAGGAGACTGCCCGGCGCTTTGCACAGAACGAGACTGTCGTGGTCACAGCCACGCAGATGGACCGTGACTTGGCGGCCGAGGGCAAGGATTTCGTCGAGATTGACGGTGATAAAGCTATCTACCACAACCATTGGGTGGCTGGCGGCAACGAGACCGTCTGGAACATGATACACTACGATGTCCAGCTCATTGGTGGTACCGTGTTGCATCAAGGCAAGATTGCCGAGATGGCGACGGGTGAGGGTAAAACACTGGTGGCAACCCTGCCGGTCTTCCTCAACGCGCTCACCGGAAACGGTGTCCATGTGGTGACCGTCAACGACTACCTGGCCAAGCGTGACTCCGAGTGGATGGGACCGCTCTATCAGTTCCATGGCTTGTCGGTGGCATGTATCGACAAGACTCAGCCCAACTCGCCCGAACGTCGAGCCGCATACAACTGCGACATTACCTTCGGTACCAACAGTGAGTTTGGTTTTGACTACTTGCGCGACAACATGGCGATGCGTCCCGAGGACATGGTGCAGCGCATGCACAACTATGCCATCGTCGATGAGGTCGACTCGGTGTTGATCGACGATGCCCGTACGCCTCTTATCATATCGGGTCCTGTGCCTAAGGGAGAGGACCAGATGTTCAACGACTACAAGCCCAACGTCGAGCGCGTATACCGTGCCCAGCGCGAATTGGTCACCAAACTCTTGGTCGACGCTAAGCGCATGATGGCCAGCGACGATGAGAAAGAGCAGAAAGAGGGTACATTGTTGCTCTATCGTGCCTTTAAGGGCCTTCCCAAGTACAAGCCCCTTATCAAGTTCCTCAGCGAGGAGGGTGTTAAGGCTGCCATGCTCAAGACCGAGGCATTCTACATGCAGGACAATAGCCGCGACATGCCCATCGTCACCGACCCGCTGTACTTCATCATTGAGGAGCAGAACAATAC
>JAFZAK010000001.1 GCA_017557285.1 Muribaculaceae bacterium
ATGAACGGATTGCGGTCGATGGCGAGTGTGGCGTCGGCCTCGGCGCCCTGGTAGTCCTCGAGGTTGATTTTTGCTACGGCGCGGTAGAAGTACGGCTCGGCAAGGAAGGGCTTCGCCTTGATGACCTGGTTGAAGTACTGAATGGAAAGGACATAGTCCTCAAAGTACAGCGAGTTGCGGCCGATGCGCAACACCTGCTCGGTATTGATCTGCGCCTGTGTGACAATCGCCGCCAGGAGCACAAAGATATATAAGGCTACTCGCTTCATTTTTTCTAGACATAAGAACAACGGAAGAAAGGGAGCAATTATTTTACTTCAGTTCCAGTTGGTTGATGATGGAACGGATATCGGGGTTCGCGGTGTTTGAGTTGATGATGTCAAACTTGATGAGTTTGTTGCTCTGCTTGCGAACGAGCAGAATGTGGTTGTAGGCGTCCTCAACATAGGTGCATACCTTATAGGTGTACCCGAGAATGTCGACATCGTCGCGGGCGATGGCATTCGCGCCAGTCACCATCTCGTTAACAACAGTTTCTGGCGTGTTGCCATCGGCATCAACGACTTGGATTGTAACATAGGGCCCTTTGATGAGATCGTCCTCGATGGTACCATTCATGACATTGAGCGCATTGTCGAATTTGTCAACCAGTTTCCATCCCTCGGGCAAAGAGATATAGAAACTGTCAAGCTCAATGTCAGTCACTGGCCAGGGTAGTGTATTGGCTTCGGCAGTAACAGTATCGATGCCGATGCCGGGTCCGCCACAAGTGGGTCGATTGTATTGTTGGCCATTTTGGCCACATGAAGCTAACGTCACAAACATCGTCGCAACGAAAGCAATGATTGACATGATTCTTTTCATCTTCATACAGTATTTTGATTGCGCAAAAATAGGTAAAAACTCCGGCCTACGCAATGAAATTCCAGGAAAAAGCATTAACTTTGCAGTATTGTTGGGTGGTTAACGTAGAGTTGCTCTCATACGAGCCAAAGGCTCGCATTACTCCAACGTGTTGGGAACATCTAAATTCTTTATTCATAATTGATCATGATAGGAGCGATAATAGGAGATATGGTTGGCTCGATTTATGAGTTTGACAATATCAAGACGAAAGAGTTTAAAATCTTTACCGACGGTATGGAGCCGACTGATGACAGTGTTCTGACTGTCGCGACTGCCGACTGGCTGCTTCATGGCGGCGATGTGGGCGACTATTACTGGCGCTATGCCCTCGCCTACCCCGACCCGAAGGGCAGTTATGGTCCCGGGTTCTGGAGTTGGGTGCAAAGAAGCAAGCGCGGACTGGCAAAACCATACGGAAGTTGCGGCAACGGCAGTGCGATGCGCGTGAGTCCCGTCGGGTGGTTCTTCGAGACCGAAGAGGAGACTCTGGATGCCGCCAAGCGCTCGGCTGAATGTACACACGACCATCCCGAAGGCATCAAGGGGGCACAAGCCACCGCGCTCGCCATCTTCCTGGCTCGGCATGGTGCCACGGCAGAAACCATCAAGGAACGCATTGAACGTGACTACGGCTATGACCTGTCGTTGAGCATTGACGAGATACGTCCACGCTACTCTTGGAACGGAATGGACAACGTGGGCAACGGTGGTACGTGCCAAGGCAGTGTGCCTCAGGCCATCGCTTGTGCGCTGCAAGCCACAGACTTTGAGGACGCGGTGCGCAATGCCGTGTCAATAGGCGGCGACAGCGATACCATCGGTTGCATTGCCGGGGCCATCGCTGAGGCCCTGTTCGGGGTGCCACAGTGGATGCAGGATGTGGCGATGGAACGCATGGCTGAACGGCTGTCCGTGAAGCTGTGTGAAATGGTCAAGGCTTTCTTTTTACACTTGTCAAATAGTGGCAATTCTTTCCAAGTTGAGCGTATTATTGCGATGGAGAATCGCTTGAATCGTGCCCTACAAGCCGTGGATGAGTTGGAGCATGCACAAAGACATTTCGAGGAGGTAAAGGAGGATATCAAAGTACTGGAGCAATACCTGGGCAGTGATGAATGGAAGGCTGACTTCGCTGCCGATGAAGCAGGACAGCTGCCTAGCGACCTGCGACGAGGCGTACTCAGCGAGGACGGCATCTGGAACCTGCTGGAACGGGTTAGGTTAATGAATAATGAATAATGACTGACTTTGCGGCGATAGACTTTGAGACTGCGAATGGCGCACGGACAAGTGTATGTTCGGTGGGTGTGGTTGTGGTGCGTGGAGGAGTTGTGGTAGATACGTTCTACTCATTGATTCAGCCTGAGCCCAATTATTACTATTACTGGAACACTCGGATACACGGCCTCTCGCATCGTGACACCGACAATGCGCCGCTGTTTCCCGATGTGTGGGCTCAAATAGCGCCACGCATCGCGGGTCTGCCGCTTGTAGCGCACAACAAGGCCTTCGACGAGAGCTGTCTGAAGGCTGTTATGCGTTGTTATCAAATGGATTACCCCGACTACACTTTCCTGTGTACGCTACAGGCCTCACGGCGCAAACTGCAGCACCTGCGCAGTCACACACTTGACGTCGTTGCGGCAGCGTGTGGTTACGAGATGCGCAACCATCACCATGCCTTGGCCGACGCCGCTGCCTGCGCTGCCATCGCCCGGCAGTTGCTGTAAACGCTCTTTTTGCGGTTTCAGTCGGTCCAAGTATCGAGGTCGGGGATGACTTCGGGAATTGTGGACGCGTGGAATACTGGATCCTTGATTCCCGCACGCTTCTGACTGCGATAGTCTTTAAGCAAGCGGAAGGAGTAGCGACCCAATATGGCGATTGCCACCAAGTTGCAGGCGGTGAGCAAAGCCATGCACACATCGCCCAGGTTCCATACCAACTCGAGGCTCGCCACTGCACCAAAGAGCACCATCACAGTGCCCGAGAAGATGCGGAAGACGGTAATGGCCCATGGTTTGTCGGTGAGGAAACGTATGTTTGCCTCACCGTAATAGTAATTGCCAATGATGCTGCTGAAGGCAAACAGGAAAATCGCAATGGCGATAAAGATGGTTCCGGCACTACCAATCTCGCTCTTCAAAGCACTCTGGGTGAGAGCGATGCCATTGAGGCTAGGGTCAGTATAGAGTCCGCTGATGAGGATAATGAAAGCCGTACACGAGCATACCAGAATCGTGTCGGTATAGACACCCAGCGCTTGCACCAGGCCTTGCTTGACAGGGTGTGTGACTTGGGCAGTGGCAGCGACATTGGGCGCTGAACCCTCACCCGCCTCATTACTGAACAGTCCGCGCTTGATGCCCGCCATCATCGTGATGCCCAATGCACCGCCGGCAAACTGCTCCAGTCCGAACGCACTGTCAATAATCAAGCGGAAGACATGAGGAATCTTGTCGATGTTCATCAGCACTACCACCAGCGCGAGGATGAAATAACCGATTGCCATGATGGGTACCACGATGCTGCTCACGCGAGCGACACGGCGTATGCCACCGAAGGCGATGAATGTGCCCACGACAGCAAGGATGACACCGACGATGAGTTTGTCGAAGCCAAACGCATGGTTCAACGCACCGCAGATGGTGTTGCTCTGGATAGAGTTGTACGAGAGTCCAAAAGTGAGGGTGATCAGTATGGCAAAGAGCACCGCCATCCATCGGCAGTGCATGCCATGGAGGATATAGTATGCCGGTCCGCCGATGAACGACTCGCCAAGACGGCGCTTATAAAGCTGCGCCAGCGTGGACTCGACGAACGCCGTGGCTCCTCCGATAAGCGCGATTACCCACATCCAGAAGACCGAACCAGGTCCGCCAATGGCAATTGCCGTTGCGACGCCCGCCAGATTGCCCGTGCCAACTCGGGTGGCTACCGAGACTGCGAACGCCTGGAACGACGAGATGTGTCGGTGTTTTTTGTCCCCTGCACCATCGGCAAGCAAACGCACCATTTCGCCAATCATCGTGAACTGCACGAAGCGTGTGCGAATGGTGAAATAAAGTCCACACAAGATGAGTGCGCCAATCAGGAAATAGGCCCACAGGAAGTCACAGAATGATGTCATGGCTACATTGAGCCAACTGTCGGGTGCAAACACTTTTTCGAATTAAGAATTATGAATTAAGAATTAAGAAGTTCTGGGTGCTAGTTCAATGAGTTGATGACCTGATGGTTGATGGTTTTCAAGCGGTCTTCTTGCATCTTGACGACGCGACGGTCATAGGTCATGATGCCGTTTACCTCGGTCTCGCAGTCGGTGGTCTGGGTGTAGATGGCTCCCGAGTAGCCATGCTCGCGCGCCAGGTCGATGAGCATCTGCGCATAATTGACATAGGTGTTGGTGACCTCCTGCGAACTGGCGAACTTGACATACCCCCAATTCTTGTCGCTCTTGACCCAAGTGTGGTCGGTCACCGGATAGCCGATGCCTCCATACTCGCCCATGACCAACACGCGGTCGGGGTCGGCGAAGAAGAACATCGGTTCGGGGTAATGGTGGACATCCAGAATGTCACCGCAGCAATAGAGGTTGCCCCCGCTCGCAGGGTTGACCAGCCGCGAAGGATCGCGCTGTTTGGTCCAGTTGACCACGCTCCAGGTGTTGAACTGCCCCCATGCCTCGTTGAATGGTATCCATGAAGCGATGCATCCGAAGGCGCCAAACTGGTCAATAATCTCACCCCACTCCTTATAATAATTGTTGATGCTCTCCTGGCTTCGCTGGCAGACGGTTGCACCGCGGTAGTAGCTGTGTCCCCAGTCGTCCCAGGGCTGTCCGTGTTCATAGTCTCCACTGGGCATGTCTTGCCAAATGATGATGCCAACGCGGTCGCAATGGGCATACCACAGCTCAGGCTCAACCTTGACGTGCTTGCGAATAAGGTTAAAGCCCCATTGCTTGGTCTTGTCGATGTCATAATAGAGCGCCTCGGGTGAGGGGGCCGTGTAGAGTCCATCGGGCCACCATCCTTGATCCAGTAGTCCGAATTGGAAAATAGGCTTTCCGTTGAGCGTGAACCGCATGAATCCCTCGCTGTCTCGAGCCATGCCGAACTCGCGCATGGCGAAGTAGGAACGCACGCGGTCAATCACTTTCCCCTTGGCATCTTTGAGCAACACCTCGATGTCATAAAGATTGGGCGTGTCGGGGGTCCACAAACTGATAGGCTGTGGCACGGTCAGCACGGGCGACGATTGGGCCTCGGCGCTTGCCAACACTTTGCCTTTAGGACCCATTAGACGCACTTCCGTCTTACTGCCTGGTAACTCGTCACAGCAAGTCCTGACGGTCACCGTCCCGTCCTTCAGATTGGGTGTACAGACGATGCTCTTGAATGCAGCGGTTGGCACGGGTTCTAGCCAGACGGTTTGCCAGATGCCACTCACGGGCGTATACCAAATGCCTCGCGCCTTGCTTCGCTGCTTTCCGCAAGGTTGGTAACCCACATCGGTGGCATCGAGCACGCGAACCACCAGTTCGTTTTCGCCTTTGCGAACCACAGCATTGGTAACCTCAATACTGAATGCCGTATAGCCTCCAGTGTGCTCGCCCACTTTTGTTCCATTCACCCATACTTCGGCACTCCAATCGACGGCTCCGAAGTTGAGCATTACTCGCTGTTTCTTGTCCCATTTTTTAGGTATTTGGAAAGTAGTGCGATACCACAAGGCGTGGTTCTCATCGAGTGATTTGCCAACTCCCGACAATGCCGATTCTACACAAAACGGCACCAAAATCTCACCTTGCCAAGCGGTAGGTTTTGCTGCCTCCTTGTCGGTGATGGCATACTGCCATAGCCCATTGAGGTTAAGCCACTGCTGACGCTGCATGAGCGGCCGCGGGTATTCGTTCCAGGGTTGGGAGACATTGATATTATCGGCCCAAACCGTGCGGATGTGATCGCCCGCCAACTGATAGGACTTAGCCGTGGTGCAGCACGCGACCATCAACAACAAGGCCAAAAGGTATTTTAAACTTCTCTTTTTCATTAGGTTAATTATTACTTGTGAGGTTTAATGATTGGCAAAGGCGGAACCATTGCCCACAGAACAGTCATTTGTTCTTTTTAGTTATCATTGCTGCAAAATTAGCAAAAAAACTTAAAAGTGGCTCTATGATTTGTGTGATTTGTGGAAAATTCCGAACTTTGAAGGTTGAATTCAATAACTACGTAGCTTCATGAAGAAATTTACGACCATATTGCTCATCGCAGCCTTGGCTTTGCTGCCAAGTACGGCTTTGGGCGACAAGAAGAATAAAAAGTATCAAAAGCGCGAGGTGCGGCTTGAACAACCCCAGGTTGTTGAGGCGACACCCGAGCCCGTTGTGATCACCAACCCCGCCAGCCAACTCTATGGCGAGTGGGATATGGAAACGATGCGCAAGAAACCCATTGCTACGCGAGAGCGCGCTTATCTGTACCTTGATTTCCAAAATCACAAGGTTTATGGCAACAATGGCTGCAACAGCCTAAACGGTCGTTTCCAACTCCAAGGCAACAACATCAGTTTCAGCGACATGATTACCACCGACCAGTCTTGTCATAATGTGACAAGTGACAAGTCTATCATGAAGACGCTGGGTGAGGTGCGTGCTTATAATGTGACTTCGCTCTATGGTGTGGAGTACCTGAACCTGTTGAACAACAAGGGCGCGGTGTTGATGACGCTTAAGCGCCAGAACCTCGACTTGCTGGGCGGTGCGTGGCTTGTCAAGGAGATCGACAACGAGACCGTCATCGACCGCAATATGCGCCTGGTGATTGACCCCGTGATGCAGACCCTTCATGGCCAAACGGGATGTAATGTCATCAACGGCATCATCACAATCGACACCTACAAGGACTTTGCCATCCAGTTTGAGGACCTGAGCTCTACCGAGAACCACTGCGATGACATGAGTGCCGAGACTGCGATGTTGCTGGCTTTGGAGCGTGCCGAGTACTGCAAGCGCATTAATGAAAACGAAGTGGCCCTGCTTGACGGGCAGGGCCACATAGTGTTGCGTTTGACGCGCATCACGCTTACTCGCTCCTAGGGGCAAGTGGTGAGCGGATTGGAGCAGATTTTGTCGATGGGCATCCACCCAGTGTAGCGTTTGTCGGTCGTGACCACCTTAATCCATTTTCCACTGATTTCAAGTGGCCTCAATTCAATTTCCGCCAAATAAGACCCTTCGATGTTGATTGCCGGTGCCTTGCGTGAAGGCTTGGTGCGCAAAACATTTGCACGTTCGCCAGCGATGGTAAACTGTAGCACAGAATAATGCACCCAGTAGCCCGTCTTTGAGCCTTTGAGCTTCACCAACGCCTCATCTTCGTCCACGTCGCCGTAGATTTCTACCGCCGGATCAATCTTCCACCAGTTGTTTTTCGCCTCAATCAAATCCACGACATATCCGCCGTCGACGTCTTGGAGTGTTTGCACCACCTTGCCATTGGGCGCATTGCGGATGTTAGTAGGTGAGCCGCTGTTGTCACAGATATAGGCACTCTGCGCAAATGCAGACAGTGTCATGACCATCATGAGGGCCGACAGAATCATCTTTTTCATAGTCAATCACGAGTTGTTATTTTCTATTTTTTTCACGAATTATCGAACAGTCGAATAATCGAATAATCGATTACTCGATTTTTTGTAATGTGAGGTAATTGCAGTGCAGCATTTCGCCGTTGTCTCCGCGCAGGTGGAAGGGTCCTCCCATGCACCAGTCCCATGCTTTGCACTTCTTGCATTCATCATGCTTCATCCATCGCCGGTCGCGCATCTGCTCAAACCGGTTTTTCCAGACGTCGCTGAAACGGTCGTGGTAGATGTTGCCTTGCGCATAGTGAGCACGGATGCTCATGCATCCGCTGATGTCTCCATTGGCGAGGACCGATGCCGTCTGCGTTCCTGCATCGCAGCGGTAGATGTGCTTGCGCACTACTCCCTCATATTCTCCCAGGTACCCCTCGCAGCTGTACGAGAGATTGATATCCCCCACCCTGCGCGTTTCGGCGATGAACTGCATGAGTTGGCTGTATTGCTCCGGGGTGAGGAAGAGTTCGGGATTGAGTTTGGCGCGTCCTTGCGGGAAGATGGTGAATATTCGCCACTTCTTGACACCCGCTGCAATGAGGTGTTGTTTCAGCTGAGGCAATGAATCGAAGTTTCGCTGGTTGGCGCAGGTAATAACATCCCATGTGAGACGAGGTGTACGGGCAAGTAACCCGATGGCTCGCATGGCCCCGTCAAACGAGTTTCCTCGCAGCCAGTTGTGCTCGGGTTCCAATCCGTCAAGGCTTACAGCGATAGTCGTAAGCCCTGCTTGTAGCATCTGCTGCAGCATCTTTTCGTCGAGTAGCACGCCGTTTGTGACTGTCCCCCAAGAGAATCCCCTGCTGGTAATTGCTCTTCCGCACTCGATGATGTCGGGTCGCACCAATGGTTCGCCACCCACGGTGTTGACCAGCACGGTCGCCGGGTCGGTCATCGTAGCCACATCATCGAGTACAGCGAGGAAATGTTCCAATGGCATGTCGGGAACGATGGCTTCCTTTCGGCAGTCACTGCCACAGTGCCGGCACGCCAGGTTGCACCTCAGTGTACATTCCCAGAACAGTTGCCGCAACGGATGGTATTTCTCGAGCCATCGCCGCTCGCGACGTGTGCGCTCAAGTTGGACAATCTGGTGCGTGGTCATTGTTCTTCGGCACTTTCGGGTATGTCCTCGTCATCGGGCGTCTCGACCGGTGGTCCATAGACATCCTCAATCGGCTGAACTGAGTCTTGCTTGAACGCCGGTGGTGGTCCATAAACCACTTTGACCACATTGATCGAATCCATAATACTATCAATGCCCGGCGGGGGGCCATACACACAGGGTTGTGGGCCCATTGGACACGATGTGAGTCCCAACAATGCCCCGACAGCCATGAATCCACGCACGGCTAACTTTTTCAGTTGTATGAATGTTTCTTTCATTGTTGCAACAATTTATTTAGCAAAGATACAACTATCGTGCCAAATATGCAAGTTTTTGTTCAAAAAAATGACGAGACTCGTTTTGTGAGCCTCGTCAATGATTATTTTGACGCGTGCGACCTAGAGGTCCTCACTGCTGATTTCATCGAACTCTGACAGTTCTTCCTCGTTGAACGCCTCGTCGCCATAGAAATCCTCACCAAGCTCTTCGATGCTCATGTCAACCTTGGGAATGGCGGTCACGAAGTCCTCGATGTCAATCATCTCTTTGGGAGGCAAGCCTTCCTTGCGCTGGCACAGCGGATCGACAAGCGACTGGCCAGGAATCGTCTCCTTGAGCCTCATGTAGAAGTATCGATCAGTCATGTAGTCGAAGACAAATTTCAGTTTCTGTCCCTCGTCCTCTACTAGTTCCTCGAGCGGTGTGTCCTCCATGAGCCAGATATCCTCGTCACTGTCGGTTCCCATGTCCATGAAGGTCACTTCTTTCTCGTTGTTCCACTCGTCATCGCAGATGAAGAACGAGTCCATCTGGTCCTTGTCGTAACCCGCAGCCTCAAGAATCACGTTGCGCAACCGCATGAATGTGTCGGCGGCATCAATCAAAATCTCAAGTTTGAAACTTTCAGACTCTTCTGAGCCCACAATAAACTTGTATACCATATTATATAGAGAATATAATTATCGATGTTTGGTGTTTGGAATAACGGTGCGAAATTACAAAAAATATCATTGCGCAAAACGTTTTTGCCAAAAAATTTCGAGAGAAGTCAAAAAAAACATTTGAGCAAATAAAACACTCAAAAAATCGAGCAAAAACTAAGGGTGTGAAAACCAAATTCCACACCCTTATGTTGCTGTTCAGCGATCGGATTACGGCACGAGTCCGTAAGAACGGAACACCTTCTGGATTCTCTCAAGTGCAAATGTCACTTGCTCCTTGGTGTGCGTTGCCATAAGGCTAAAACGGATGAGCGTGTCGTTGGGCGCCACTGCCGGCGAGACCACAGGATTGACGAAGATTCCCTCGTTGAGCAGGTCACGCGTGATGGCGAACGTCTTGTTGTTGTCGCGGATGTAAAGCGGGATGATGGGGGTCTCGGTGTGACCGATTTCAAATCCCATCTCGCGGAATCCGTTCAGCGCATAGTTGGTGATGTCCCACAGGTGCTGCTGTCGCTCAGGCTCGGAGAGCATGATGTCGAGTGCAGCGCTCACAGCGGCAGTCGATGCCGGCGTAATGCTGGCGGTGAAGATGTAGCTGCGTGAGTGGTGGCGCAGGTAGTTGGTGATGACTTCGTCGGTAGCAATGAATCCTCCGAGTGAAGCGAACGACTTGCTGAACGTACCCATGATCAGGTCCACCTCATCGGCAAGTCCGAAGTGGTGGCAAATGCCTCGTCCACCCTCACCGAAGACACCGATACTGTGTGCCTCGTCGACCATGATGCATGCGTCATATTTGTGTGCCAAATCAACGATATCAGGAAGTTTGCAAACGTCACCCTCCATCGAGAAGACGCCATCTGTAACGATGAGTTTAACTCGGTCGGGCTCGCACTTTTTCAGTTGTGCCTCGAGCGACGCCATGTCGTTGTGCTTGTACTTGAGCGAGTTGCTGAACGAGAGTCTGCGCCCCTCGATGATTGACGCATGGTCTTGCTCGTCCCACAGGATATAGTCCTCACGTCCAGTAAGCGCCGAGACGACACCCAAGTTCACACCGAAGCCAGTGCTATAAATCATGGCATCGGGCTTGCCTACATAGTCGGCAAGCTTGCGCTCGAGTTGCTTGTGAATATCGAGTGTGCCGTTGAGGAATGGAGAGCCTGCGCAACCGGTGCCGTACTTCTTGATGGCCTCGATGGCAGCTTCTTTGATTTTGGGATGATTGACCAGTCCAGTGTAGCAATTCGACCCGAACATGAGCACTTTCTTCCCGTTGATCATTACCTCGGTGTCTTGCTCACTGTCGATGGCACGGAAATAAGGGTAAATGCCCGCAGCTTTTGCCTTCTGGGGTTCCTGATAGCGTGCCAACTTTTCTTGTAAAAGCTTCATATCTATGTTGCTGTATAGTAAAATCTATTGAGTGCATTGTGGCCTTGACACACAATGCAGGGTGCAAATTTACGAAAATATCTTGTAATACGCCTAAAAAAAATGTTCAATAAGGCAGAAAAGTACTCAAAAACCCACATTATTGTCATCATTAACCACAATTTTGCTGCATTTTGCGCCCTGTTAAGATTTTTTAGCGGGACCTTTGGCATTTGCCTTGTGGAGACCGATTGTGGTTTCGGGCGCAAATTTTCGAAAAACTCGCCAAATGTTCAAAAAAATCAATTATTCTGAAACTTTTCGCCATCTGTTTGCGTCTAATAATAAAAAGAGAAAAAGATATGAACAGAATGAAATCTTTGAGCCTTCTGGCTCTGACAGTGATGTTGGTCAGTTCTTGTGTGCACATCAGCATGGGTGACAACCACGAGACCGAAGTGACAGCAATTGATCAAGTGACATCCATGAACACCTTTGACAAGATAGGAATCTCAGGTGCGATGTCGGTGTATTTTGAGCAAGACAGCGCTTGCACCGTACGCGTTGAAGCCCCAGAAGAGTCCTTTGACAAACTTGTTATCTATGTAAAAGACAAGGAGTTGCACATTGGCATAAAAGATGGTGTCTATATTGGCATCAACACGTATTTAGATCGAGTGAAGGTTTATGTCACAGCTCCCACGCTCACTGATATTGACTTAGCGGGTTCTGGGACATTCAGCGCCACGACAGCGCTTACCCTCGGCGATTTGGGCATTGACTTGGCTGGCTCAGGTCATATTAACATTTCACAACTTGCTTGCAACGATTTGGACGTTGCGGTTGCCGGTTCAGGTAATATCACCTTCCAGCAAGTGACTGCCCACAGGGTTAACACCGAAGAGGCGGGATCGGGAAAAGTGACTTACAACAACCTCCAGGCAGAGCAAGCCAATAGCGAGATTGCGGGTTCAGGAAAAATCATCCTGTCGGGTTCAGTCAAGCAGCATGATGAAACCATCAGCGG
>JAFZAK010000039.1 GCA_017557285.1 Muribaculaceae bacterium
AAATGTTTGGCAGTTACTTTTCTTTTACCTATATTTGCCCCCAAATTAACAATTTATTGTTTAACTAACTTAATTATTTAATTCAAACCATTATGAACAAGACAGAATTGATCAATGCAATTGCTGCTGAGGCCAAGCTGACCAAGGTTCAGGCAAAGGCTGCTTTGGAGGCAACTCTGAAGGCTATCGAGGAGACACTGGTAAAGGGTGACAAGGTCGCTCTGATCGGTTTCGGAACATTCGCAGTCAACGAGAAGGCTGCTCGCACTGGTGTCAACCCCGCTACTGGCAAGAAGATCCAGATCCCCGCTAAGAAGGTTGTGAAATTCAAAGCTGGTGCCGACCTGGCCAAGAAGGTCTAATTACCTTGCAGTAACAAGACACGACCTCTGATGAGGTCATAGATGCCCTCATCCCCCATGGGATGAGGGTGTTTTTTTATAGATTTGCGGGGATTAACTTTATTTTTGATTTAAATAGATTCTTTTAAAGAAATAATTGCTACATTTGTAGTTTGAAAAAAGACCATTACTAATTTGCGAAAAATTCAAACTTTTTATAAACACTTTAAACCCAAAAACTATGATGAAAATTACCCAACGCATGTGGTTGCGTGCCACGTCCTTGTTGTTGGTGTCGCTGATGGCAGCGCCCCTGCTACAGGCGGCCAGCATCACGCATGACGGCATCAACTACACTACCAGTGGCCAGAACGCCACGGTAGCCAAGTACACCATCGTCAAGCCCACAGCCACTACGCCTGGCGACACGATGTACTATGCAGGAGACATCGTCATCCCCGAGACCTTCGTGGAGGACGGCGTCACTTACACGGTCATCGCCACGGCAGCCAATTCATTTGTCGACTGCAAGAACTTGACCTCACTGTCTCTTCCCGAGACCTGCGTTACCATTGGCCGCAACAGTTTTAAGGGCTGTACCGCTCTTACGGTAAGCCCCATTCCCGTAACAGCGACCTCAATTGGAACGGGTGTATTCAATGGTTGCTCCAACTTGCAGGAAGTCACAATTCCTCCCGGATGGAAAAAACTTGTGAGCGAAGAGTTCTCGGGCTGTCCGCTGAAGAAACTTATCTTCGCTGACACAGAGGAACAAGTTGAGCTGAAAGTGAACATGTTTGGAAATTCAGCCGAGACAAGATTGGCACTGAGCACGCTCGAAGAGTTGTACATCGGCCGTCATGTGGATGCCACCAAGTATGCGAACAACGAGCAGCCGTTCCACAGCATGAGTGGTCTGAAGAAGATTACTATTGCCGGCTACGAGACCAGTTTGTCGGGCACGATGTTCCAGGGCTGCACCGCACTGACTGAGGTTATTTTTGCCGAGGGTAACCAAGTTGCCACCATCGGTAGCAGTGCTTTCGCCAGCTGCACAAGCCTCGCGAGCATCGACATTCCTGAGGCCGTCACCGCCATCGATGTTAGCACCTTCAATAACTGCAAGGCACTGTCGTCTATAACGATGGGCAACAATGTGACCAGCATCGGCACGACTGCGTTCTACAACACCGCGCTGCCGAGCATCGCACTGCCTGAGGCCCTGACCACCATCGGCCAAAGCGCTTTCCAAAAGAGTAAGTTGGCTGGCGAACTGGTTATCCCCGCCAATGTGACCTCCATCGGCTCTCAAGCCTTTGCCGAGACTCAACTGACCAGCATCAGTATTCCTGCAAGCGTTACGAGCATCGGCAATGCCGCCTTTGCTCCTATCCCCACCTTGGCAGCACTCACCTTGGCCGAGGACAACGCTACCTTCTCTCTGATTAATGGCATACTGACGACATCTGACGGCAAACGGTTGTTGGTGACTGCCCACCAAGATGCTGATGCCCAGACATATATCAACAACGATATGATTCAAACCATTGATAACTATGGTTTTGCTTACTCGCCCGTGAAGTCAGTTGAAATTGGCAGCTTGACGCAAATAGGCAATTATGCGTTCTACAATTCCAAGATTGAGTCGTTTATTCTGAAAAACAATGTCAATGTTGGTCAGAATGTTTTCAACGGCTCGGCTATCAAAAATATCACCATCGCAGAGGGCCGTCATGAGATTCCGATGGGATTGTGCGCCAACTGCCCCGAGTTGACAACCGTCAGCCTGCCCTCCAGCACTACCAACATCATGATGAATGCGTTTGCCAACTGCCCGAACCTGAAGCACATGGAGCTTCCCGCCAATGTAAACTATATGGAATCGGGTGCTGTGCCCGCCACCATCGAAAGTCTGCGCGTGCTCAACCCGAACCCCGCCGCTTTGGCAGCTGGAGTGTTCAATGCTAACCAGGGTAACGTAGAGTGCAAGGTCGCCATGGCTTCGGTCGACAAGTTCAAAGCCGCCCAGCAGTGGATGTACTTGAATATCGTGGGTGATGCCACCATCGAGGCTGGCAATGCCGCTCTGGGCTGCCCGACGGGTTTGTACTTTGCCACCACCGACGGCAAGCTGATGTACAAGGACGAGAACGGCGACGTCATCGACACCGAGTTTAACGCCGGTGAGCACGCCTTCACCCTGCAGAGCTACAAGAACCGTATCTATGTGGCCGTTGCCGGTAACCGCTATACCTACCAGGATCCCAACCAGCCTCTGGGCGACGGCGAGCTGTTCTATGTGAACAACAGCAACGGCATCTTCTATCGTGTGGGTGTGTTGAACAATGTGGGCTAC
>JAFZAK010000040.1 GCA_017557285.1 Muribaculaceae bacterium
CAACTACCTGCCCGAGAAGGACGAAGCTCCTGCTCCCGCACCTGCCAAGCCTGCAGCCCCCAAGCCCGCCGCTGACGAGAAGCCGGCGCCCGAGGCCCCTGCCGCTGCAGCCGAGACTAAACAAGAACCTAAAGAAAACAAAGAATAATGGAATCATTAGGTAACATCATTTTGTATTTTATCGTTGCCATCGCCATCATCGCCTTCTCGTTGTTGACGGTCACCACGCGCAAGATCCTGCGCTCGGCAACCTATCTGCTGTTTGTGCTTTTTGCAACAGCCATCATCTATTTCCAGATGGACTACCAGTTCCTGGGAGCGGTGCAGATTGCCGTCTATGCCGGCGGCATCATGGTGCTGTTCGTCTTTGCCATCATGCTCACACAGAAGCCTGGACAGGATGCCGATGCGCTGGCATCCCACCGTCGTTGGCTGGGACTGTCGGCAGCGCTGGGCGGTGTCGCCCTGTGTGGCTACGGTCTGTTCAGTTACGCCGGTTTTGCCCGTCGTGTGCTATCGAGCGATGTGGACGTGACGATGGAAAAGATCGGCCAGTTCCTGTTGAGTACCGACAAGTTTGGCTATCTGTTGCCTTTTGAGGCCATCAGCGTGTTGTTATTGGCTTGTATCATCGGAGGTGTGGTTATTGCCCGTCGCCGCTAAACATTCATGACGATTATGGATTTGACATTATTTATGTATCTCATCCCCAGCCTCATCATGTTTGGCTGCGGTGTCTATGGTTTCATCACCCGCAAAAACATGATTGCGATCATGATTTCCCTGGAGTTGATGCTCAACTCGGTGGATATCAACTTTGTGGTGTTTAACCGTTACCTGTTCCCCGGTCAGATGGACGGCATGTTCTTCTCGCTGTTTGCGATCGCCATCGCGGCAGCCGAGACGGCGCTTGTCCTCGCCATCATCATCAATGTGTTCCGCATTGCCAAGAACGTGGACATCAACCAGATCACTAAACTGAAATTCTAACGATTATGCCACTGAGTTTAGCAATAATAGTTGTAGTATTACCCCTGGTCATGTTCCTGTTCCTGGGACTCGTCGGGGTGAAAATGGGTAGAAAAATTACCGGTGTGATTGGCGTGCTGGCGATGCTCGTCGATACCATCCTCGCCTATGGCGTGGCGCTGACCTACTTCTTCGGCAGCGGCGAGGGCCAGATAGTGGATGGTGTGCGTCAAGCAGTAGTCGTTGCCAATCCCGCCTGGTTATCGTTTACCGACACGCTGGTGGTGCGTATGGGTGTCCTAGTGGATCCCATCGCCGCGATGATGCTTGTGGTCATCACCACGGTATCGTTGATGGTGCACCTCTACAGCCTCGGGTACATGAGCGACCACGACGGCAACGCCGAGAAGGGTTTCCAGCGTTACTACGCCTTCCTGGCGCTCTTCACGTTCTCGATGCTGGGTCTGGTGGTCGCCACCAACATTTTCCAGATTTTTGTATTCTTTGAGATGGTGGGTCTCTCGTCCTACCTGCTCATCGGTTTCTATTATTCGACGCCTGCCGCCAACCATGCCAACAAGAAGGCATTTATCGTCACCCGTCTGGCTGACCTGTTCTTCCTGTTGGGTATCATGATTCTGAGCTTCTACACCAAGACTTTCGACTTCGAACAACTGGTCTTCGGACCCACGATGTCGGGTAGCCTGGAGACGGCCCAGAGCGCCATCAGCACCACCGGAGGAGCTACCTTCCTGGGCTGCTCGGTAGTGGCATGGGCGTTGACCTTCATCTTCATCGGCGGTGCCGGTAAGAGTGCGATGTACCCGTTGCACATCTGGCTGCCCGATGCGATGGAGGGCCCCACCCCCGTTTCGGCGTTGATTCACGCTGCGACGATGGTTGTCGCCGGTGTATTCCTGGTAGCAAGGCTGTTCCCGCTGTATGTACTCGTACAGGGAGCGATGAACGTCATCCTGGTGGTCGGTGCCTTCACGGCATTCTATGCCGCCGCCATCGCCTGCACCCAGAGTGATATCAAGCGTGCGCTGGCATTCTCGACCATCTCGCAGATTGCCTTCATGATGACCTCGCTCGCCGTCAGCTCCAACAACAATTCACTCATCGAGATTCACCACGGCTACGGTCTGGGCTACATGGCGTCGATGTTCCATCTGTTCACCCACGCTATGTTCAAGGCGTTGCTCTTCCTGTGCGCCGGTGCTATTATCCATGCCGTCCACAGCAATGAGAACGACAAGATGCACGGCCTGCACAAGTTCATGCCCATCACGAGCATCTGCTTCCTGATCGGCTGCTTGGCCATCGCAGGTATTCCCCCGTTCGCCGGCTTCTTTAGCAAGGACGAAATCCTCGTCGCTGCTTACCAGCGCGGCTTGGGTTGGGGCCTGTGGATGTCGATGGTGGCCTGCATGACCGCCTTCTACATGTTCCGCATCTACTACCTCATCTTCTTCTGGAAGAAACATGAGGTACACGATGAGCATCATGCGCCCAAGGACCAGCCCTGGACAATGACAGTGCCCTTGATCATCCTCGCCGCCATCTCGTGCGTTGCCGGCTTCGTGCCCTTCCACGACCTGGTGACCTGGGACGGCAAGGCGCTGCACACCGCCCTTGACTGGACCGTTGCAGGCTCGAGCGTTGCCGTTGCCCTGCTGGGTATCGGTCTTGCGACCATCATGTACCGCAAGGAGAACCCGCTGCCCGAGCGAATGGCGAACTCGATGCGCGGCCTGTGGACCGCAAGCTACAAGCGCTTCTACATGGACGAGCTCTACCAGTTCATTACCCACAAAGTGATCTTCCAGGGCATCTGCGTGCCCATTGCCTGGTTTGACCGTCACATCATCGACGGCTTCTTCAACCTGCTTGCCAACACGACCAATTCGGTATCCTACGGTATCCGTCGTATGCAGTCTGGCAGCATCCAGGCCTATGTGTACTTCTATCTGATTGGCGCCCTGCTGCTGGCAGCCATCACTATGGTGTGTGTATTATTCTAATCAACGGTCTAACAAAATAGAAAGGATATATCAAATGGAAATTTTCAATAATATACTGATTTACTTTGTGATCGTGCCTCTGTTGACACTCGGAGGCCTCGCCCTGTGCCGCAAGCAAGGCATCAAGGCTATCAGGACCGTTGCCGTAATCGGAGCCAGCGTGCTGATGGTGCTCGCCATCTGGCTGGTCAGCATATTCCTGCAGGCCCGCGACGCCGGTGACACCAGCGAGATGATCCTGCGCAGCGACGTGATGTGGTACGCCCCGTTCAATGTCCACCTGGCATTAGGCGTGGACGGCGTCAGCGTCGTGATGATATTGCTGTCGGCGTTCATCGTGTTCGCCGGCGTGTTTGCCTCGTGGAAGATGAACCCGCTGCCCAAGCAGTTCTTCATGTGGTTCTTCCTGTTGTCCACGGGTGTGTTCGGCTTCTTTATCTCGATTGACCTGTTCACGATGTTCATGTTCTATGAGGTCGCACTGATTCCCATGTACCTGCTGATTGGTGTCTGGGGCAGCGGCAACAAGAACTACAGCGCGATGAAGCTGACGCTGATGCTGATGGGTGGCTCCGCCTTCCTGATGCTCGGCTTGATCGGCATCTACTTCCACTCGGCTCCCGAGGGACAGGCGCTGACGATGAACATCCTGGACATCGCCCATAACGATGCCATCCCGCACAACTGGCAATACGTGCTGTTCCCGCTGACGTTTGTCGGCTTCGGCGTGCTGGGTGCCATGTTCCCGTTCCACACATGGTCTCCCGACGGTCATGCTTCGGCGCCCACCGCGGTGTCGATGCTCCACGCCGGTGTACTGATGAAGCTTGGTGGTTACGGCTGCTTCCGCATCGCCATCTACCTGATGCCCTTCGCCGCCAACCAGTTGGCATGGATCTTCCTGCTCCTGACGGGCTTCAGCATCGTC
>JAFZAK010000041.1 GCA_017557285.1 Muribaculaceae bacterium
AAGTGTCAACACTACGTGAACTGAAGAGCCGCATCGGGTCGGTTGCGTCAACGCAGAAGACCACGAGCGCGATGAAGATGATCTCATCGGCCAAGATGCGCAAGGCAACTTATCAGCTGCAGCGCCTGTCGCCTTACCGCGCCATGGTGCAGCGGGTGATTAGCCACTTGCTCGTCACCGACCAGGAATTCTCTTCGCCACTCATCGTCACACGCGACGTGCACCGCCTGGCATTGGTGGTGTTCGGCAGCGACGACGGCCTGTGCGGAGCTTTCAATATCAACCTGTTCAAGAACCTGCTAGCTGCCATCAACCAGGTGCGCGAGCAGTATGGCAAGGACCTCGAAATCACGGTTATACCCGTGGGCAAGAAGTTGACCAAGGCGGCGCAGAAGATTGCTGGCGAAGGCATCAAGGTCGAGCGGACGAGTCTGAACACCCGCAGCGGGGACGACGAGCTCAACGCGCTCACTGGCCTGCTGCGGCAGCGCTTCCTCGACGGCGAACTGGACCGCGCCGAGGTGCTCTACATGCACTTCATTAGCACCAGCCGACAGGTGTTCACCCGCGAGCAGTTGCTGCCCGTCAGCTACGAGTCGATTGCCGAGCAGTTAGACACCCGCGCAGCCGCCGAGCCATGCTTGTTCGAGCCCGATGCCAACACCATCTTCAACAGTGTGTTGCCGCTGCACTTGCGGGCGATGATGCAGGAGGTTTACACCGAGAGCTCTGCCAGCGAACAGGCTTCACGCGTGATGGCGATGCAGACCGCCAGCGACAACGCCAAGGAACTGCTCGACGAACTCAATCTCGAGTACAACAAGTTGCGCCAACAAAGCATCACCACCGAGCTGCTCGACATCATCGGTGGACAGGTGCAACGATAATTTGATAACACTAATTTACAACAAATGAGCATTCAGGAATATTTCGTTTCGCTTTTTAAGGGCATCCACAGCCTGATAAAGGGTATGGCGGTCACCGGAAAGGAACTGGTGTCGCCCAAAGTCACAGAACAGTACCCCGAGAATCGGGCTACATTGCAGATACCGGAGCGATTCCGTGCAACACTCACACTCGTCTACGACGAGAACGGAAACCACAAGTGCATCGCTTGTCGCACTTGCGAGCGCAACTGCCCCAACGGTACAATCCACATCGACACGCGCATGGTCGACCTGCCCAACGGCAAGAAGAAACAGAAGCTCGACAAGTACACCTACGACTTGGGCAGCTGCACCTTCTGCGGGCTATGCGTCACAACGTGTCCCACTAACGCATTGGAGTTCTCCAACGATTTTGAGCAGGCCGTCTTCCGTCGCGAAGCACTGGTCAAGCAGCTCAACTACCTGCCCGAGAAGGACGAACCCGTTCCCGCTCCAGCCCCGGCTCCCGTCGCCAAGACCGAGGAGGCAAAACCCGTTCCCGCTCCAGCACCGGCTCCCGTCGCCAAGACCGAGGAGGCAAAACCCGTTCCCGCACCTGACGAAAAGCCTGAGGAGAAGGAGAGTTAATAAGCCTCTAGCAGCGCGCAGCGCGGTCTCAAGTATGAATTATGAATTATAAATTATGAATTAGATAATGGAATCATTAGGAAATATCATCCTGTATTTCGTGGTGGCGCTGGTCATCATCGTTTGCTCGGTGCTCACCGTTACCACGCGCCAGATTCTGCGCTCGGCAACCTATCTGTTGTTCGTGCTCTTTGCAACGGCAATCATCTATTTCCAGATGGACTATCCCTTCCTGGGTGCCGTGCAGATAGCAGTCTATGCCGGTGGCATCGTCGTGCTGTTTGTGTTTGCCATCCTGCTTACACACCAGCCCGGCAAGGACGCACAGCGCATCGACTCGACTAGGCGAATCCTCGGAGCGGTAGCCGCTCTGCTCGGCGTAGCAGCGTGCGGATTTGGACTCTTCTCCTATGCCAACTTCTGCGGACGGCAGCTTGCCGAGGCACACAGTTGGAGCATCGAGGAAATCGGTAAGTTCTTGCTCAGCACCGACAAGTTTGGATATCTGCTGCCTTTCGAGGCGGTCAGTGTGTTGTTACTCGCATGCATCATCGGCGGGGTCGTGATTGCACGGCGTCGTTAATCAAGAAAGGAGGAAACAGACATGAATCTCACCTTACTTATGTATCTCGTTCCCAGCCTCATCATGTTTGGCTGCGGCGTGTATGGCTTCTTGACTCGCAAGAACATGATTGCCATCATGATTTCGCTCGAGCTGATGCTCAACTCGGTCGACCTAAACTTTGTCGTGTTTAACAGATACCTGTTCCCCGGACAGATGGACGGCATGTTCTTCACGCTGTTCGCCATAGCCATTGCCGCCGCCGAGACGGCCGTAGCACTGGCCATCATCATCAATGTGTTCCGTGTGGCACGCAAGGTGGACATCAACGAACTCATTAAACTGAAATTCTAATAGCTATGCCTTTAAGTTATACAATTGCAGTAATTGCGATCCCCCTGTTCATGTTCTTCTTCCTGGGACTGGCGGGGGTGAAGATGGGAAGGAAACTCACTGGCTGGTTGGGCGTCATTGGAATGCTCATCACCACCATCCTGGCCTATGGCGTCGCACTGACCTACTTCTTTGGCACTGGCCAGGGACAGTTGGCGGCCGATGGCGCGCGGCAGGCGGTTGTGGTGTTTAACCCCGACTGGCTATCGTTCACCAAGGAGCTGGTGGTGCGCATGGGCATCATGCTCGACCCGATTGCGGCGATGATGCTGATTGTCATCACCACCGTCTCCATGATGGTGCACCTCTACAGTATCGGTTACATGAGCGACCATCACGGCCATGCCGAGAAGGGTTACCAGCGCTACTATGCGTTCTTGGCTCTGTTTACCTTCTCGATGCTGGGACTGGTGGTGGCGACCAACCTCTTCCAAATCTTCATCTTCTTTGAGATGGTGGGCGTCTCGTCCTACCTGCTCATCGGTTTTTACTATCAGTCGCCTGCGGCAGTGCACGCCAGCAAGAAGGCGTTCATTGTCACGCGTCTGGCCGACCTGTTCTTCCTGTTGGGTATCCTTATCCTGAGCTACTACACCGGCACGTTCGACTTCGACAAACTGGTGTTCGGTGCTAATGGTGCCAACAGCCTGGAGGTAGCCCAGAGCGCCATCTCCACTGCCGGAGGAGCGACCTTCCTGGGATGCTCGGTTACCGCATGGGCACTGACCTTCATCTTCATCGGCGGTGCCGGCAAGAGTGCGATGTACCCGTTGCACATCTGGCTGCCCGACGCCATGGAGGGCCCCACACCCGTCTCGGCGTTGATCCACGCCGCTACGATGGTGGTCGCCGGTGTCTTCCTGGTGGCGCGTCTGTTCCCGCTCTATGTCATCGAGCAGGGAGCGATGGAGATTATCTGTGTCGTGGGCGCGTTCACCGCGTTCTACGCCGCGGCCATCGCCTGTGTGCAGAGCGACATCAAGCGTGCGCTGGCGTTCTCGACCATCTCGCAAATCGCATTCATGATGACCTCTCTTGCCGTCAGCTCGGCCGACGGAGGCCTCATTGAGATACACGGTGGACACGGCCTGGGTTACATGGCGTCAATGTTCCACCTCTTCACCCACGCAATGTTCAAGGCGTTGCTCTTCCTCTGCGCCGGTGCCATCATCCACGCAGTGCACAGCAACGAGAACAGCGACATGCATGGCTTGCACAAGTTCATGCCCATCACCAGCTTCGCCTTCCTCATCGGCTGCCTCGCCATCGCGGGCATTCCGCCTTTCGCAGGATTCTGGAGCAAGGACGAGATTCTCGTCGCTTGCTACAGCAAGGGCATCGGATGGGGCATCTGGATGTCGATGGTCGCTGGTATGACCGCGTTCTACATGTTCCGCATCTACTTCCTCATCTTCCACTGGAAGAAGCATGAGGTCCACACCGAGCATGCACCCGCCGACCAGCCTTGGACTATGACGCTACCGTTGATTATTCTGGGTCTCATCTCAATCATCGCCGGATTCGCACCGGCTGCCAAGCTGCTGGGATGGGACGGCAAGGATCTGCACACCCAACTCAACTGGACCGTCGCCGGGACGAGCGTCCTCATCGCTTGTGTCGGCATCGGACTGGCGTTTAAGATGTATTACAAGGAGAACGAACTCCCCGACAAGCTGCAGGCACGCTTCAGCGGGCTCTGGGAGGCTGCATACCGCCGATTCTACATGGACGAGCTCTATCAGTTCATCACTCACAAGGTCATCTTCCAGGGCATCTGCAAGCCCATCGCCATGTTTGACCGCGGCATCATCGACGGATTCTTCAACCTGCTGGCAGCTGCCACAGGACGGGCTGCTTACGGCATCCGCCGCCTGCAGAACGGCTCGATTCAGTCTTATGTCTATGTCTATCTGGTGGGAGCCCTCGCATTGGCACTCGTCACCATGGTGTGTGTCTTGATATAGAGTCTAAGGCCTAAAGTCTAAAGTCTAAAGTCTCAATAAGAATAATGATGGAAATTTTCAGCAATATACTCATCTATTTCGTGATTGTGCCGGTGCTCACGCTGCTGGGCTTGGCGCTATGCAACAACAAGGGCATCAAGGCCATTCGCACAGTTGCCGTCGTTGGAGCTACGGCGTTGGTCGTGCTGGCCATCTACTTGGTATACCTGTTCCTGCAGGCACGCGGCAGCGGTGATACCAGCGAGATGATACTGCGCTCCGATGTGCTGTGGTATGCGCCTTTCAACGTCAAACTGGCCTTGGGTGTCGACGGCATCTCGGTCGTGATGATCCTGCTCTCGGCGTTCATCGTGTTTGCGGGCGTTTTCGCGTCGTGGAAGATGAATCCGCTGCCCAAGCAGTTCTTCATGTGGTTCTTCCTGTTGTCGACCGGTGTGTTCGGCTTCTTCATCTCGATTGACCTGTTCACCATGTTCATGTTCTACGAGGTGGCGCTGATTCCCATGTACCTCCTCATTGGTGTGTGGGGTAGCGGAAGCAAGAACTACAGTGCCATGAAGCTCACCCTGATGCTGATGGGTGGCTCGGCATTTCTGATGCTTGGACTCATTGGTATCTACTTCCACTCGGCAGCCGACGGCAACCTGACGATGAACGTGCTCGAGATTGCCAAGAACAATGCTATCCCGCACAACTGGCAGTTGTGGCTCTTCCCGCTGACCTTCGTCGGATTTGGTGTGCTGGGTGCTATGTTCCCGTTCCACACTTGGTCGCCCGATGGTCATGCCAGCGCCCCCACGGCAGTGTCGATGTTGCATGCCGGTGTGCTGATGAAGCTGGGAGGCTATGGCTGCTTCCGCGTCGCCATCTATCTGATGCCGTTCGCAGCCAACGAGCTGGCGTGGATATTCCTCACGCTGACGGGCATCAGCATCGTCTATGGCGCGTTCAGTGCATGCGTCCAGACCGACCTGAAGTATATCAACGCTTACTCGTCGGTGAGCCACTGCGGCATGGTGCTCTTCGCCATCCTGATGTTCAACACCACGGCTATGACTGGTGCGGTGCTACAGATGCTCTCGCACGGTCTGATGACGGCATTGTTCTTCGCCCTTATCGGTATGATTTACGGCCGTACGCACACCCGTGACATCCGCGACATGGGCGGAATGATGCACATCATGCCTTACCTGGGTGTCGGATATGTCCTTGCCGGTCTGGCTTCGTTGGGTCTGCCGGGATTGAGCGGATTCGTTGCCGAGATGACCATCTTCGTTGGCTCGTTTGAGCACACCGACGTCTTCCGTCGTGTACTCACTATCGCCGCCACCTGCTCGATTGTCATCACCGCGGTCTACATCCTGCGTGTGGTAGGCAAGCTGCTCTTCGGCGAAGTCCAGGACGAGCATCACCGCCAACTCACCGATGCCACTTGGGAGGAGCGCCTCTCCACTGCGACACTGATTGTCTCGGTGGCAATCATCGGATGCTTCCCCAATTTCTTCGTGAACATCATCAGTGACAGCTTCCTCCCCGTCGTCAAGGCCCTCGGAACAATGATATAGAAACAAGAAGCAAGAAAAATTCTTAATTCAAAGATAATGGATTATTCTCAATTTTTGTTCATGCCGCAGGAAATCGGACTCCTGTTTGTCTTCCTGCTAGTGTTTATCTACGACACGTTTATGCCGGCTCGCATGGGTAAGCATCTGCCGATGTTCACCACAATCTTGACGGCTCTATATACCGTCTACGCCTTCTTCCCCTGCCCCGACATGTTCGGAACGGCATTCGGAGGAATGTACGAGTCCAATCCCGCTACGTGGGTGATGAAGAACATCCTCAACATCGGTGTGCTCATCGTCATGCTGCAGGCGGTCAAGTGGACCAACGACGACTTCGTCAGCGTGCGGCGCGGCGAGTTCTACGAACTCATTCTGCTCACCCTTTTCGGCATGTTCCTGATGATCTCGGCACGACACTTCCTGCTCTTCGTCATCGGACTCGAGACCGCCTCGTTGCCCATCGCTGCGCTGGCTGCCTTCGAGAAGCGCTACTACGAGAGCCACGAGGCGGCTGCGAAGTACATCTTCACCGCCGTGTTCTCCAGCGCCATCTTCTTGCTGGGCATCTCGTTTGTCTATGGCATGAGCGGCTCGCTCTACTTCCAGGAGATTGCCACCAGCATCATGGGCATCAAGTCGCCACTGCTCATCCTAGCCATCGCGTTCGTCATCGCCGGTGTGGGCTACAAACTCTCGTTGGTGCCCTTCCACCAGTGGACCGCCGATGTCTACCAGGGTGCGCCCACCGCGGTGACCAGTTATCTCTCGGTCATCAGCAAGGGTGCTGCGGCCTTCGCCTTCATGGTGATTCTCGTGCAGGTCTTTGGCGCGCTCTATGCCCAGGTGTGGGAGTGGATGCTCTACGCCATCATCATCCTCACCATCACTATCGGCAACCTCTTCGCCATGCGCCAGCGCAACCTCAAGCGCTTCCTGGCCTACTCGTCCATCTCGCAGGCGGGCTACATCATGCTCGGCGTGATTGCCGCAAGCCAGGTGGGTATGACCTCGATGATCTACTATGTGCTGGTCTACATCTTCTCCAACCTCGCTGCCTTTGGTGTCATCGCCGTCATCGAGCGTGCCACCGGCAAGGTCACGATGGATGACTACAACGGCCTGTTCCGCACCAACCCCTGGTTGGCGTTCACCATGATGTTGGCCATGTTCTCGCTCGGCGGCATTCCGCCGTTCGCGGGCTTCTTCAGCAAGTTCTTCATCTTCGTCGGAGCATGTCAGACGGGCAGCGTAGCCATCTATGTGTTGGTGTTCATCGCATTGGTCAACACCATCATCTCGCTGTACTACTATCTGCTCGTTGTCAAGGCGATGTTCTTGCGTCAGGACGACTGTGTGATTCCTTACATCGACAGTCACTGGACCGAGGAGTTGGCCCTCACCATCTGTGTGATGGGCATCATCGCGGTGGGTGTCGCCAGCGGCATCTACGCCTTCCTCAACCAGGTCACCGGCACCATCGCCCCCATGTTCACAATGGTAGGATAATCCCTGAGATACTATAACACAAACCTTAGTCAACCTTTGTCAATCACGCGAAGCATCCCCAATGTTTCGCGTGATTTGCATTTAAAAGAAAAATTCTCAAATCTCCAATCTCAATTCTCAATTATTTTTCATAACTTTGCAGCCTGGTTTGGTGTCCGCGCCTCTGTGGGGCGTGGGTGAAAAGGGAACGGGGTGAGAATCCCCGACAGACGGCGCTGCTGTGTGTCCCAACCGAAGAGTTCCTGCCACAGTCACTGCGACACGACCTGAAGTGTCATGGGAAGGCTGAGGCAAATAACGGAACAGGGACGAGTCAGAAGACCTGCCAAATCATTGATTGAGACCCGGAAAATGCAAAGATTGGTAGGCATCTTGATTGCACTATGTGCTGTCTTGGGCGTTCGTGCCCAGGACACTACCGTTGTGCACCATTCCAGCCTCGACTCGATGCAGTACCTGAGCACAGTCGTGGTCTATGCCGTCAAGCCCTACAGCGAGGTCATCCCGGCCCAGGTGCTCAGCGGCAAGGTCCTCGAGGGGCTGAACAGCCACAGTGTCGCTGACGCCATCCGTTATTTCAGTGGCGTGCAGCTCAAGGACTACGGCGGGGTAGGGGGCTTGAAGACCGTCGACGTGCGCTCGATGGGCAGCAACCACATGGGTGTGTTCTACGATGGCATCCAGCTGGGCAACGCCCAGAACGGGCAGGTCGACCTGGGCAAGTTCTCGCTCGACAACATCGACGAGATCTCGCTCTACCACGGCCAGAAGAGCGACATTTTCCAGAGCGCCAAGGACTTTGGCTCGGCAGGCAACCTCTATCTCCGCACCAAGCGTCCCAAGTTCAACCCGGGCAAGCGCGACAACCTGAACATCACCATGCGCACTGGCTCGTTCGGCCTCGCCAACCCCTCCATCCGTTGGGAACACAAGTTGAGCCGCAGCCTGAGCTTGCTCGCCAATCTGGAATACACCTACGCCACGGGTCAGTACCACTTCCGCTACCGCAAGTTCTTCAGCGACCATACCCTCGCCTGGGACACCACCGCCGTGCGACAGAACGGCGACATCCAGGCTTTCCGTGCCGAGGGTGGGCTCTTCGGTGCCGTCACCGACGGGCAGTGGATGTGGAAGGCCTATTACTATGACAGCCGCAAGGGCATCCCTGGCGCCATCGTCAACAACGTGTGGAAACACGCCCAGCGCCAGTGGGACCGCAACTTCTTCACGCAGGGAAACTATCGCCAGCGCATCACCGACAGCTACAGCCTCATGGTCAACGCGAAGTATGCCCGCGACTACCTGCGCTATCTCAACCCCGACACCACGTTAATGTATATCGACAACGAGTTCTGGCAGGACGAGATTTATGTGTCCACTGCCAACAAATATACCATTCTGCCCGACTGGGACGTGAACCTGAGCGTCGACTACCAGTGGAACTACCTCAACGCCACGCTCACCAACTTCTCCTATCCCACGCGCCACACCTTGCTCACCGCATTGGCTACAGCCTACACATGGCGGCGCCTCAAGGTGCAGGCTAGCGGACTGTTCACCCTGGTCAACGACCGCCACACCACCCGCAACGGCGACCAGGTGCTGGCGCACCACAGCAACACCCGCACCAAGGTCACCCCCGCCATCTTCGTCAGTTGGCATCCTTGGCTTGAGCACGACTTGAACCTGCGGGCGTTCTACAAGCGCATCTTCCGCATGCCCACCTTCAACGACCTCTATTACACCGACATCGGCAACTCGAACCTGCGGCCCGAGTATGCCACACAATACAACATCGGAGCGCAGTACCAGCTTTTCACCGAGCATGGTGTGCTGTCGGC
>JAFZAK010000006.1 GCA_017557285.1 Muribaculaceae bacterium
TATATCTTTGCCGGCAAGAATCCTGCCATCGTAGACAATGTGTATAATCGTCCGCGGCAGAACGACGACGTGATACCTTCGAGTTTTGCCACGCTATGGGGTATCCCCCTCTACGGCATGAACCTGACACACACTGGAGGCAACATGATGCAGGACGGACGCGGACACGCTGTTAGCGACGATTTGGTCCTTGAAGAGAACAGCAATAACGAGGCCAATGTGCGCCAGAAAATGCTTGACTACCTCGGCATCGACAACTACCACATCACCATCGACCCGCAGGGAGACTACATTGCCCATGTCGACTGCTGGGGAAAATACTTGGCTCCAGATAAAATCTTGATTGCGAAACTGCCGAAGTCCAACAGCAGATATGAGTACTATGAGTCCGTGGCCAACTATTTCGCCACAACCAACTGCTGCTGGGGCTATCCTTACAAGGTGTACCGTGTCGAAGAACCTGGTGGCAGCACCGTCGCTCCCTATACCAACAGCCTTATCCTCAACAAGCATGTCTATGTGCCGATAGGCAGCAACAGCACTTACAATGAACGCGCACTCCAGGTCTACAGGGATGCCATGCCTGGCTACGAGGTGACGGGCGTGACCAACACATCCTATAGCACCGGGTGGCAGAATACCGATGCCCTTCACTGTCGCACGCGTGGAGTGATGGACTTCGACATGCTGTATGTTGACCATAGGAATGTGCTCTTCGGCACGCAGGAATGCGGTGATTCCATCGCCATCACGAGCAAGTTTGTCGCCTATAGCGGCAAGTCCCTGAAAGCGGACTCGCTATTGGTTTACTACAGCATTGACAACGGCCCCTACCAGACTGCGCACATGAGAGCAACCGGCGAGCCCGATGAATATGTGGGCTACATTAAGGGCTATCACCAGGCATCAGAGGTTGACTACTATGTCTTCGGCGCCGACGAATCAGGACACCGCTATCAGCAACCGGTGTTCGGCGAACTGGACCCCCACCACTTCACTGTCCATATGTCGATCCTGCGTGGTGATGTGGATGGAAACGGAACGGTTGATGTGACTGATGTCAACATCGTGGTGAACATTATCCTGGGCAAGGACAGCGCCGACAAGTATGGTGGTCGTGCCGACATGGATAATAGCGGTAATGTCGACGTGAGCGATGTTAACGCAATCGTTAATATCATCCTCGGGAAGGATACTAAATAAGGCACAAAGTATATGCATAAATGCAGCTTGGTAGTTTTCTGCCAGGCTGCTTTTGTTTGAAGAGTAAATGGCATGAACGAAAAATTCTTAATTGCCAAAGGTTCTTAATTCTTAATTTTTAATTCTTAATTCTTAATTAAAAGTCGTACCTTTGCAGTTCAGTAAATGCTTATCAAAGTAAGATGAAGACAATCAAACAGATAGCACTATTGTGCTGCGTGATGGCTCTGCTGGTGGGCTGCAAGCAAGAGTCTGGTTACCCCTATGAGACCGAGTATCTGCCGGTGCAGCTCGTGGGCAGTGAGAAATGGAGCATCCTGGACGTACGTTCGGGCGAACTGGTGGTGAAGGATGCCTATGACATTGCGCCCAGCGCGGTAGTCGACGGCATGTTCTTTGTGATGAACGATGATGGCACCTTTGATTACTACAATGTCAAAGACCCGAAGACTCCTGTCAATAAGGAGCACTACGGCAGTGTCACCTCGTTTGGCAGCAACGGCTTGGCCGTAGCCAGTCATCGGGGTGGACCCCTCGAGGTCATCAACAAGCAGTGCGAGGTGGTCAAGACGCTACCTAAAGAGGTTGCGCAGTGTACCATGTTCAATCGTGGCATGGCTGCCTACCAGAACGACCAAGGACAATGGGGATACATCAACGAGCAGGGCGACACCGTCATCGCGGCACAATATGCCCAAGCACACGAGTTTCTGCACGGTGACCGCGCTATCGTCATCGACAACCATCAGGACAATGACAGCACTGTGATGTTCACCGTCATTGACAAGACAGGGAAACGTCTCTTCGACGGGTCTGCAGTCGAATACCGCCCCATCCAGCCCTATTTCGTGTCGGGGGTGTTGCCCGTTGTCAAGGGTGACAGCATTGTCTGCTTGAACGATCAAGGCAAAGAGGTACCCAACCCCAATCAGGATCACGTCGCAGTAGATAGTGCGCGCTATGATGACTACACCCGCACGGCAGCAGGGCTATTCCTGGTAATGAAGGACCGCAAGATGGGACTCGTAGACCGCGAGAATAAGGTGCTTATCAAACCGCAATTCGACCGTTTGGTTGACCTCACTGCCGACCGATACATCGCCGTGACCGACACGGTGTGCCACCTGGTTGACCAGCAGGGCAATGCGGTGGGTAGCGTGAAATTTGCTCATGTCAACGGAGGTTTGTCAAGTGTCCCAGCGGCGCGCGGCTTTATCGACACCGACCTTGCCGTGGCGTCGATGATGATGCTCTTCGGCCCTGACCGGTGTTGTGGTGCTGGGCCTAAGTCCACGTTGATGGATTTGAACGGTTTGTTGGAGAGCGACCCCTCACCCTATGTGGGACTGAACCACCTGAACATCCAGCAGGGGCCGTTCGTCATACAATATATGTTCAATAACGAGATAGCCTCGGTGCCAGGTGAGGACGCGGCGCCTACCTTCAACCTCGATGCCCGCGTGATGGGCGTGTTGGTGGCACTGAATCTGATGCACACGGGTGTTGATACCGAGCCCACCATCGTGCGCAAGGCACAGGGTGTGATGGGCACGCGCGGCTTTGTGCTCGAGGGCAACGGTATATTCACCAGCGAGGCAGGCCCCGCTATCTCCATGGGTTATGACCATGGCCTGTTCAACCTATATTACTTCATGAGTCGCGCCTACGCCCAGCAGTTGCCCCAGAACCCAAGGAAGTAAGGGGCGTCGGGGATTATGGCACTCGCACTCGCGCTCTAAGGTCTAAAGTCTAATGTCTTAAAAATGATAAAGGTTTGGCTTGAATGCATGCGGCTCAGGACATTACCCGTGTCGCTGTCGGGTGTGGTGATGGGCACAGCACTGGCCTGGTGGACTGGCCATTTCCGATGGGTGCCTGCATTGCTGTGCCTGTTATTCGCCTTGTTGGCGCAGGTGGCGTCCAACTTCGCGAACGAATACTATGACTACAAGCATGGTGCCGACAAGAAAGGGCGCGTAGGACCGCGCCGCGGTGTCACTGAAGGCGATATCCGTCCACGCACCCTGCTCATCGTCACCTTTGCCACGTTGGCCGCCGCCGGCGTGGTGGGATGTTGCTTGATACCTTATGGTGGATGGTGGTTGCTGCCCGTGGGCATCTTTATTGCTTTAGGCGCACTCGCCTATAGCACAGGTCCTTATCCTCTCAGTTATCATGGGCTGGGAGAATTGGCGGTGTTCCTGTTCTTTGGGGTCATTCCTGTCACGCTAACTTATTACGTGCAGGCATTACGCATCGAGCCATTGGTTATTTTGGCCTCAATGTCTATCGGCTTCCTGGGCGTGAATGTGCTGCTAGTCAACAACTACCGCGACATGGACGATGATCGCGAGGCGGGCAAGCGCACCTCGGTCGTTATCTTCGGGCGTAAGCCCGCTGCTGCCGCTTACCTCATCAACGGCTATGTAGCGATGAGCCTGCTTACCCCGCTGTGGTTAATGTCGGCCTTGCTCTCCAAGCCTACCGTTTTGGCACTAGCTGCCCCAGTCATCTACTTGGTACTGCACACAATCACCTGGCATCGTCTCACCACCCGCGAGGGTGCCACCCTTAATCCCCTGCTTGGTGCAACCGCGCGCAACATGCTCATTTTCACCATTCTCCTAACTTTGGCATTGCTTTAGTCCCCCGCCTCCCGGAATTATATAACTGCTAAAAAAGGCACTGAAATTCAGTGCCTTTTTGTTTGTGTCACATGTACGAGCCGTCGAGGTTGCCATCGGTCGGGACCTCGAGGCGTGTGCCAGTGGCTTGGTGGATGCGATGGCGTGACTTGGGTGTCATGCCGGGGCGGGAGAGCACAGGACGGAA
>JAFZAK010000042.1 GCA_017557285.1 Muribaculaceae bacterium
CAAGAAGCCTTCCTTGTCGGCATCGAGAATGGCGACAAGCGAAACCTCGGGCAGGTCCAGTCCCTCGCGCAACAGGTTCACGCCCACCAGCACATCTATGGCGCCCGCACGCAGGTCATCCAAAATCTGGATGCGGTCCATCGTTTCCACATCGCTGTGCATATAGGCGGTGCGGATGTCATATTTCGACAAGTAGTCGCTCAACTCCTCAGCCATACGCTTGGTCAGCGTGGTGACCAGCGTGCGCTCGCCATGCTCGACACGCAGTTGGATTTCCTCGAGCAGGTCATCGACTTGTCCGCGCGAGGGGCGCACGATAATCTTGGGGTCAAGCAGACCCGTCGGGCGGATAATCTGTTCGGTGACCACGCCCTCGCACTTCTCCAACTCATAGTCGGCGGGTGTTGCGCTGACGTAGATGGTCTGATGGGTCATCTCCTCAAACTCCTCGAACCGCAGCGGGCGGTTGTCAAGGGCTGCTTCCAGGCGGAAGCCGTAATGCACGAGATTGGTTTTGCGTGACTGGTCGCCCCCGTACATCGCACGGATTTGCGGCACGGTGACGTGGCTCTCGTCGATGATGGTGAGGTAATCTTCGGGGAAGTAGTCAAGCAGGCAGAATGGGCGCATACCGGGCTGGCGCCCGTCGAAGTAGCGCGAGTAGTTCTCGATGCCCGAGCAGTAACCCACCTCGCGAATCATCTCCAGGTCATAGGTCACTCGCTCGTACAGGCGCTTGGCCTCAAGGTGGCGTTCCTCGCGGCGGAATGCCTCAACTTGTGTTCCCAGGTCCACGTCAATCTTGCCCAGCGCCATCGCCATGCGTTCCTTGGTGGGAACGAAGATGTTGGCGGGGAAGATGCGGAACGACTCGACATGCTCGCGGGGCAGCTGCGTCAGCGGGTCGAGCAACTGCAGCGACTCCACCTCGTTGCCCCAGAAGATGACGCGCAACAAGATATCCTCGTCGCTCAGGTACACATCCACCGTGTCACCCTTGACGCGGAAGTTGCCCATCTTCATGTCCAATTCGTTGCGCGAGTAAAGCGCGTCGACCAGTTGCCGCAGGAACACGTCACGTCCCAACGCGTCGCCCACGCTCACCGTCATGGCGTGCGCCGAGATGTCCTCGGGGTTGCCCATGCCATAGAGGCACGACACACTCGAGACAACGACAATGTCGCGGCGGCCGCTCAGCAGCGCGGTTACCGTCGATAGGCGCAGACGCTCAATCTCCTCGTTGATGGCGAGGTCTTTCTCAATATACTTGTCGGTGGCGGGGATATAGGCCTCGGGCTGGTAGTAGTCATAGTAACTGACGAAGTAGTGCACCGAGTTCTCAGAAAAAAAGCTCTTGAACTCACTATAGAGCTGCGCCGCCAGGGTCTTGTTGTGCGACAACACGAGGGTAGGGCGGCCGGTGCGCGCGATGACATTGGCCATCGTGAACGTCTTGCCCGAACCCGTCACACCCAGCAGCGTCTGGAACGGCGTACCGGCAAGCACGCCATCGGCAAGTTCGCTGATGGCCTGTGGCTGGTCGCCCGTCGGCTCGTAAGGAGAGTGCAGCTTGAATTCCATGTCAAGTCGTGGTAGTTCAGTATTGCGGGCCACCTGGCCCGTATGGTCTAGCGCATCAGCAGGTAGGCGGTGTAGCCCACATAGCACAGCAGGAAAATGACGCCCTCGACGCGGTCGAAGCGGTGCTTGCCGAAGGTGAACACCACCAGGTAGGTCATCACGCTGGCGCCTAGCACGACGAGGTAATCAACTAGATTGATTCCCACGATAGTCAGGGGCTTAACGGTCGCTGAGACACCCAAGACAAGCAGGATGTTGAACACGTTGCTGCCCAACACGTTGCCCAGTGCCAACTGCGGGTTGTGCTTGCAGGCGGCAACGATGGCGGTGATGAGTTCGGGCAACGAAGTGCCCACAGCGACGATGGTGATGGCAATGACTGCCTCACTCATTCCCCAGGCACGCGCCAGATTTTTGGCGGAGTCCAGGAAGAGATTGCCGCCGAAAATGAGCCCTGCCAACGACGCGATGGCAATGACCCACAACAGGACGGGGTGCTTGCCCGTGAACTTGCTTTTGGTCTCCTCTTCAGCCTCCTCAAGCGCCTCCTTGGGGTTCTTGCTCTTGCCGATGACCACATAACCCATGTATGCGACAAAGAGCACCAGGAAGAAAATGCCGTCGATGCGCGACACAGTGTTCTCCTCGATGCCAGGCACCAATTTGTCATTGGCCAGCAACAGCAGCATCAAGGCGGCAAAGATGCCGAACGGGATGTCGCGTCGCTGTGTGGTGCGCTCGATGGCAAAGGGCAGGATGGTCGCCGACACACCTAAGATGAGCAGGATGTTGGCGATGTTGCTGCCCACCACATTGCCCATGGCGACGTCGCCGCTACCGTTGAGGGCAGAAGAAATGCCGACGAACAGTTCGGGCGACGACGTGCCCATACCCACAATGGTCAGGCCGATGATGAAGTTAGATATCTTGGCGCGCTGGGCTATCGCCACCGACGAGTCGACTAGAAAGTCGGCCGACAGCAGCAACAGTCCCAAGCCTATGACAAGAAACAAATAGTCCATATCTTATAATGCACAATGCATAATGCACAATTCACAATTCATATTTGCACCCTTGCAGCCAGTTGCCAATAGATGACAATTGTGCATTGTGCATTGTGAATTGTGCATTGATTTATTACTGGCGGCCGCTGACAGGGATGTCACGGTAGGTGCGGCCAATCAGGCCCTGCAGAACCTTGCCAGGACCCAGCTCCTCGGCCTCGGTCATGCCGTCGGCGACCATAGTGGCCATAATCTGGCTCCAACGTACGGGGGCAGTGAGTTGCTTCACCAGATTCTCCTTGATTTCGGCAGGGTCGGTGTGCGGCTTGGCATCAACATTCTGGTAAATGGGGCAGCGGGGCACCATGAACTCGGCCTCGTCGATGGCCTGGGCCAACTCGGCGCGTGCGGGCTCCATCAGCGGAGAGTGGAACGCGCCACCCACCTTCAGCGGCAGGGCGCGCTTTGCGCCGGCCTCCTTGAACTTGGGGCATGCGACCTCGATGGCCTCAAACTCGCCCGAAATGACCACCTGGCCAGGGCTGTTGTAGTTGGCGGGAACGCACACACCGGGGATGGTGGCGCAGATCTCCTCGACTTGCTCGTCGGCCATGCCGATGATGGCGGCCATCGTGCTGGGAGCGGCTTCGCAAGCCTTCTGCATAGCCAGGGCGCGGGCTTCGACCAACTTCAGGCCTTGCTCGAACGACAGAGCGCCGGCGGCAACCAGTGCGCTGAACTCGCCCAGCGAGTGGCCGGCGACCATGTCGGGCTGGAATTCGTCGCCCATGGTGAGTGCCAAAATGACGCTGTGCAGGAACACTGCAGGCTGAGTCACCTTGGTCTGCTTCAGGTCGTCCTCGGTGCCTTCAAACATCAGGTCGGTGATGCGGAAACCCAGCACCTCGTTGGCCTTCTCGAACAGCTCTTTGGCCTTTGCGTTGTTGTCATACAAGTCTTTACCCATGCCCACAAACTGTGAGCCTTGTCCAGGAAATACAAATGCTTTCATTTCTTTTCTATTGTTTAAGTTTTTGTCTTCAGTTTAATTAGGCTGCAAAATTAATCATTATTCTCCACATATAAGGCACATTTTAGTTGCAAAATTTGCCCATGTCAAGCCAAACCACTAATTTTGTGCCTGATTTCAATAACACAAAATTCTAGGACATCATGATTCTTATGATTGCAGGATGGCAGTGGATTGCCATCGTCGTAGTGGTGCTGCTGCTATTCGGCGGCAAGAAGATTCCCGAACTCATGCACGGACTGGGCAAGGGAATGAGCGCGTTCAAGAAGGGTCTTAACGAGGTCGAAGAGGAGATGACCAAAGACCTTGACGACAAGCCCAAGGAACTGGAAAACAAATAATTCCCAGCGTCTCGCATTTTATAGAACTTTTCGCGCAATCCACGATTATTATTGTGCATTGTGCACTGTGCATTATGCATTAGTGTAAGATGGGCGAGAACCTCAAGGAGATGTCATTCTGGGAGCATCTGGACGACCTGCGGGCCGTCCTGATCAAGATGGCTGTGGTGGTAACTACCGCCGCGGTTGTCTTGTTTATATTCATGCCCGACATCTTCGACAGCGTCATCTTGGCTCCTTGCAACGGCGATTTCGTTCTCTACCGAGGCATTGACCGCCTGGCGGCGCTGATCCCGGGCATGCCGCAGTTGGGAGGGGACTTTCATGTCGAACTGATTAACATCCAACTGGCGTCGCAGCTCTATGTGCACCTGAGCACGTCGTTCTGGCTTGCCGTCGTACTTTCGTTCCCAATACTGCTCTATCTGCTGTGGACGTTCATCGCGCCCGCGCTTTATCAGAATGAGCGGAAGGGGGTGCGCAAGGCATTTTTCTTCGGTGTTGCGATGTTTTTCATAGGCGTGGCAGTAGGCTATTTCCTGGTCTTCCCCATCATCCTGCGCTTCTTGGCCGACTACCATGTGAGCGCAATGGTGCCCAACCAGGTGTCGCTCGACAGTTACATGGACACCTTCCTGATGATGGTGTTTTTCATGGGCGTGGTGTTTGAGCTGCCATTGCTTTGCTGGCTGTTGGGCAATGTCGGTGTACTGAACCGCAGCTTCTTCTCAAAGTATCGCCGCCATGCCATTGTCGCCCTGGTGGTACTCGCTGCCATCATCACCCCAACGGGCGACTTGTTCACCCTGTCGGTGGTCTTCCTGCCGCTCTATCTCCTCTACGAACTCAGCGCCCTCTTAGTGCCAAAAGCCACAGACACGTCATCGTAATGCGAGACGAAGTCTCGTACAATTACCCCACAAAACCTCAACTATCACTTTAAGAAAGTAAACTTAAACTAAAACTAAAAACATAATAGCGTAATGAATAACGCAATAGGCAGTTATTCATTATACATTATACATTATTAATTAAAAGACAATGAACCCCATCCTTCTCGTAATCCCCATCCTCTCCATCTTGATGTTTGACCTGGGTTTGACCCTGCGTCTTGAAGATTTTCGGCTGCTGGCGAAGCGGCCCTTGCCGGTCATCGTTGGGTTGCTGGGGCAGCTGGTCGTGTTGCCGCTCATTGCCTACGGGCTGGCAGTTGCGTTCCATCTGTCGCCCCTGTTTTTCGTGGTGATGGTACTCATCGCCTGTTGTCCGGGAGGCAGCTCGAGCAACGTGTTCTCGATGCTGGCGGGTGGCGACGTGGCGCTGTCGGTGACACTCACCGCGTTGAGCAGCCTCATCACCCTGGTGACAGTGCCGCTCATCTTAGCGTGGGCTGTGGCGACAAGCGGTGCCGAGGCGGCAGGCGTAGTGCACCTGCCTGTGGGAAACTTGCTGGTACAGAACATCGTGCTCATGGCGGTGCCCATCGTGTTGGGTGTGGCGGTAAAGCATTGGTGGCCAGGTGCCGCTGCGGTGATGGCGCGCGTGTTGGGAAAAATCGCCTTCCCGGCGCTGATGTTGCTGGCGGGAATCTTCTTCGTACAGCACAAGAACACCATACTTGACAATTTTGAACAACTGGGGTCTTGCGTATTGGCGCTGATTCTGCTGGCCATCGCCGTGGCGTCCCTGCTATCGCGGGTCACGCGGCTCACGGGCAAGGTGCGGCGAACCATCGTCATCGAGGTAGGCATGCAGAATGCCGCACAGGCCATTGCTGTGGCATCCAGCCCATTCATCTTCGACAATCCGGTTATTGCCACGCCAGCCATCATCTATGCCCTGCTGATGAATGTGGTCCTGCTCATCTATGTCGCTATACTCCGTTACCGACACGCTGTTGCATAGCGCAGTTCTTACACCTAAATGATGAAATTCAGGACGAGTACTAGCATCTTTTGAACAATAAGTCACCGAAGTCTAAGAGTGAATGAGTCTTTTGGCGAAATAATTGCTACCTTTCCTGCGTTTAATGAAATAAAAATCGGAATTTGTATGAAAGCAATGCTATGCTGGTTATCTTCGTTCTGATCCATCTCCTTTTAACAAACATTATCAAATAAAACCGACAGCAAAATGAAGAAGATAATAATCATTGGTATGGCAATTATTGCCTTGGTTCTTTTGGGTATTTCCTATGTGCCGACATTGTTCCTCGAAAATGATGACAGGTTGATCTGGCAGTTGAGCAATTGGGCATGGATATTCGTCTCGCTGTTGATCGCCATCATTGGTGTCCTGTTGACAGTTCATTTTACAAAAGGAAAACAAATCTTTTTGATGATAATGGGTTGGTTTGGGTGTATTGTTTTGGTGATGGCATGCTTGATTAGTTTGTATATTGCAATGGTTCTGCATGATGAAAAAATATGGAGCAGCAAAGATTATGTCGTTTATTCGGAATACAGAGGTTTTTTCGATTTCAATAAGTTTGTACTTTACAAAAGAGACGGACTTATCGATAGGCGTATGTTCTTTTTGGGGGACATCGGTTTTGGTGAAGTGAAGGGAGCCGATTATTCAATGTACTATGATTTTGACTTGATAAAAGAAGAGGTTGACGCAACGGAATTTGAAAGTGACAGCGTCTTTCATCGTACTGCCTTTTACAGATTAAGTGATGGATATCATTTTGAGCGAGAAAAGAACGATTCGCTTTTGGAGGTAATAAAGCATTAGATGCGATTCTGACGATGTATAAATGTTACTACCAATTTTGAACATATAAATTCCAATTTATCATTGCGCCTTTTCAAGGCATAGCGCGTTTGCACGATTTTTGCAATGGAATAAAGTACAAATTGAAAACTATGAAAAGGATATTAACAGCAACGGCCATACTGCTATTGGCAATGATTTCCGTAGGCTGCCGGGCGCAATATGTTCCGCAGCGAGGTGACTACACTTTCAAAACCCAAGTATTTACCACGACCGACGAGGAGGGCTCAACGATTGCCGACAGCATCCTCACCACTGTCACCGACAAAATGGGGAAGTCGTTCACGCTGGTCAGTTACACCGAACCGCTCGACCCAGACTTTTGGCAGGGATTCGGTGGAATTCGCGAGGATGACATCAACTTTGACGGCACACCTGACCTGATGATTTGTCTGGGACCGACAAATTCGTTCGGTGGCTTCACTTACGATGGCTACATTTGGGACACTGCTACTCACAAGTTTGTCCGTGTTGAGCATTTTGACGAAATTCTCGACCCGCAATTCTTTCCCGAAAAGAACCAGATTCTGGGCACGTTCCGCATCGATAGTCATTACTGGTTCAGCCTCTATGAATGGCAGAACGGCAAACTTGTCCTCATCGAGGAGTCCTGTTCTGATGATGAAATGGATGACTAATATAAACAAGACACGACGATGAAAAAATTATTGTTCATTTTGCTGCTGGGCTTGGTGAGCTTGGTAGCCACCAGCAAGAAACAGTATGTTCCCGAGCGGGGTGATTACACTTTCAAGACTCGAGTATGTACCAAGCAATGGGACGAATACTACCTTGCTGACAGCATTATCACCTATCTGACCGACAAAACGGGCCGCGTCGATACATTGGTGAGTTGGGCCATCCCGCTGGATGTGGAGTATTGGCAGGGATTTGGTGAAATCCAGGAGGATGACATCAACTTTGACGGCATCCCCGACCTGCAGATTTGTCTTGGACCGTTCAACGCCTTCGGCAACTTTACCTACGACGGACTGGTGTGGGACCCCAAGGCCCACAAGTTTGTCCGCATCGAGAACTATAGCGAGATTTTCGACCCGCAGATCGCCCCCGGTGAGAACCGCATCATGGGACTCTTCCGCCTCGACAATGACCTGACCATCTCGGTCTACGAGTGGCAGGACGGCAAACTCGTCCTCGTCGAGGAGCGCGAAGAACAATGGCCCACTGGCGAGGAGGATTGACTCCTTACCTCATCACAACATCTGCATCAAGCATTTCTTGGTGCAGATGTTTTTTGTGCCCTAAAAGAGTTTAATGAGCGCTTTTTTCGCTAAAAATTGCCTGTAATCACAAAAAACTTCGTACATTTGCCCTTTGATATGCGCGCGAGCGCGAGATTTGTCACATAATGGCAGAGGAGCAAAAACGTCATAAAGGCTTGAAAATCGCTAGCTGGATACTCGGTATCTTGCTGTTGCTCATTGTGTTGCTGCCATTTGCCCTCTATATACCCTGGGTACAGAACATCGTCAAGGACTACGCCTGCGAGTGGGCAAGCGAAAAGACAGGCATGGACATCTCTGTCGGACGAATTCTCGTGAAGTTCCCGCTCGACGTGAGCGTCGATGACGTGCTCATCCTCGACAAGAACCGCGACACCATGCTCGTTGCCGAGAACATCACCGCAGATGTGGCTTTCAAGCCCCTGCTGGACAAGCGCGTCGAGGTTGACGAGGCACAGCTGACTAATGGTAAATATCGCATGGTCACCGAGGACTCGTCGATGGTCCTCAACACGGCGGTGCAGCACGCTCAGTTCAAGGGAGTGGGTGTAGACATCAACCACAACGAGGTGAACGTGTTGGACGGCTCGCTGCGCGGGGGCGATGTCACGCTGTCTTATCTGCCGCACAAAGTTGTCCATGAACTTGATACCACCGCTGCCGCGCCATGGCACATCCGCGCCCATACACTCACCCTCGACGATGTGAACTACAAGATGGACATGTTGCCAACCATTGACAACATGGAGGCACACATCGATCATGCCGTTCTCAAGGGTGGGGTGGTCGATACTGGGGCGAAGACTGTTGACGCGCGTTCGCTCGAGGTGGACAGTGCCGATGTGCGGTACATCTATCCTGATGAGAAGTTTGCCAAACAATACAGCAAGGACCATCCCATACCGCCTGACACATTGCCGAAAAATCTCAATGACTCCATCCCGTGGACCGTCAAGGCCGACAGTCTGCGCATCACTGGCGGACACGCCGTGTATGCCAAACGCGGTGCAAAGACTTCAGGAGCCAAGGGACTGGACACCGACAATATCGAGGTGACCGACCTGGATGTAGCCGTTACCGACTTCTTCAATCGTGGCAACAACACCGTTGTGCCCGTCAAGGAACTCCGCGCCAAGGAGCGCAGCGGACTCCAGATCACCGAGGGAAACGGGACGGTTATCATCGACGACTTGGGCGTGGAACTCAATGACCTGCGTGTCAAGACACCCATGAGCGACCTGCGCGCCAGCGGACACATCGACCAGGACATGCTTTCGGGCAACCCCAAGGGCACCATGGCCATTACCACCGACAGCAAGATAGCCGTCCAGGATGTCGCCAAGGCGATGCCCTCTCTGGCACCGACACTCAAGGACATTCCCTCGTCGCACCCCATCTCAATCAAGGGCAGCCTGGCTGGCAACACCCAACAGGTCGACATGAAGAACCTCACCGTCGACATGCCGCGATATGCCCATGCAACCGTGTCGGGACGCGTCACCAATCCCACCGACACCGAGCGCATGACCGCTGACCTGGACATCGATGGACATTTTGACAACATTAACTGGGTCAAGCCTACCCTGATGGACAAGGCTACTCAGAAGCAGGTCAATCTGCCGCCCATGGACCTCAAGGGAAAGGTCAGGTATGGCCAGGGCGTCGTCACCGCCGATGCAAAGATGCGTACACAGGGTGGCAGCATGGCGGCGAAGGGCACATTCAATACCAAGTCGCAGCAGTATGACGTCGATGCCACGTTCAACAACTTCCCTGTCAAGGCAATCTTGCCGCGCTCCGACACCGACAAACTCACTGCGCATATCAAGGCCAAGGGCAAAGGATTTGATTTTGCCGACCCGAATACCACCGTCAATGCGCAGGTCGACTTCGACGGGGTGCGATACGGCAAGAACACCATCAGTGGGCTGCGTGCCGACGTGGCTATGCGTAATGGGCAGTTTGACGGAAAAGTCACCTCATCGAACCCCGACTGCCGTGTCGATGCCGACGTGACGGGACGCATCAGCGGCGACCATTATGTGATTGATGCTCAAGGAACGGCGCATCATGTCGACCTGAAAAAGCTCAAGATGTATGACGGCGAAGGCGATTGCAAGGGCAGCACGCGCTTCAACATCAACGCCGATGTCGACCTGAAGAAGAAAAAGTATGATGCGGTTGTCGACCTCAACGACTTGAACTGGAAATTGGGTAACGAGACAATGGTGGCCGATAACGCCAATGCCACCTTGCAGAGCGACCCGCAAAATGGTACATACGCCACCCTCGACAACGAGGACAACCACATCCGCTTCAACAGCGACCAGCATCTGGAGAGCCTTGTTGATGACTTCAAGCGCGTCGCCGATGTGGGCAAGGGGCAATGGGACCGCCGCAGTCTGGATATCGACACCTTGCGCAAGGTGATGCCTCAGTTTGACATGAGCGTGAAGATGGGACCCGATGGAGTTGTCCAGCGTTACCTTCAAAACTATGATGTCGACTTCCGTAACATCAACCTCGACATGACCAACGACTCGACCTTGCATATCGACGGCAACGCTCGAGGACTCACCATGGGCGAACGAACCATCGATACCCTCACCCTGCATGCCAACGAGCTGGATGGTAAGTACCTGGCGTTCAAGGCCCACATGGGCAACCGCCGTGGCACGTGGGACGACATGGCTCAGGTGAGTATCGAAGGAGGCATCAAGGGATCGACCATCGACTTCCTCGCGCGACAACAGAATATCAAGGGTGAGGCAGGCTACCGCTTGGGCTGCAACGCCACGTTGACCGACACTGCCGTGAATGCCCGATTCTTCCCCAACGAACCCATCATCGGCTACCGCAAGTGGACGGTCAACGACGACAACTTTGTCAATCTGGATTACCGCAACCGCATGCTTGACGCCAATCTGGACCTGCATAGTGGTGAGAGCGGAATCAAATTTGTTACCGACCGCAAACCAGGAGCGACCACCGAGGACATCAAACTCGATGTGGACAACCTCAAGATTGAGGAGTGGACACAGCTGGTGCCCTCGCTCAAGGATACCAAGGGCAACCTGAATGCCGACATGAATTTGACATTCGATGGCAAGAATGTCGAGGGAGACGGCATAGTCGACATCAAGGACTTTGTCTATAATGGGCACAAGGAGGGAGACGTCCGACTCAATACGCAGTTCAGTGTAGACCCGAAGACGGCGAGCACGCGCCTCAATGCCGACTTGATGATGGACGGCGGAAAGGTGGCTATGGCCTTCGGTGTGCTCAACGACTCGACACAGCAATCGCCACTGAACCTGGAGCTGCAGCTTGAGAGATTCCCGCTCGCCAAGGCTGACCCGTTCCTCCCCGGGGACGGCATGGTGCATCTGCGTGGCTATGCCAACGGACATGTTGCCATCACAGGCACCAGCGACAAGCCCATCATCAATGGCAAGGTGGTACCCGACTCGGGTTATGTCACCCTGCCGCGATATGGAATGGAGTTGCGCATGGCCGAGGACACGATCGCTATCAACAACAGCCACATCGCACTGAACAACTACAAATTGTACGGCCTCAACGAGAACCCCGTGAATGTCAATGGTAAAGTAGATTTCACCGATCTGGACAACATGGCGCTCGATTTGAAGGTGCATGGCGACAACGTGCAGATCATGGGAACAGAGCAGAAGCCTTGGAGCCAGCTGTTCGGTAAGGCTTTCGTCAATATCGATGGAACGGTGCGTAGCGCCTCTGGAAACACGGTCACGCGTGCTGATGTCACTCTGTTGCCCACCAGTAACATTACCTATGTGATGCAGGACGAGGTGACCGAACTGAGTAATAAGGTAGACGAGAATATGGTCATTTTTGTCAACATGAACGACAGCACCGACAACGAGGGAGAGGTGCTCAAGACAGCCGCTCCCACGACATCCAGTTCCATCACCACAAATCTCAACGTGAGCCAGGGAGCCAAGATTGGTGTCTACTTGTCCGAGGATGGCAATAACCGCGCCATAGTCGATGGCAGTGGACTGCTCAAGTACAGCATCGATTTCACCGGCAAGGACAAACTTACGGGTATCTATACCATCGAGAGCGGCAATCTGCGCTACTCTCCACCGGTGATTTCGTCAAAGAACTTCGATATTACCAGTGGAAGCACCATCCAGTGGACTGGTGACATGTATAACCCACAACTCAACATCACTGGTACCGAGCACGACAAGGCCAGTGTCACGGGGGAGGACGGAAAGGGCCATCCGGTGGACTTCCTCATCACGGCCAAGGTTGGAGGTACATTCAGCAATTTGCAGCTGACGTTCGACATGAGCGCCGAGGGTGACATGTCGGTGCAGAACGAGCTGCAGTCGATGAGCGACGTGCAGCGCAGCCAGGCTGCCATCAACATGCTCCTCTATGGCACATACTCGGGTACGAACAGTGCAGGAGTGATTAACGGCGCCTCGGCTAGTGGAGCATTGTTCTCGTTCCTCCAGTCGCAAATCAATTCTTGGGCGGCAAAGGCCATTAAGGGAGTTGATATCTCGTTCGGCATCAACCAGTATGAGGGATCACGGAAAGGAACGCTCGAAACGAGCTACAGCTATCGACTCGCAAAGAACCTCTTCAACGACCGCTTCAAGATTGTCGTCGGTGGAGAGTACAGTACCGACGCGACCGCCGAGCAGAACTTCTCGCAGAACCTCATCAGCGACATCTCGTTGGAATATAACCTCAATGACGCTGGAAGCCGATATCTCAGGGTGTTCCGTCACACGGGCTATGAGAGTATGCTCGAGGGACAAATTACCAAGACGGGCGTGGGCTTTGTCATGAAGCATAAGCTCAACTCGATTGACGACCTCTTCCGCAAGTCGCTCAAACCTGTCATCGACACCCAACCCGACACCGGTCTGACAATCATAAACGATACAATAAAGTAAAGTGCATCGTATGCATTCTAGGAAAATACATATCTGGCTATTGGCGGCAGTGGTGACATTGCTGGCATCTTCATGCTCGACCACCTGTCGGTTGGCCGAAGGCGAGATTTTATATACGGGTGTCAAGAAACTGGAATACCACCAAGATAGCGTAAAACTTGAGTCGGACGTGAAGGACCAAATTTTCAGCGCCATCAATGTCAAACCCAATAACCCGCTCTATTCGCCCTATCTGCGGACGCCGTTCCCCATCGGACTGTGGATCTATAACCACATGGACGCAGACAGCAAGGGCCTCAAAGGATGGTTATACAAACACATGGCGGCACGACCCGTCACCATCAGTCGCGTCAACCCCGACACGCGCACCGACATGATCAAGACGCTGTTGCGAAACAACGGATACTTCACCTCTGACGCCACCTACACCCTAAACCAAGGGAAGAACCCCAAGAAGGCGAGCATCACCTATGACGTGTATGTCGAGGAGCCTTACAAGATTGGCGAGGTGTCCTATCTGGAGGTGCGAAACCAACTCGACCACCTCATCGACTCGCTGGCGAGGGCGAATACCTACCTCAAGACTGGCAACCGTTACTGCCTGGACTCGCTCAATGCCGTGCGTATCGATATCGTCAACCACCTGCGCAACCGCGGATACTATTACTACCGACCGGAGTACTTGCAATATCTCGCCGACAGTCTGCAGCAACAAGGAATCATCAACTTGAGGCTGGTCGAGACGAGCGACATCCCCAACGTGGCAGAGAGGCGCTACGTCACTGGTGACATCACTGCCTATGTGCAGCCCAATGCGGGTGGGGGAGTGCCCGATACAGTAGAGGCACGCAACTGCACCTTGATCAAGATGGAGCCGGTGCGCATCAAGGACAATGTCATCCCGTCGAATATCGTGATGCGAAAGGGGAGACCGTTCCGCGTGGGTAGTATGGACATCACCCAACTGGCATTGTCCCGTTTGGGCATTTTCAGCAACATCGACATGCAGGTGACCCCGCAGGATACCATCCTGCCCACGGGCGAGGGAGTTCTCGACTTGGATGTCTTCTGTACGCTCGACAAACCCTGGGAGGTGAAGCTTGAGGTTCAGGGAACCAGCAAGAGCAACAGTTTCCTCGGCCCGGGACTGGAGTTGGGTATGGCTCACAACAATGTGTTTGGTGGCGGAGAGAAACTGTCGGCCAACCTCAAGGCTGCCTACGAGTGGCAGACGGGTAAGGGCAGCAACTACAAGAACGGGGACTTTAACTCTTATGAGTTCGGGCTCGATCTCTCGTTGGCGGTACCGCGACTGCTGGCCCCACGATTTGTCGACCGCAGCCGACGCTACGTGAACTGGACACGTTTCGGACTGAACGCGAGCATCATGAACCGCCCCAGTTTCTTCAAGATGATGCAGCTGGGTGGGTCGTTCACTTGGGAGTGGCATGCCAATAAGCATTCGCTCAACGAGTTAACGCCGTTCAAACTGACATATCAAAAACTGCTAAGCCACACCGATGAGTTTGACTCGGTCTTGGTCAACAATATCGCGGTCGCTATGAGCTTCGTTGACGTGTTCATTCCGCAGATGCAGTACACTTATACCTACGAGAACGATTTTGGGCCAAACCACATCGTTTGGCGTTCCACTGCCATCGAAGCGGGACACATCTTCTCAGGAATCTGGGACTTGGTAGGACGACGCGACAAAAAGACGATGCTGGGAACACCGTTCTCGCAGTTCCTAAAGGCTGAAACACAATTGATTTGGTCGAGGCAGTTGCCGTGGAACAGCAAACTCGTCGGGCGTGTCTATATCGGAGCGGCCTATTCGACACGAGACTCGCTCGATGTGCCTTATCGTGAGCAGTTCTACATTGGTGGTGCCAACTCAGTCAGGGCATTCACCGTGAGGTCTATCGGACCAGGTTCCTATCACCCTGAGTGGGGTAATTTGTTCGACTATTTCGACCAAACGGGTACGTTCAAGTTTGAGACCAACTGGGAGTACCGCTTCCCGATTTTCGGCTATTTCAACGGAGCGGTCTTCCTCGATGCCGGAAACATCTGGCTGTTGCAATTGGATGAGTTTGACGAGCTCATTCGGCCCGAGGGAAAACTCCGCATGAAGAATTTCTTCAAGGAGCTGGCGGTAGGTACAGGACTGGGACTGCGATTCGATATGGAGATGTTGGTCATCAGGGCCGACTTGGGTATAGGACTCCACCTGCCCTACGAGACCACAAAGAAAGGTTGGTACAACATCCCACGCTTCAAGGATGGCCTCGCATTCCACCTCGCCATCGGCTACCCGTTCTAACATGTCTAGTGCATCTAGTATAATAACCAATATAAAAACCTTCAAAACAATGAGAGAACTGAGAAACATCGCGCTGGCTGTGGCTCTTATGACTGCAGGCACGGCACTGGCGCAGAAGACCGCCGGAGGCGGCATCGACAACGGCATGCTGCGACAAATCGAGCAGAAAGCCACTAAAAATCACCCCGCCTTGAGCAACGCCATGGCGTCAAACTCCATCGAAGACCTGGCGCGTAATTACCGCAACGCCACAATCACCGACGACCACTTCAGCGTCGAGACACCCAAACAGAGCATCCACAACCAGCGCCAGTCGGGACGCTGCTGGATGTTCTCGAGCTTCAATGTGTTCCGCGCCAACTTCGCCAAGCGTCACAACGACACCCTGCGCGTCGAGTACTCGCACGACTACCTATTCTTCTATGACCAACTCGAGAAGGCCAATCTGATGCTGCAAGGCGTCATCGATTGTGCCGACAAGCCCATCGACGACACCCGCGTACAGTTCTTCTTCCACCATCCCATCAACGATGGCGGCACGTTCTGCGGAGCGGCCGACCTCGCCGAGAAGTATGGCCTGGTGCCGATGGAAGTGCAGCCCGAGACTTACAGCGCCGAGCGCACCGCACAGCTGCGCAAACTGCTCTCGTCCAAGCTCCGTGAGTTCGGACTCGAGCTGCGCAAGATGGTGGCGGACAAGAAAAGTGCAGCCGCCGTCAAGCAGCGCAAGACCGAGCAACTGGCCACCATCTATCAGATGCTTACGCTCATGCTGGGCGAACCGGTGAAGCAGTTTACCTATGCCTTCAAGAACAAGGATGGTAAGGCGGTCACCGAGCCACGCACCTACACCCCGCTGGAGTTCTTCCGCGAGACACAGGGCACCGATGCCATCAACGGCACGTTTATTATGGCGATGAACGACCCGCGCCGGCCCTATTACAAGACTTACGAGGTGGAATGGGACCGCCACACCTATGACGGACACAACTGGTGCTACATCAACCTGCCCATGGAGGACATCGCACAGATGGCGATTACCTCGCTCAAGGATGGGACAAAGCTCTACTCGAGCTATGACGTGGGTGTGCAGCTCGATCGCAAGGTGGGACTCAATGCCCTCGACAACTTCGACTACGGCACCCTCTTCGGCACCACCTTTGGCATGAACAAGGCCGATCGCATCGCCACCTTCGACAGCGGATCGACACACGCCATGACGCTTACCGCCGTCGACCTTGACGCCAACGGAAAACCCATCAAGTGGAAGGTCGAGAACTCATGGGGCACCGAGAGTTGCCACAGGGGATACAACATCCTCACCAACGACTGGTTCAACGAGTACATGTTCCGCCTTGTCGTCGACAAGAAATATGTCCCTGACAACATCCTCAAGGCAGCCCAGCAGAAACCCGTCATGGTCATGCCCGAAGAC
>JAFZAK010000043.1 GCA_017557285.1 Muribaculaceae bacterium
CGCTCAAAGAAGATGTAGAGGCTCACGATGGCCAACAATGCTAGCGGAATCATCAGCCAGCCGCCAGCCATGGTCAGGTTCCATACCGAGAGGTCTTTCACAACGGGTTCGGCAGCGGGGGCGGCTTGTGCCACCGGTGCGGCGACGGCTGCCGCTGCTTGTGCGGCAGTGTCCATAACATTCTGCGCCAGGGTGTCGGCTACAGCAGGGACTTGTGCGAGTAATGACATTGGATATAATTAAGAATTAAGAACCTTTAGCTCGCCAAAGGCTGCGCTTGCACGTCGGCGAAGCCGGGGCAAGCTATCAAGCAGATCTTTGGCAATTAAGAATTCAAGTTAAAATTTGCTTTTGTCTACAAACGTGCAAATATAGTAAATGTTTTTGACATTTGTGCAGAAATGGTGCATTTTTTAGTAGTTTTCACATTCTACATCCCTCATCGCTTGTTGCGAGGGTGGTACTGGAGAATTTCTTGTCGCAGGCGGGTGCGGTCGATATGGACATAGATTTCGGTGGTCGTGATGCTCTCATGCCCCAGCATTTGTTGGATGGCGCGCAGGTTGGCACCGCCCTCGAGCAGATGGGTTGCAAACGAGTGCCGCAGGGTGTGAGGACTCACATTTTTGTGGATACCAGCCAATTCGCACAGCTGCTTGATAATGATGAAGACCATCTGCCGCGTCAATTGACCGCCACGGCGGTTGAGGAACAGGATGTCTTCACACCCGCGCTTTACGGTGAGGCCACTGCGCACCTCGTTCATGTAAATACCTATTTGCTCTAGCGCAACCTGTGAGATGGGTACGATGCGTTGTTTGTCTCCCTTACCGCGTACGACAATGAATTCCTCATCAGCATAAATCAGCGACATCTGCAGCCCCACGACCTCGCTCACGCGCAACCCACAACTGTACATGGTCTCGATGATAGCCCGGTTGCGCATCCCTTCAGGGGTACTCATATCAATGCAAGCAATCATGGTATCAATCTCCTCGAGCGTAAGCACCTCGGGCAAGTGCCTTCCCAGCCGTGGCGAGTCAAGAAGTTGTGTGGGGTTCAGGTCGGTAAATCCTTCAATGCGCAAATACTTGTAGAAACTCTTAATGCCCGAGATGATGCGTGCCGTGGAACGCGGTCCGATGCCCAGGTCGTGCAAAGCGGCAATGAAACCATCCAGGTCGTCGGTGGTGGCTTTCTCGACCGCAATGCCGACATCGGCCAGATAGCGAGTCAGTTTGTCCACATCATCGCTATAGGCCGCTGCCGTGTTTTCTGACAATCCTTTTTCAATTCTCAGATACACGCCATAGTTGCGCTTGACCCGCGCTAAATCAGTGATTTCACGCATGATGATTACTGCTTGACGGTGGCGCAGGGAATGACCTCGGGATGAGTGGGGTCGAAGTTGTCGGTGATGGTGACAGTGGCGCGCTCGGTGTCAAAGGTTAGTGTTGTGGCACTGATAAAGTTGACATAGTGTACCTGGATAGTAAGTGTTGTTGGTGTGGTCCAGGCATATGCCGCAGCAGTAGCGAAGTTGTGACGCAGTCCGTTGAACCGGCCCTTGGGGGTGATGGAATATGGCGGCTCACCCGTGAGAAAACCGTAACGCCAGTTTCCATATCCTAGCGGGATAAACTCATCTCGCCCGTCGTGATAGTAGAGTCGCATCATCATCTGCTTGTCCTGCTCGCTGACCTTGACCAGGTCGATACCATGCTTGTTGGGCTGCAACTTAAAGTCGGCATGGGCCACGCGCGGCGACTTCTGCTTGCCCTGCGGCAAGGGCAAAGAGGCTGTTTTGCATGAGGTATTCAGCCGTTTTGCGACTTTCGGATCGCCTTTGTCAATACGGTCAACGCCAGGCATCAGTTGGTCCCAAATGCATGCCAATTCGCCATGCCCTCGACGGCTTGCCCCCAAGATGACCACAACAATGTCGCTGGCAGGGTCCATCACCACATATTGTCCCAAGGCACCATCGGCACGATAAGCCGTCGGCCACTTGCAACGCCATACCTGATAACAATACCCTTGATTTCCATCGGTGGGCGCTTTCCCTTCGGCATCGTCATAGTTGATGTGGCAGGTGGTCATTTCGTCAATCCACTGTTCGGGCACCAGTTGGCGTCCCTCCCACTGGCCACGTTGCAGCATCATGACGCCCACCTTGGCAAGCGACTCGGCCTGTATGCGCAGTCCCCATCCGCCAGTACACACTCCGTTGGGGCTCAGCTGCCAGTCAACCTCAGTGATGTGCATCGGACCGAAAACGCGTTCGTTGAGCAGCTGCAGCACCGTCTTGCCCGTAACACGTTGCACGATTGCCGAGAGCATATAGGTCGACATCGAGTCGTAGAGTAGGTGCGCCCCAGGGTCATTGACGGGTTTGGCAAGCCAAGTGCGCTCCCAGTCGGCCACCCGGCTACGCATCACCCAGTCGGGCGTGATGCCGCTGCTCATGGTCAACAAGTTGCGCACGGTCATTTGTGCCAAGGCGTCACTTAAAGTGTCGGGCAACTGGTCGTACATGATGGCAGCCACACGGTCGTCAAGTCGCAGACGATTGTCGGCGATGGCAAGTCCCACCGCCAGCGCAACAAAGGTCTTGCTGGCTGAGTAAAGGGTGTGGGCATCCTCGGCGCGGAACGGCGCGGGATGTACCTCTGCCACCACATGACCATGTCGCACGACCATCACATGGTGTATCTCGGTCTCGGGAAGTGCAAGCAATGAGTCGACAAAATGGCTCACAGCGAGTGTGCTCAGTCCTTGTTGTGCGGGCGTGGAACGTGGCAGCTCGCCCGTCTGCGCCTTTATGGTCGTTACCGCTACCAACAACAGGACAAATGCGAATATCTTCTTCATTTCAATCGTTTTTTTAGTTTTGGCATATTATTTGCTCAAAACAACAAAGGTAGGCCAAAAGTCGCAAATATCCAAATATTTTGTCGAAAATTGCGTCAGTTTCTAAAATAATTACTACCTTTGTCAATTAAGACAGAACTTTACAAAATGAGATATACCTGTCCCAAGTGCGGCAAGCACATCGACCTAAGTGTCGAGGCTCTGATTGCCGCCGAATATAAGACCGTCTGCCCGCAGTGCCTCACACGTCTGGAGATTGTGGGCGACTATGCCTATGTGCCACTCGATGACGGCTCGTTAGAACTGCGTCGTGAGTCGGCCACTGAACCCACACCAGCTACTACCGAAATCATCGAGACGGCTGAAGTGATTGACAGTGGCACTCCCCTGCCTCCGCTGCCGTCACAGTTGGGTAACGAAGGTCGCGACCCGCTCTTTGATGATGCGGTGCGCTATCTGGGTCAATGCAGCGCCATCACGCCGATAATGCTTCGTGATTACTTCAACATCCCCCTCGAGCGTGCCCAAGACTTGATAGCCCAACTTGAGAAAGCGGGTTGTGTCGGTCCCTATCGTGGCGGAGCTCCACGCAAGATTCTTATCGACCACCGCGAGGGCCTGCCCAACCCCTACAACTACGGCCAACGCTTTGACCCCGCACAGGCACAGCAAACCGAACAGAACCCGCAGCCACAAGAAGGCAAGACAGTGAAAATCAACTGCCTCGGCTGCCTCTTTTGGTCTCTCATCTTCGCCTTGCTCATCTTCATGATTGTCAAATAACTCTTAATCCAAATAAAAAATGTATTACCTGTATATCGATGACCAGCAACGCGGCCCGTTCAGCATCGAACAGTTGGCCGAGATGGGGATTACCCCCGAGACCGAGGTGTGGACCGAAGGGATGACCGACTGGAAGCAAGCCGGCGATGTCCCTGCCCTGACCACCCTGTTGCAACGCTTGGAGTATGAGCGCCATAGTGCCGCTGCCCGGCCTACCACTCCTCCCAAGCACAACCCGATTCCGCCCGTGCCACCGTCATGGGAAGAACCTGCTCCTGCAGTCTCCAACACACAACCCGAGCCCAAACGTAAAAGCGGCTGCACCAAGTGGCTGATTGCCTTGTTGATTCTCTGTGTCCTGCTGGGCGTTCTCGTCGTTACCGTTCCTAACCGCGAGGCACATCGCCAGGCTATCGTTGGCTCGTCGCGCGAGTGGGTCGGCGAAAAGGTCGAGGAGCGAGACATGGGTGATATTCTCGGCGAATTGATTAAGTGGGTGTCGGGCAAAGGCGCCGACATCGCCATCGACCAACTGCTGCAAGTGGACAACCACTTTGTCTACTCCACAGGCAAACTCATGGTGGGCGAGAAGCCCAAGACCATCTCGCTGGGCATCATGGGACATGTGTTCACCTTTGGCAAGGACGACATCGACAAGGTGCTGAAAGAGGCCATGGGCATCGATATGAGCCGCGCCGAGGAACCCAGTGTGGGGGCCACCCCGCCACCAGCCAGCGAGCCTGACGAACCCGCCGTAGCCCCCGATGACACCTTGGGCAGCGTCACGCCACGCGAAGACAATGAGCCCTACGATCCAGCAAAGGCGATGCTCGACAGTCTGACTGAGCAAGCCAAGCGCGAGGCCATCCGTGTTGCGAAAGAATGGGCCAAGAAACAGATTGACAACCTTTAATGTAATGAATACTGAATAATGAATAATGAATAATGCAGCCTGGCAGGAAATCTGCCAGGCTGCATTTCTTTATTCCTTTATTCAATTATTCCTTGCCGAGCATGAGATTGATGACGGCATTGACATCGGCAATGTCAACTTCCGTGTCGCCCTCGGTGATGTAGGCGCGGCCATCATAGTTATCAGCGCTGTCCTTGCCCAACATGATGTTGATGACGATGTTCACGTCTGCGATGTCGACGACACCATCATTGTTCACATCGCCACGCAGCCCAACAACAACTGCGTCACGCAAGGTAACGGTCTCGACGTTGCTCGCATCGCTGCGGGTGTCGTTGATATAGACTGCCTCAACATAGTATTTGAACGTGCCATAACCCTTCAGGTCGTTGACGGTGTAATTCAAGTCGGTGATGCCCTCGATAACACGCTGCAACGAGTCACCATTCTCAACGGCGGCCAGCAGCGGAGCCTTGGCGTTCTCTTCGCTATATTCGCCGGCATAAATCTTAAGGCTAGTCAGTTGGACGGGCTTTCCGCTAGTGGTTGACAAGCGTACAAACGCATTGTCCACAGCGTTGCCTTGCAGCACTTGCGTGTAAGTATTCGCGGTCGTGCTTATCGCTACGGACTGGCTCTTGGTGACCGAGTTTCCTTGTCCCACGGCCATGGTCAAGTTTGTGCTGGTGGTTGCAGCCTTCGCATCGACGACGATGGTGACCTTTCCTTCATAGTCTGTCAGGTCAATGGCGGGTGTGGTGAGTTTGCCGGCTAAGTTGTTTCCGTTGTATCCCGATTGTCGGTCGCCAATTTGCATATATCCCTGATGGCTGAAAATGTTCTCTCCAGTCCAGCCTGCCAGGCCATAGTTGACCAGGTTCGGAGCAATGTCTACAAAGTCTGTCCAGAACCAAACGACCTCACTCACGTCCTGCCAATTGGTGAAACTCTTGTCATAGAGCAAGTCGTACTGCGGCTTGTAGTTGACATAGAGCGTATAGCTCTTGACATTCTCGACGGGTGAGCCGTCGGTCCAGTCGGCACGGAACGAGTGCGGGGTGATGGCGGTGGTGTCGGCGGGTTGCATCACGGGGATTTCAGACTCAATCATACCCTCGCCAGCGAGCGTGACGGTGAGTGTGTCCACACCCTCGCATGCCACATCAATCGTTGCAGCATAGGTGGTAATCTCACTGGGTTTGAACGTAACAGTGACAGTCACACCCTGCTCCTGCTCAACTTCAGTTGTCGTGATCGAAGTCTTGTCAATCGTGAACACATTGTTCTCATCGTTGACAGTCAGCACGACGTCGCTAGGCAAAGCCTTTCCCTTGACCTTGAAGGTAGCGGTTTTCTCGCCATCCACGGCAACTCTCAAACTCAAGCTGTCGGAAGTGACACTCAGGTCGGCCTTGTTATACCACAACGATGCTGAGCCGTCATCGTTAAGAATAATCTCGGTGACGGGCTTGTTCAGCATGCCAGCACCACCCGTTGAACTTGCCAACTGGCCATTGGCCTTCATGTTCAACGCCATCGCTGGGGTTGAGGTTGGTGTGAGTTCGTGATTGGTCTCACCATAGCAGTCGCCGCTCTCGCTGTAACTGCTCAACTGGTTGTCGGCAGGGATGACGGTGGCAAGCTGCATCTCATAGTTATTGGGCGTATTGGCTTGCCAGCGACTAGGCACATAGGTGAAGTGCGTAATGAGCACGCCCTCATCGGGAATATACTGGTCCCAACCTTGTTGACGGCGGTTTTCAAGGATGAAGTACTCGTTCTCGTTCAGGTTACTGGTAATCTGGATAGCCTGGTCGGTCTCCTCGCTCTTGTTGTTGAACACGGGCAAGGTGTATTGAGTATTGTTGACCGGGGTGATGTAGTCCAGCCAACCCATGAAGTTCTTCTCATAGGCGCTGTATCCGATGGGCGTGTCACCGCTGACCGCGCCACCATTGTAGCACGCCCCGTCCATCAGGCTCCAGTTTCCCATGCCATAATAGCTGGCATTGTTGGTGGCATAGAAGTCGGGCAGACCCAGGCAGTGCGAGAACTCGTGGCAGAACGTGCCGATACCGTCCATGACGGTGCCGGCGTCACGACTACCGTTAATCTCGTTAAACACTGCAAAGCGATTGATTGTCACACCGTTGAGAGTATAAGGGCCTGTGCCGTCGCCATAATAGGCTCCCGATGCGAGGTCCCACTGGCAAGGCCAGATAGAACTGGGAACACTGTAACTGGCCTGTGCCTCACCCACACCGGCGTACACGACGATACACACATCGGCCTCGCCGTCGCCGTCGTTGTCATACTTGCTCCAGTCAATGTCATCACCGGCGGCCTCGATCGCATGGCACACCATCGTGGCCACACATGAGTCATTGCCTTGACTGTCATTGCCACCGTAGTACGCACGCTTGTTGGGCAGTTCGTAGATGCCATAAAGGTCGTATTGCGGGGTGTACTTGCCGTTGCTCTGGTCGGCGAAATACTGATACACGCTCTTTTCGCCGTTCTTGTACTGGGATTCGAAGTCCGTCATCGTATGCGACATCTTCTTGTCGGTGTACTGCACCAACAAAATGGGCACACGTGGGCTGCCCAAGGTGGGCACCTGGGTGGTACCAGCCTTGAGCGGAAGAGCCGAGGCTTGGCGGGCTTGAGCGCGCGGGGGCATTGCCATGGCTTGCTTCATCGATGCTTTTTGGCCCTCGATGAAGCTCTGTTCGGCACTGTTGCGATCCATGGCGTTGTGCGCCATCATGCTCGACACGCCCGTGGCGGTCATGTAGTGGAAGTCGCCCTGCTCGGTAACACCGACGGGTAGACCGTCCTGGGTGACAAAGAAGTGGAAGAACTCGTCACCCATCGCCTGAACGGTGATTTGCGAACCGTCGCTCTGGGTGTAGGTTTGGAACCCGCGTTTGGCAGGCACGGCCAGCACCACGCTCCAGGCGCAGAGCAAAACCATCAGCAAAGTAAGAATTTTCTTCATAGCGTTATGTCGTATTAAGTTTTTCGTCATGAGTGCGCAAAAGTACAAAAAAAATGCTGAACTAGTCCTCATCGTCCTAGTTCAGCCAAGTTTTTATGATTTTTTGATAATTAGACATAAGGACAAAAGACCGCCTGGCTGATTCAGCCAGGCGGCTTGCTAATGTGAAAGCCCCTCTCTACTGGAGAGGGGTTTGGGGTGAGGCCCCTACTTCATCACCTTGCGGGCGGTGCCATCGCTCATCTTGATAATGACGACACCCGTGGCGTTGGCATCAACGCGCTGGCCAGCCAGGTTGTAGCGTGCTACCTCACGGGCATTGTCGCTGCCGATGGTCGCTACACTGGTGTAGGCGAGGTCGTCGATACGGAAAGCGGGGCTAATGACCTGCTCCTGCCAGTTGCCAGCGGCATCCTCCACACGAATCTTCAGGTCGAACCAGCCGTTCAGACCCTGGCCCGTCACATTTGCCAATGGAGCGGTGTAGAACCATCCCATCCTGGGCCAGTAATACTCGGGCACTTCCTCCACAGTCAGTTCGTCCCAATTGCCCTCGCCGTAGGGCGAATAACTCACCTCAACTACCTCGGGAATCTGGCGGAACCAGGTGCCTAAATGTGATATTGGCGTGATAAAGTAGTTAAAGTCACCTGCGCTGAATTCAAGTGTTCCGTCGGCGGCTGTGGCGAAGCGGTCGGTCACATTCTCATCGCCATCTTTGAAGTGCAGCATGGTCACTGTGGGCGGGTTCTGATCCTCGGCGCCTGCCGTATAGTGCAACTGCGCCTTGTTAGAACCCTCCATGTCATCAACATCAACGACTACGCCTTCTTTTACGATGGTAGCATCCACTACGCCGTTGAGAAGTTCGTCCACCGTGGTGGTGAATGCTCCATCCGCGATAAGGAGATCATTGCCGTTTAGTTTCATCTTGACATCTGCTCTGTTGGAGCCTGCTTTTGCCTCGCCATAACGACCCGCATAGTACAATGAGAAGACAAAGTATCGAGTAGTATTCGTCCCACGAGTCTCCTCATATTGGTACGGGTAAGCAACTAAAAGCGGGCAGTTGCTTCCCAAGTTTTCTTTTTTCTTCTCGACAGGATAAGAGAATACGGGATGTGTCGGCCAAGAGGGTAATTCCATGATGTCACGACCCAATTCGTCCAATTCTTCGCTATATTCCGTCCAAAAGGCGTAGAAGCCATTATTCGCAAAGATGGCGTGGCCATTGGACACAGTCAAGGGCGCGCCCTGCAAGATCCATGTGTAGTTTTCATCCAACATAAGTGGCACAATGGTGGGAACAAATCCCACTTCACTGTCGTCGGGTGACGCGCTCAAGTAGATCTTATAGTTCTCACCGTCGGGTAAGGATTCGAAACAACTGCAAGAAAACTGCCACCCATCGGCACCAAAATAATAAGCAGGAATGCGTTCCTCTACATCAAAGCCTTGATAGTCTGTCGTGATGAACGGATCCTCGAATAACTGGAACTTCGATGGGTCATTGCTCACAGTGATATCTCCCGAAGCGCCTCGTGTCTCGTAAGCCGAAGTATATACATTGACCCCTTTGACGGCTGTTCGGAATGAATAGAATACCCAACGGTCGCTCACGTCGTTGACATAGAAATCGGCATCATCCTCTCCACTGGCATTAGTAAAATCGGGGTACACAACGGTTTGGGCAAAGTTGTTAAATTTCTCATCCAGTGTGCCATAACCCTCACAATATAATATTCTATGGCAATTGACATCATCAGTATTACCCTCCTCAAGAATCGACACATTCCAATTCTCATCAACGCCATACAGACCCGTGTAGGCAGGCTCGCCATCGATGGTCATCGTCTGGAAATGGATGTGGTTCTTGGCCTCGCTGGCGGCAAAGGTCAACTCCATGTCGTGGTCAATGGTCACCTGCTCGCGGATGACAAACAATTCATTGCGCGGCCACGCTTCGTCGTTTGGATCCATCTTCCAGAATGTTACCATGATATCGTAGGTACCTTCAGGAATAGTCAGAATGTTGTTCCCATACTCCAAATCATAAACGCCTAGTGACCAGTTGCTGAAGTTGCCATATTCAGGATGTAGGAACGTAATGTCATAGGTACTTTGGTGCTCGGTATCAAAGTCAAGAACAAAATTCACTTGGTGGGTGGTTGCCCCATCCCAGGGCTTCGCTTTGCTTGCCGATGGTGCCTTCGTGCTGGTAGCGAGACTGTTGAGTTGCGGCTCGGCTCGTAGAACGGGTTTAGCCGAAAGGGACTTGAGATTCGGTTTCCAGTGGAAGCCACCCTCGAGGACTTGTGATCTCAATGCCTGAGGCGTTTGTGCTGGAGCGAAAAGTGCCCCCAGTGCAATCATGCATAGTAGAAGTTTTGCTTTCATAATCAAAAGTTTTTAGGGTGAGTAAAAAATAATTGTTGAGTGCAAAGGTAGAGGTGCCGCCAAAAACCGCCAAATTTTCGGCTTTGAGAAACATTCTGTTTTATAAAATAGAAGAAAATCGGGCCAAAAGCCCCGATTTTCCTATTGTTTTCAGTAGTATTTGGACAAAAGAACACATGGTCAGTAGACAAGTGTACATGTGAACAATTTCAGATATCTGCGTGAGATTGTAACAACTGATTATTCTGAATTATCAGATTTTTCAGTTGTTTTTAGACAGAAGAACATAAGGTGACAAAAGAGGTTCGTGATGCTTTCGCGTGGTTGCTAAAGGTTCGCGGTAAAATCAGATAGAAGAACTGTGCCACCAAATTTTTAAAGTGAAATTTATCACTCTCCACCAAATCTTTTCATAAGAATTCGTCACTTTCCACCCAATTTATGTGTCACCACTGGGTTCTAAACCACAGAGCTATGAGATGTTAAGCCAGTCACAAGAAAAGAATCACACTTTTGGTAACAAAAATGTGGGATTTTTCACATTTTTCGAAGCAAAAGTGTGATTTGCTGTTGTTTTCGGTAGGTTTCTAGTGCTTGATCTGGAAATAGTCCAACAGGGCTTTGAACTGATCTTGGGCGGTTAGGCACGTGTCGAGCAAATAACCTTGCACACGAGGCCACTCACGCAGCCCTCGGTAATAGAACAATTTCAGGTCGTCAGTGATGATGAACGGCACAATTCCGGCGGCAAGGCATTCCTTGAACATGATGAGGCGTCCCACGCGGCCATTCCCATCTTGAAACGGATGAATTGATTCAAAACGGTGATGAAAGTCAAGGATGCTTTCAAATGAATGTGTACGATTATGATGATACTCAGTAAGCAAGTCTTTTAACTCACGGTGAACCTGTTCAGGCGGCGTTGTCTCCATCCCCCCTACCTCATTGGGCAAACGCTTGTAGTCCCCAACATTGAACCAGGGTTTACGAGCGTCAGA
>JAFZAK010000044.1 GCA_017557285.1 Muribaculaceae bacterium
ACGCCGCTGCCAAGGATGCAGCCAAGAAGATTGGTCTCTAATCACAAGTTGAGATAACCCTACATTAGGGGCGGTGAGCACTGGATTGCTCACCGCCCCTTGCTTTTGGTTCTTTTGACAAAGGATACTTAAATATCCAATAGTAACTGGTGCAGCACCTGGAAGGTGTGTTGTGGCGCATCAACCCAAAAGTCGTTGTACTGTTGCGTGTTATTGTGGCTTGCGCCAGGCGAGTCGCTAATCACACGCATGCTCAAGAAGTTGACGTTTCGCACACAACATACTTGTGCGATTGCCGCACTCTCCATATCCACAGCCATTGCTTTCGGGAAATTCGCCTTGATGACATCAACCTTGTCCATTGTGTCAATGAACTGGTCACCGGAGCAAATCAATCCGACCTTGATGTCTTCACGCACAGGAATCAACGCCAACAGGTCGGCGTCGCCTTCATAGTACAATGGCAGTCCCTGAACGACACCCAAAGGGCTCTCGGGTCCACACCACACGTCATGATAGGCGACTTGACTGCCAACGACGATATCCATCACGTTGACCACCTTGTCCGCTCCACCGGCGACCCCAGTGTTAATGACCTTATCAGGCCCGAAATGGTTAATGAGCGTGAGGGCACCCATTGCAGCATTGACCTTGCCGATGCCGCACTGCATGGCAACAACCTGATGCTTACCGACTGAACCTTGATAAAAAGTGAAACCGTCGATGACGGTTTCTTGTTTGTCTTCGAGCAAAGGCAGAAGCAGGTCCAGCTCCTTGCGCATGGCAACGATAATAGCAATATTCATGATTAAATGCTTTTAAGTTGCTTCTCGATGGTCTCGACCTCTTCGCGGAACTTTCGCTCGATTCCCATACGCTGCTCCACTTGTTTGCACGCATGGAGTACAGTTGCATGGTTGCGCGAGAGACGCAGTCCGATGTTTGTCGAAGACAGTTGAGTCTTATTCTTTGCAAAGAACATCAGCAATTGACGTGCATCACTGATCTCACGCTTGCGTGACTTGCCAAATAGTTGGTCAGTGTCCAAGTTATAGAAATCGGCTACAGTCTCTGCAATCATCTCAAAAGTAAGCTGGTGCCTTGTGACATTCACTGTGTTGCTGGTCACGGTCTGTGCCAGTTGCAGGGTTATGTCTTGGTTCATCATTGTTGCATGAGCCAAAAGCGACACCACAACTCCTTCCAAATCGCGAACACTTTCGGTAACCTGTGTGGCAATGAAGTCAAGCACATCATCGCTGAGCTTGAGGCCGTCTTGAGCCGCGCGCCTGATCAGCACATTACGTCGCAAGTCATAGTCAGGCTTGTCAAGTTGCACAGTCATTCCCCATTTGAACCTTGAGATGAGCCTGGGCACCATGCCATCCATATCGACAGGGCGTCGATCGCTGGTCATGATCAGTTGTTTCCCGTGCTGATGCAGATGGTTGAAGATGTGGAAAAATGTATTTTGAGTGCCCGTTTTTCCGGCCAGCTCGTGAATGTCGTCAATGAGGAGCACATCAATGCTCTGATAGAAATTGATGAAGTCGTTTACCTTTCCCTTGGGCACAGCCGAAGTGTACTGGCTCTCGAAGACTCTAGCGGGAACGTACAGCACCCTCATCCTGGGATTCTGCTCCTTGATGCGAATACCGATGGCCTGGATAAGATGCGTTTTCCCCACTCCTGTCGACCCGAAAATAAACATCGGGTTGTAGGTTTTCACTTCGGGATGGTCAGCAATAGCCATACCGACAGTCACCGCAAGCTTGTTGCTGGTGCTGCAACAGTAGTTCTCAAAGGTATATCTTGGGTTGAGTTGAGGGTCGATATCCTCGAGTGGTACTTGCTGGAAAGGATTTGACAGTGCTTGTGGAACAATTTTAGCTGCTGTTTTTAGCTTTGCGCTCTCTCCGCTCTCGGCCATGGTTACCTCGACCTCCTTGGCGACCTTGCAAGCATAAGCTAAATTGATCCTTTGTCCAAAGACCCGATTGAAAGTGTGCAGCAGCAATGAGCAGTAGTTCTCCTCCAACATCTCGACAAAGAACTGAGTAGGCACACGCAGCGTTAGCGTGTTGTTCTGGAAACTGACGGGCACAATGGGCTCGAACCAAGCAGCGAACTGCTCGGCCTGGATGTTGTCTCTAATGATTTGGAGACACTTATCCCACATTTGAGTCACATTGTCAGTCATTGTCGGTTTGTTAAGCGGTAGTGCCAGAGCCATTATCGTTAAGCGAGAAATGGCGCGACACATATTATATAATAAATGGTTTAGTGAGCAAACCCCTCGTAGATTGAGGGGTTGTTTTGCATTACAAAATTAGGTCAAATTTTGTTGAAAAAAAGTGTCCAAAAAATTTTGATTTCTCAAATAAATTGTGAGATATATGAGAAACAGCCTCTTAGGTTCTTCATGGTGTTGTGACTACCGACATTGGTAGTTAAAAAGGTAATCACACTATTTTTCAACTGCTTGTACGTCCTTGGCACGCTACTACTGTTTATGATAGTATGTACGCAAACTACTGACAGAATAGAGATTTGAGAAAATGGGGGTAAAAAGTACCCCCATCAGAATATTTTTTTCTATTTAGAATGTTTCTAAATAAGCAAAATTTGTGTTACCTACTGTTATCAGAACACCTTGACATTGATGTATCGTTTCGGATTCTTCTTGATGTCGGCAAGAAGTGAGTCAAGTGTTGCGACAGCATTGGTGGCGTTTGTATAGAGTTGCTTGTCGTTAAGCAGCATTCCCAGGCTAGAATTAGGATTGTTGAGCTGCTGCGACAGTGCATTCAAGTTTGCGATGGTTGCGTTGATTTGCGTCATTGTGCTGTCGAGTGGCATGCCCTTGAGAGTCGTTGAGAAAGCATTCAGGTTGCTTGTCGTACCTGTAAGGTTGTTGGCTATGCCATTGACATTGTTCATCACTCCCGGCACGGTGCTGTTGAGTGAGGAGAGCAACATGTGCAGTTGCTGGCTGCTACGAGACAGTTCGGCAGTGATGCCATCCAGTCGCGCGATGGCCGCCACGAGTGCCGGGTCGCCCACGAGTGAGTTGACCGACCCCACAATCGAATCAACCCGCGGCAAGATTTTGCCTATTTCAGGCACCACCTCAGTCTCAACCTTCCCCATGAGTCCTTGTGGAATAAATGTTGGGATTTCATCGCCTACTTTATAGTAGGCACCACCCTCAGCAAGGTTGAGTGCCATTGACGCGCCTCCCAGCAGCCCCGACTGAATGGAAACAGACGACCCGACAGGAATTTTCAGGTCGCGGTTCATGGCCATCATCACTGAGATTTGGTTGGACTTATAGTCATAGTTGATTTCTCTGACCTGACCCACTTGGAATCCATTGACAGTGATGGGCGTAGCCTCGACGATGCCATCCACTCGGTCAAACTTTGCGATGTAAAAATTTGCCGGCTTGAAGAGGTTAATTCCTTTGAGGAACTCGATTCCCCAATATAGCAGACACAAACTCACAATAACTGTGAGCGCAATCTTGACATTCTTATTGAAAAAAGACTTCATTTGTCGTAATGATGAGTTATCGGGTGCAAAGTTAATACATTGTTGGCGATGTGACATTAGAAAAACGCAAAAATTGAGCCAAAACATCAATTTGTTCTTGGAAATTTCGATAAATTAGGTAAAAAAGCGTAAATTTGCGGTTCAAAAAAGTTATCGACTATGACACGCGACACCCAGATCTACGGCCTGATAGGTTATCCTTTGCTTCACTCCTATTCGACCGACTATTTTAACAACAAATTTGCCAGCGAGGGCATTGATGCCTGCTACAAGAACTTTGAGCTGGAAGACGTCTATCAGTTGATGGAACTCATCGCTGAGCACCCCAAGCTAAACGGCCTAAACGTCACCGCTCCGTACAAGGAAGCAGTGATGCCCCTGCTCGACGAACTTGACGATGATGCCCGCGCCATTGGCGCGGTGAACGTCATCAAGTTTGTTCGTGACACCAATGGCGAATTATTGCACCTGCGCGGCTACAATACCGACATGGACGGCTTCGGCCACACGATGGAGCCCCTGCTGCAGCCTGGCATGGACAAGGCTTTAGTGCTGGGTACCGGTGGTGCAGCCAAAGCAGTTCGGTATGCGCTGGAGCGACTGGGAGTGACTGTGCAGCTGGTGTCGCGCCACAAGAGTGCCCAGACGGTCGTCTATCGCGAGCTCACCAAGTCGATGGTTGCCGAGCATCACCTCGTCGTCAACGCCACCCCATTGGGCAAGCTCCCTCGCGTCGACGAGTGCCCCGACTTCCCTTTCCGCTTTCTCGGGCCCAAACACTTAGCCTACGATTTGATTTACAATCCCGAAGAGACGCTGTTCATGCGTCGCGCACAAGAATATGGTTCACAAGTGAAAAACGGTCTGGAGATGTTACTGCTCCAAGCATTTGCCAGTTATGAGATCTGGAATTCTTAGCCCTTGAATGCTTCCCCACTATCGCGTGTTCCGGCCCTTCGCATCCTGCTACCGTTTGCTGCGGGCATATTGTTGAATGCCAGTTTGCCTGGATTCTTCCCAATCATTCTACTGGCAGTTCTGGGTGTTGTATTATATGTCGCTCTGAGCCATTTAAGCAACGAACCGCTGAAGCAGTTACAAGTGCGTCCCTGGTGGATTGCGCCCGTAGCGTTGCTGGCGATGTCGGCCGGAGCATTGGCGCTTCAGTTGTCACGCCCAGCCCCGATAGAACTGCGCAATGTGAACGGCAAAATCATGACCGGGTTGATTGAATCGATTGACTCTTATGATTTCTCCATGCGTATGCAAGTGCGGCTGACCCACGTCGACAGCCAAGCTGCCCATCCGCAACGCGTGCTCCTCACGACCCAAGGATGCGACTATTCCATTCACGAGGGCGACCTCGTGTGCTTTAGAGGCGACCTCTCTCCCATCACCAATCTGGGGAACCCCGACGAATTTGACCGACAGGGCTATCTGTGGCAACAGGGCATTCTCTATGGGCAGCATCTGCCCGTGGACCAGCTGCGCCGAGTGGGTCACCGCCCCACCCTGATGTCTCGTTCTGCCTCGTTGCGTCAGCACCTTGTAGAGCAAGTATTGAACACATCCCTGTCACAGCCTTGCAAAGACCTGATGATTGCCCTGTTGCTCGGCGACGACCGGCACATTGACCCCAGTGTTCGTGACAAGTTCTCCATGGCTGGCATTGCGCACGTCCTGGCCTTGAGCGGCTTGCATGTGGGGGTCATTGCCAGTCTCATCTGGTTCTTCTTCTTTCCGCTCGACTACCTGCGACTGAAGAAATTGCGCCTGGTCATCACATGGGCGGTGTTGGCAGGGTTTGCCTGGTTGACGGGCATGTCGCCTTCGGTGGTACGAGCCACCATCATGATTGGCTTCACGCTGATGGCCATTGTACTCTATCGCAAGTCGCTGGCATTAAATGCCATGTGCGTGTCTGCCTTGTTCACGCTCAGCATTTGGCCCACTGCGCTCTATCAAGCCGGATTCCAACTGAGCTACATCACCGTCGGCGCCATTGTGGGCCTTCAAGGCAAGCTGTTCCCGGCAATGGTGGGCCGCAAACGTCGCGTGCGCCATCGTTTGTGGTCACTCATAAGCACATCCCTCATCGCGATGGCCGCGACCATCATACTCAGCGCCTACTACTTCAACTCCATATCCCTGCTGTCGGTCCTGAGCAACGTGTTCATCCTCCCCGTGATGCCCCTGCTGATGGTCTTCGCAGTCATCTTTCTTTTCCTGGCAGCAATAGGTCTTGAGTGGAGCGTGGTCAATGCCTGCCTCGAAACGCTCTACACCTATATGAATAAGGTCTCGCAGTGGGTGTCCTTATTGCCTGGCGCACACGTCAGCGGCGTGTATGTGACCGGTGCCACCGTGTGGCTCTTCTATGCCCTCTTGGCATGCCTCGTCAT
>JAFZAK010000045.1 GCA_017557285.1 Muribaculaceae bacterium
TGCTCAAGTATGCCCGCCTCAACGAGGAATATGAGTCGCTGCTGGTGGCGGTGCAGCGCGGTGAGGATGACTTTATCACGCCCACGGCTGATCTGGAGTTCCGCGCTGACGATGTCCTTTGGATTGTCGGAGACCCAGCGCGACTGCAAGAACTGAAATGAAAAAGAGTTTGCAACATATCACGTTGGCGCTGGTGGCTATCTTGCTTGCTGCCTGTGCAAATATCGGTTCGCCCGAGGGTGGACCGCGTGATTATACCCCGCCCCGTGTGGTGAAGAGTTCGCCACCTGCTGGAGCATGCAACGTCAAGGGCAACAAGGTGGAGATAACCTTCGACGAGATTGTCAACATCAAGGATCAGATGAAGAAGGTTTCGGTCTCGCCCGTGCAGAAAGACCAACCCATCATCAAGTCGTTGGGCAAAAAGGTGGTTGTTGAGTTTCGTGACGATATGATTCCCAATACCACCTACACCATTGACTTTTCCAACAGTATCGAGGACAACAACGAAGCGAATCAGCTGGACGGATATGCCTTCTCGTTCTCAACTGGCGACGAGATCGACACGATGCGCATCTCGGGTATCGTGTTGCGCGCGCGCGACCTCGAGCCCATGCAGCACGTACTCGTGGGCACTTACAGCCAGTGCCTCGATGACACCGCATTCACAAGGCTGCCCTTGGAGCGCGTCACACGCACCAACAGCCGTGGTGAGTTCACACTGATGGGACTTAAACCCGGTCGCTACCGCGTCTTCGCACTAACCGACATGGACGGAGACTACCACATGGTGCGCACCGAGGACTATGCATTCTATGACCACATCATCGAACCTAGTGTGACCGAGTATACCTCGACCGACACCATCTTTACCTTTGACCGACGTGTCGATTCGGTCATGACCGCCACGCATACCGCCTACCTGCCCAACGACGTGCTGTTGTGCATGATGAACGAGGACTATCATTCACTCTACCTCAAGAAGACCGACCGGCCCACAATGAGCAAATTGCATGTGCTGCTGTCCACCGCAAGCCCCGAACTGCCTAAGTTGGAGGTTATTCAGCCAGTTTCGCATGCCGATGACTGGTATGTGCTGCAAGGAACGCCGAGAAACGACTCGTTGTTCTACTGGATTACCGACTCGGCACTCATCAAGAGCGACTCCATCAAGGTGGCAATGACCTATCTGCGCACCGATTCGACCGATGCGCTGTCATGGCAGACCGACACCATCAATTTCTGGCACCGGAAGATGGGCGAGGAGCTCAAGATGGAGAAGGAACGACAAAAGGAATTAGAACAACAGGCCAAGCGCTTACGACAACTTGAAGAGAAGGAAGCGCAAGGCAAACTCAACGAGGAGGAACGTGACGAACTGGTTGCGGCACGACGCCCCAAACCGATACCCACCATACAACTTATATCCCAGAATAAGGGCACAATCGAGGTGTTTGACACCCTTACGTTCACCACACCCGTACCCTTGGCGCACATCGACCCATCGCATGTGCATCTGGAGATGAAGCATGACTCGTTGTGGAAACCCGTCCACAACATCCCAGCATTGAAGGCCACAAACGATGGCATGACTTACCAACTGCCGATGTCGCTATTACCTGATAGTGCCTATCGCCTCACGATTGACTCCTTGGCAGTGACCGACATCTATGGTATGCACAATGACACCCTGAAGATTGATGTCAAAGTGCGCGCATTGGAGGAGTATTCCAACCTGCTCTTGCATCTCAATGTGACCGACAGCGCCTTTGTCCAACTATTGGGCGGTAGCGACGATGTGCAGCGCACAGCAACCGTCGAAAATGGCAAGGCATCGTTCCGTAACGTGCCGCCGGGCACTTATTATGCTCGCGTGGTGCTCGACCGCAATGGCAACGGCCGTTGGGACACAGGCAACTACTTGCAGCACTTGCAGCCCGAAGAAGTGTACTACTACCCGCAACCGCTGAAATTGAGGCGAAACTGGGACGTGGACCAGCAGTGGAACATCTACCAGACCGCACTAGACTTGCAGAAGCCCGAGGCCATCAAACGCAACAAACCCGAGCAGAGCAAGAACAAACTCGACCAAAAGAACCGCAAGAAACGCGGCCAAAATGACGAGGACGAGGAAGAAGAGGAAGAAGACGAGTTCAACTCGCGCGGATTCCAAAACAACACCTACAGCGGCAACAAGTATAACGACTATCAGAACAACCAACGCTTGAGGAAATAACTGAAAACTGATAACTGACAACTGAAAACTAATAACTATAATGCAAGCATTAAGCCAATGGATAGCAGATGCCAGTGACGCCATCTGCGGTTACCCCGAATTTCTGCTGCTCATCGGTGGCGGACTTATCTTGTTCATCTTGTCACGAGGCATTTCGATTCGTCACTTGCCACAAGGCTTGCGCGCATTGCGAGATAAGCAGGCGAGCGACAGCGGCAAACAGACAGGCCAAATCAGTTCGGTGCAAGCACTGCTCAGCGCCATTGCGGCGACCGTGGGCATGGGCAACATCGCCGGCGTGGCTATCGCCCTCTCGGTGGGCGGCCCGGGCGTGATTTTCTGGATGTGGGTCAGCGCATTGCTGGGTATGACAACGAAGTTCTTTGAGGGCGCATTGAGCGTGATGTACCGAGGACAAGATGACGAGGGCAACCCGCAGGGAGGACCCATGTATTTCATCACCCAGGGATTGGGCAAGCAGTGGCGCTGGCTGGCTGTGGCGTTCTCTATCTTTGGACTGGTGGGCACTTTGTGTTTCATGCAGGCGAACCAACTTGTAGAGTCGGTGACTACGGTGTTCACCACGCCAATGGGCATTGAAAACACAGCTTGGCTGCGCTTTGGCATAGGTGTAACGATGGCACTAATTGTTGGAGCAGTCATCATGGGTGGCATTGGTCGAATCGCCAAGTGGGCATCACGTCTGGTGCCTTTCATGGTGGTGACCTACCTGATATTTGTGCTCATCATTACGGTGCTGAACATCGGTCAGGTGCCGCACATTTTCAAGCAGATTTTCGAGCAAGCATTCACCTTCCAAGCCGGTGCCGGAGCGTTCTTCTTCGTGGCATTGACGGGCGCACGACGTGCGGCCATGGTCAATGAGGCGGGCGTGGGTACAGCGTCGATGATGCACGGCGCCAGCAAGAACACCGACCCCATCCGCGAGGGACACATCGCGATGCTGGGTCCAGCCATCGACTCGGGCATTGTGTGCACACTCACTGCTATCCCCATCCTCATCGCAGGGAACTATGTGGGCCTGCAAGATCCCAAGGGACTATATGTCGCCCTGGGTGCATGGGGGCAGTTGCTGCCAGGCATTGGGCAATACCTGCTCATGGCCATCGTGTTCTGCTTCGCTTTCTCGACGATGTTCTCCTACTCGTACTACGGACAGAAGTGCACCAATTTCCTCTTTGGCACCAAGGGTGTGAAGTGGTACAACTACTATTACCTGGTGATGATCGTTGTGGCTGCGGTAATGTCGCTCAAGACCATGGTGAGTATCATGGACATTGCCTTTGCCCTCATGGCATTCTGCACCATGCCCACCATCATTGCCCTCGCCCCCCGCGTGATGCGTCTGATGAAAGAAAGAGCAAAAAATTAAATACACAAGAATAAAGAATTCGCGTAATTCGCGGTTTTATAATATATGAAAATAGGAGATTTTGTGCGATTCCTCAACGATGTGGGGGGCGGACGCGTGACCCGCATCGAAGGAAAAACAGTATATGTCGAGGATGAGGACGGCTTCGAGCGTCCTACACCGGCAACACAACTGGTGGTCGTCGATACCAAGAAGAACTACGAACGACCACTGGACGTGAAGACACGCCTGGTCGAACCCGATGTGCCCAAACCCAAACCTGAACCCGAGCGGAAGCCCGAACCGGTGGTTGAGACGCCCGAGGGTGAGAAGCTCAACATCCAGTTGGCCTACGAGCCACGCGAGGTGAAGCACTTGAATACAACTACGTTCTTCCCTGTGCTGGTCAACGACAGCAACTACTTCCTTTACTTCACCTACATGACGCGTGGCGACTACACCACCTGGACCACCCGCTCGCACGGCATCATCGAACCTAACTTCCAACTGCAGCTCGACGAGTTTGGGCACAACGACCTGAACCAGATGACACACATCGCCGTCCAACTGGTGGCATTCAAGCAGGACCGCCATTTCGCGCTGAAGAACCCCGTCCTGGTCGATCAACGCCTGGATGTGACCAAGTTCTTCAAACTGCACTGCTTCCACACTAACGAGTATTTTGACACACCGGTGCTGGCGATTGACATCGTGCGGAATGACTTGCCTGCCAAGCAAATGATTATCGACAGTAGCGAACTTGAGCAAGCGATGCGCGCCAAGAAGGCCGAGCGCCATCCCGAGCGCAAGAAACCAGGCAGTAAGCCACAACAAGCCCGTCGCGACGAGATTGTCGTGCAGGATCTGCACATCGCCGAACTGCTCGATAACCTCGCGGGGTTGAGCAACAGCGACATCCTTAATTACCAGATTGACAAGTTCAACGAGGTGATGCGGGCTCACCAGAACCATCTGGGCCAACGCATCGTGTTTATCCATGGAAAGGGCGAGGGCGTGTTGCGCCGTGCCATCCTCGAGGAACTCAAGCGTCACTATCCCACTTGCGAGGTGCAGGACGCCAGCTTCAAGGAGTACGGCTTCGGTGCCACCCAGGTCACCATCCACCGATAAGTACAGTTTATAGTTGAGAGTTAATAGTTGAGAGTTAATCCCACCAAAATATCTGTGTTATCTGCGAAATATGCGTGAGAAAAAACTATAAACTATTAACTATAAACTTTTCGTACTCCTCGGGGAGGATGAGCAGGGTACCGATTTCCTTATTCTTATCGTCAACAAAGAGGTAGCGCAATTCCTTGCGCTCGCGCATTGCCGTGGCAAGTAGCAGGTCGGTGAGTGTGCCCTCGGTCTGCGCCTTCATCCACTCGGCGCGTTTCGCCTGCACGAAGCGTGGCACGTCGACAGCGTCGCGCGTGAGGTAAGGTGCGACTACTGTCATTTGTATGGTAGCGCTGTCGGGCATTGACACAGCCTTCATCTCGTCAATGCCGCGCGACACCAGCGTGTGGCGCTTCAGCACTTGTTGTGCCGCCGCTACCAGTTGGGCGGTGCCGTGCAGCGATGTGGTGTCACATCGGAACTGCAATGCGTTCACCACGCGCCCAATCACGTTGGGCTGCCCCTGTTGGCGGCCTTGGATGACGAAGAGTGTGCCGAAGCCCACAGTCATCGCCGTGGCGGTACACAGGTAGGCATGTCCGTTGGCGTGTTTGGTGAAATGCACCCGTTTGGCAGGACGGCCCAGTAGTGTCGTGTCGGCGATGGCACCTATCGAGTCGGCCCCCTTACAGAAGATGTCCTTGCGCTCCACCACCTGCGACTTCAGGTAGCTCTCGGGCGTGAAAGGCACCTCCAGGTAGTCGATGCGGGCCAAGTCGAGCGCCACGTGATGCAAGTCGCTGCGCGAAATCATCGCACGGGCACCCATGCGGCTCCATGCGCCACCGTCATCACTCACCGACCAACTGTCGTCTGGTGTGGTGAGGGCAAAATATTTGTTCTCAATCGTCGTGGCGACTGCTAACATCACCGTTAA
>JAFZAK010000046.1 GCA_017557285.1 Muribaculaceae bacterium
AGCAGTGCCACCAACACAATCCATACGACCGAATGCAGGTATCCTCGCTCCATATCTCTGAAAAAATGCCCGCAAAGTTACTCCTTTTTCTTGACATAGTGTGTATAATCCGGGCATTTGTGGCAAAAATAAGATTGTGTGAGATAGATGATGTTTTTAACCGAGACCTCTCCCCTATTAACTGTCAACTCTAGATTTTAGATTTTAGACTTTAAACCTTAGTCTTTAGTCTGCCAGCACGTAGCGCGCTCTTAACTCTCAACTATTAACTATAAACTATCAACTATAAACTTTCTCTCTCCCCCTACCCTATTTTCTTGCCGATTTTTCTGTATCGCTATTTGGATTGTGAGCAAATTCTCAAATCTCAGTGCGTTGAATTTGACGAAACTCGTTGATTACTAACAAAAAATGCCCCAAATCCCCTACCCCGACAAATGCTTCAGAAAAACGCACCAAATTCTTAAAAAATGTAAAAACAACATTTCGAGCCACATTTTGCCAACTAGTGTGGGATTTTTTGTAACTTTGTAAGTTTTATTGGACGTTATGACCGAAATCACAATTTTGACACAGGGCGTGGACGCGCCGAAGTTCGATCTGGAGAAATTGACGGCATGGGTCGAGGCGGTGGCGAGCGAACATGACAGGCAGGCGGGACGACTCACTTACCTGTTCTGTGACGACGAGTATATCCTCAAGACCAACATCGAGTTCTTGGGGCACGACTACTATACCGACATCATCACATTCGACTACTCCACCTCGCGACGCATCGCCGGCGATATGGTCATTTCGCTCGACACCGTCCGCAGCAACGCCAAGCAATGCGATGCGCAATACGACGACGAACTGTGTCGTGTGGTCATCCACGGCGTGCTGCACCTGTGCGGCATTAACGACAAAGGACCGGGTGAGCGCGAGATCATGGAGCAGCATGAGAACGCTGCCCTCGCCTTGAGGCCGCACGATTTTTTTAATTCATAATGCACAATTCATAATTCATAACTTAATTCTCAATTCTTAATTGCCAAAGGTCTGCTTGATAGCTTGCCCCGGCTTCGCCGACACGCAAGCGCAGACTTTGGCGAGCTAAAGGTTCTTAATTAAAAGAAACCCTACAGTGCGACTCGACTATGATGTGATAGTGATTGGTGCCGGCCATGCCGGTTGTGAGGCGGCGTGCGCGTCGGCTCGGCTGGGTTCTTGTACCCTGCTCATCACCATCGACATGAACAAGATCGCGCAGATGAGCTGCAACCCCGCCGTGGGCGGTATCGCCAAGGGGCAGATTGTGCGCGAGATTGACGCATTGGGCGGCCGTATAGGCATCGTCACCGACCGAGCCAGCATTCAGTTCCGTCTGCTCAACCGTAGTAAGGGTCCGGCGATGTGGAGCCCCCGTTCACAGTGCGACCGTATGCGTTTTATGGCCGAATGGCGTGCTGTTGTCGAGAACGAGCCGAACCTATATCTATGGCAAGACAACGTCACGGGTCTGGACATTGAGGACGGTGCCGTTCGTGGTGTGACGACGGCGCTGGGCGTACATTTCAGCTGCCGCGCCGTCATTCTCACGGCAGGCACATTCCTCAACGGACTGATGCATGTGGGACGTGTACAAACGCCAGGTGGACGCGTTTCCGAACCGCCCGCTCACGGTCTGACCGAACAGCTGGTGTCGTTGGGCTTCCGTTCCGACCGCATGAAGACCGGTACGCCTGTTCGCATTGACGGACGAACGATAGACCGTTCGCAGGCCATCGAGCAACCCGGTGACAACGATTTCCATCACTTCTCATACCTACCCGACGTCCGTTCGTCTTTGCGCCAACGCTCGTGCTGGATTGTCTACACCAACGAACAAGTACACCAGGTGCTGCACGACTCGCTCGACGACTCGCCACTGTACAACGGCCAAATCACCAGTGTGGGACCCCGCTACTGCCCCAGCATCGAGACAAAGATTGTCACTTTTGCCGACAAAGACAGTCACCAACTCTTTATCGAGCCCGAGGGCGAGACCACCAACGAGTGCTACCTCAATGGCTTCTCGTCGTCACTGCCGTGGGACGTGCAAATTGCCGCCCTGAGCCATATCCCCGCGTTGGCTAACGCCCATATCTACCGCCCGGGCTACGCCATCGAGTATGACTTTTTCGACCCAACACAGCTCAAACACACGTTGGAGACAAAGATGGTGAAGGGACTGTTCTTTGCCGGACAGGTCAACGGCACCACAGGCTATGAGGAGGCTGCCGGACAGGGCTTGGTGGCGGGCGTGAACGCCCATCAGCAGTTGGTTGGAGGCGAACCCTTCGTGTTGGAGCGCGATGAGGCCTATATCGGTGTGCTCATCGACGACCTAGTGACCAAGGGCGTCGACGAGCCCTATCGCATGTTCACCTCACGTGCCGAGTACCGCATTCTGCTTCGCCAGGACGATGCCGATATGCGCCTCACCGAGCGTGCCTACCGCCTGGGCCTTGCCACGCAAGATCGCTACGACCTGCTATGCAGCAAACGCGACGCAATCGAGCGCTTGTTGGGCTATATGAGCGAGACCACAGTGCGCCCTGATGAGGTCAATACCACACTCGAGACATTGGGGTCACAACCGCTGAGACAAGGGCAGAAACTCTACGACTTGGTGCTGCGTCCGCAAGTGAGCATTATGCAGCTGTGTGAATGTCTGCCTGGGTTAAAAGACAGGGTAGGGGAGTTGTCGCCTGCCCGCCGGGAAGAGATTGTGGAGGCCGCCGAAATACGCATCAAGTACAAGGGCTACATCGAGCGCGAGCAACTCGTGGCCGACAAACTCCAGCGCTTGGAGCGCGTTCGCATCAAAGGGAAGTTTGACTACCTCTCCATCCACCAGATTTCGACCGAGGGCCGCCAAAAGTTAGCTGCCATCGATCCCGAGACCATTGGACAGGCATCGCGCATCCCGGGCATATCGCCCAGCGACATCAACATACTGCTTTTGCTGCTAGGAAGATAACGACAAATTGTTCCACGTGGAACGTTTGGGAAATTCATAATGCATATAATAGACTTTAGGCGTTAGACCTAAGACTTTAGTCAGCAAGCGCAGCAGTCTACCAGCCCGAAGGGCGATCTACCAGCCGTTGGCGGTCTACCAATGAAATGGTCTACTAGCAACGCGGTCTTCATTCTTAATTCTTAACTCTTAATTCTTAATTATAATAATATGACAAAAGACGAAATGACTTATCTGAAGGGTATCGTGCGCAATATACCCGATTTCCCGGTGCCGGGAGTGCAGTTCAAGGACCTGACGACCTTGTTCAAGGACCCCAAGGCGCTGAAGATGCTCGAACAGGCCATGCTTGAGCTGTATCAGGACAAGGGAGTGACCAAGGTGGTCGGCATCGAGTCGCGCGGATTCATCGGTGGCAGTATGCTCGCCGTGCATCTGGGCGCTGGTTTCGTGCCTGTGCGCAAACCCGGCAAGTTGCCCGCCGAGACCATCAAGAAGAGCTATGCCAAAGAGTATGGCACCGACACCATCGAAATCCACAGCGATGCCATTACACCTGATGACGTCGTGGTTATCCATGATGACTTGTTGGCGACCGGAGGCACCATGCTCGCCGCTTACGAACTGGTCAAGTCGATGAACCCCAAGAAGGTTTACATCAACTTTATCTGCGGCCTCGAATTCCTCCATGGCCGCGATGTGCTGCCACAGGACGTTGAGGTCACCACGCTGTTTGATTTCTAGAAGATCTGGTGTCTGACGAACTGAAGCTGAAGGTTAGCCTCCTGCCGGAATGTCCAGGAGTGTACCGCTATCTCAACCGAGATGGCGAAATCATCTATGTGGGCAAGGCAAAGAACCTGAAGCGGCGCGTCAGCTCGTACTTCAACCGGGTCCATGCCGTGTTTCGGACCAACATGCTTGTGCGCAACATCTGCGACCTGCAGTACACCGTCGTCAACACCGAGGAGGAGGCACTCGATCTGGAGAATTCGCTCATCAAGGAGTTCAAGCCACGCTACAATGTCCTGCTCAAGGATGACAAGTCCTATCCATGGATCTGTGTGACCAAGGACGCCTATCCTCGAGTTTTTCTCACCCGCGACCCACTCACCAAGGGCGCCAAGTACTATGGCCCTTATCCCAAGGCCGAGGTGGCGCATGCGCTCATCGACACCTTAAGAAAACTCTATCCACTAAGAACTTGTCGGCACAATGTTTCACGTGAAACAATCGAGGCGAAAAAGCACCGCCTGTGCCTTCAGTACCACATCCACAACTGTGAGGGATGTTGCCAGGGTTTAGTTTCGGTCGACCAGTACGGAGAATACATTGCTGCCGTGCGCCAGATTCTCAACGGCGACACCAAACAGGTGAGCGACTACCTGATGCAGCAAATGCAGCAACTCGCTACCGAACTGAAGTTTGAGGAGGCCGAGGTAGTCAAGCGCAAGTACCTGTTGCTGGAGAAATACCGTGCCCGCTCGGTCATCGTCAGCCCCACCATCCACAACATCGATGTGTTCGCCATCGTCAAGGACGATGATGCTGCGTTCGTCAACTACATGCACATGCGGGGTGGGGCGGTGGTGCAGTCACTCACACTGGAGTATCGCCTGCAGGATGATGACCAGACCGAGGCTTCGGAACTGATGTCGATGGCCATCCAGGAGGTGCGCAAGCGGTTTGCCGAAACCTATGCCGCGGACCGTGTCACCGAAGTGCTTGTCAATGTTATTCCAGATGTGGAATTTACTGAATTTCAGTGCATTACGCCGCAACGTGGCGATAAGCGCAAATTGCTGCAAATCAGCGAGAAGAATGCGGTTCAATATCGTGAGGAGAAGCTGAAGCGCATGGAAAAACTCAATCCGGAGCAGCGCGCCACTCGCACCATGACTACCTTGCAACGCGACTTTCATCTCACTGCGCTGCCTCGGCACATCGAGTGCTTTGACAACTCGCACATATCAGGTGCCAATGCTGTGGCGTCGTGCGTGGTGTTCCGCGACGCGAAGCCTTGCAAGAAGGAGTACCGCCACTTTCACATCAAGGAAGCGCCGGCGGGTGACGACTATGCAGCCATGCGCGAGGTAATCGGGCGTCGCTATCGGCGCTTGCTCGACGAGGAACAACCGCTGCCACAATTGCTGGTTGTGGACGGCGGCAAGGGGCAACTGTCGGCGGCGATTGAGGCACTCGAGGCGTTGGAACTACATGGAAAAATCGCGGCCATTGGTATGGCGAAGCAGCTGAACGAGGTGTATTTCCCTGGTGACCAGTTGCCTTACTTCATCGACAAGAACAGTGAGTCGCTGCGAGTCATCCAACGTCTGCGTGACGAGGCGCACCGCTTTGCCATCACCTTCCATCGTGAGCAGCGCGCCAAGTCTCAGACACACAGCGCACTGAATGACATCAAAGGTGTGGGACCCAAGACAAAGGCAATGTTGCTCAAGGAGTTCAAGAGCCTCAAACGCATCCGCGAAGCCTCGCTCGAGCAGCTATCAACAGTCATCGGCCCCAAAAAGGCAGAAACTCTATTTAACGAACTGAAAAAGATTTAGTTATGCGAATCGTAATACAACGTGTCCTTGAAGCATCTGTGACTATCGACGGCAACCAGTACAGCAAAATTGGTCCTGGTCTGATGGTACTGGTGGGTGTCCGAGAGGGCGACACCCTCGATGACGTAAAGTGGCTGGCGGCAAAGACCGCCTCGCTACGCATCTTTGACGACGAAAACGGCGTGATGAACCGCAGTGTCATTGATGTGAGCGGCGAGGTGTTGGCTGTGAGCCAGTTCACGCTCAATGCAAGTACCAAAAAGGGAAACCGTCCCAGCTACATCCATGCTGCGGGACACGAACTCGCAGTGCCGCTCTATGAGGCGTATTGCAATGAAGTCCAGGCGCTTGTGGGTCGCGAGGTTAAACGAGGAATCTTTGGCGCCGACATGCAAGTCGCCCTCATCAACGATGGTCCCGTCACCATCATCATCGACTCGAAACTCAAGGAATAATTTCTTTGTTATTATATCTTATGACTATCAACGAGTTGCAACAGCGTGTTGACGAGTGGATCAACACCACGGGGGTGAGGTATTTCTCGCCTTTGACCAATATGGCCATCCTTACCGAGGAAGTAGGCGAGGTGGCACGCATCATGTCGCGTCGCTATGGCGACCAGAGCGAGAAAGCCAGCGACCAGGGTCGAGACCTAGGCGATGAGTTGGCCGATGTCATCTGGGTTGTGACCTGCCTGGCAAACCAGACGGGTGTGGATCTTGACAAGGCGATTGAGCGCAATTTCGAGAAGAAGTCCACCCGCGACGCCACCCGCCATCGTGACAATCCCAAACTGCGATAACGCAATGTTATCAATAAGTGGAAACTTTTCATTACCTTTGCAGAAAAATAATCAAAAGATATTTCGATATGGAACACAATCATGACCACTGTGGTTGCGGGTGCGAGCACCATCACGACCACGAGAACGAATCGCTTGACCGCTATGAGATTGTAGTGGAGCAGAGCCAAGTGACCACCGACGACGCGGCAGTGACTGCCGATGTGCAACGCATCCTCGCCGCACACGAGCAGGAGAACCACAGCCCCGAAATTTATCAGTTCTTGCTGAACTGTGTTGACCTGACCACGCTGGCTACCGACGACAGCGAGCGTTCGGTGGCGCAGTTTGTGCAGCGCGTCAACGATTATGCCGAGGCCTATCCCCAGCTGAAGAATGTCGCTGCTATCTGCGTGTACAGCAACTTTGCCTCCGTTGTTCGCGCACAGCTTGAGGTGAGCGACGTGAACATCGCTGTGTGCAGCGCTTGCTTCCCGTCGTCGCAGGCACACATCGAGACCAAGGTCGCCGAGACGGCGCTCGCCATTCAGGATGGCGCCGATGAGGTCGACGTGGTGCTCAACGTGGGCTATTTCCGCGATCAAGCCTGGGAGGAGATGTGCGACGAGATTTATGAACTCAAGCAGACCATTGGCGACCACCACCTGAAGGTCATCCTCGAGACCGGACTGCTCAAGACCGCCGAGAACATCCGTCGCGCGAGCATCCTGGCCATGCACAGCGGTGCCGACTTCATCAAGACCAGTACAGGCAAGGTATACAGCGGCGCCACCCTTGAGGCCGCCTATGTCATGTGCCAGTGCATCAAGGAGTTTTACAAGAAGACAGGTCTGAAGGTCGGCTTCAAGGCTTCGGGCGGCATCCGCACTACCGAAGACGCAGTGAAGTACTACACGCTGGTCAAGGAAATCCTGGGCGAGGAGTGGCTCAACAACGGCCTCTTCCGCATCGGTGCCTCTAGTCTGGCCAACGCACTCTTCACCTCCATGACCGGCAGCGAAGATAAACCATTCTAGTAAATCCTACGTAGCCCCCTCAGTCTACAGCAATCAACGTCAACCCTATATTGGCCCTCCAACGGCAGCACGCGTTGCTGCAGCTGGAGTATGAGCACGAGCGCGACGAGTTCAAGCGCTTGGGCGAGGTCTATGGCGTGGGACGAAAGGTAAAGCGTGGCGACTGCTGGTGGCCAATCAGGGTAGGGCGCAGCTACTACAACTCGCTCAACCAACTCGTTGTCGAGGTCTTCCGTGGCGAAGATGAGGAGATAGAGCACAACTTTGAGTACGGTCGCCAGGTGATGTTCTTCCGCACCAGCGGCATGGACTCAATCACCTACTATGACTTCGCCGCTACCGTCAGCTATGCCGAGGACCATCGCATGGTGGTCATCGTGCCCGATGCCGCAGTGGTGTCGCAGCTGCAGAGTGCCGAGCGACTGGGTGTCCAACTCTCGTTCGACGAGACCACTTACCGCCTGATGCTCAGTGCTATTGACCGCGTCAGCCGAGCAAAGGGCAACCGCCTGGCTTACCTGCGTGACCTGTTCTACAACCCTGGCAAGGCCGAGCGTTTCACATTTGACCCCTTGCGCTTCCCGTGGCTCAACGCCACTCAAGAACGCGCAGTCAACGAGGTACTGCGCGCCAAAGACGTCGCTATCGTCCACGGGCCGCCGGGCACAGGCAAGACCACCACGCTGGTCGAGGCCATCTATGAGACCCTGCGTCGCGAGAGCCAGGTGCTGGTGTGCGCACAGAGCAACATGGCGGTCGACTGGATCAGCGAACGCCTGATGGACCGCGGTGTGGACGTGCTCAGGGTGGGTAACCCCACGCGCGTCAACGACAAGATGCTCTCGCAGACCTACGAACGGCGCTACGAGGCACATCCCGACTATCCGCAGCTGTGGGCCATGCGCAAGGCGTTGCGTGAGGTCAGGGAGAAACGGCGGGGCACTGAAGCATACCATCAGAAGGTGGACCGACTGAAGAGCCGCATCACCGAACTTGAGTTGCACATCCACAACGACCTGCTCGCGCAGGCGCGCGTCATATCGTGTACCTTGGCAGGCAGCGCCAGTCGTGTACTCGAGGGCATGAAGTTCGCCACCTTGTTTATTGACGAGGCGGCGCAGGCCCTAGAAGCGGCGTGCTGGATAGCCATTCAAAAAGCGGGTAGGGTAGTGCTCGCTGGCGACCATTGCCAGTTGCCGCCTACCATCAAGTGTTACGAGGCCCTGAAAGGCGGTCTGGGTCTGACACTGATGGAGCGCATCGTGCAGAGTAACCCACAAGTGGTGACACTGCTGGGCGTGCAATACCGCATGAACGAGCAGATTGTGCAGTTCTCCAGCGAATGGTTCTACGGCGGGCAAGTCGAGAGCGCGCCCGAGGTGCGCCACCGCGGAATCCTCGATTGGGACAATCCGATGGAATGGCTCGACACTGCCGACATTGATGGCAAAGAGGAGTTTGTGGGCGAGAGTTACGGACGCATCAACCGTGCCGAGGCGGCACTCACCCTGCAGACCCTGCAGGACTACTTCGAGAAGGTGGGGCGCCAGCGCGTGCTGGACGAACGCATCGATGTGGGCATCATCTCGCCTTACCGCGCACAAGTGCAGCACTTGCGACGGCTCATCAAGCAGAGCGCGTTCTTCAAGCCTTTTCGCAGTCTCATCGCTGTGAACACCGTCGACGGTTTCCAGGGACAGGAGCGAGACATCATCGTCATCAGTTTGGTGCGCGCCAACGACGAGGGTCAGATAGGCTTCCTGCGCGACTTGCGTCGCATGAATGTCGCTATCACCCGCGCCCGCATGAAGCTCATCATCCTGGGCGATGTGACCACACTCACCCGCCATCCTTTCTACCGCAAGCTCTATGAGCACATTTCATTAATTCAAAATGCATAATTCTCAATTCTAGAAACGAGAAACGAGAGGCAAGACGCAAGGTTTCTTAATTCTTAATTCTTAATTATATAATTCTCAATTAAAAATAGATGAAGCGAACCGTATTAGATTACGACGATATCCGTCAGATGGTGCCCTGGTTTGACGGCAAACCCAAGTTGGTCAACTTCTTGTCGCGCTTGCTGGCCATCGACAAGGTGAACTGGATTCACGACCACAACTGCGACACGCCCGGTGTGCCCTTCTGCCAAGGGCTGCTCAACGACCTGAACATCACCATGCAGATAAGGGGCCAGGAGGTGCTGGACAACCTGCCCGAAGGGCCGTTCATCACCGTGAGCAACCATCCCTTTGGAGCCCTCGACGGCATCATGCTCATCAAACTCATTGGGGAGTACCGCGAGGACTTCAAGGTGATGGTGAACATGATTTTGAACTATATCAGCGCGATGCGGCCCAATTTCATCGCTGTCGATGCCTTGCAGAGCGACGACCCAGCGAAACGTGCCGTGAGTATGCGTGGCATCAGCGAGGCCATGCGCCATGTGCGCGAGGGGCATCCCCTGGGATTCTTCCCCGCGGGCGCTGTGAGCAAATTCACCCGCCAATTGCACATCGAGGACCGCGAGTGGCAACCCACCGTTTGCCGCCTCATCCAAAAGCTGAAAGTTCCCGTCATACCCATTTACTTCCATGGACACAACAGCCTCACGTTCACAATCCTGGGCATGATCGACTGGCGCCTGCGCACACTCAAGTTGCCTAGCGAGGTGTTCCGTCGCAAGGACGACACCTTCCGCATCTCGGTGGGTCAACCCATCCTGCCTGAGACCATCGCCGAGCACCCAACTCCCGAGGAACTTGGCGTATTTCTCAAGCAACAGACCTACGCCATGCGCCATTGGAAGAACTGACACGCTCCAAAAAAATCGCAAAAAATCTGCCAAATTGTCACCCATTTCATTTTTTTGTAGTAACTTTGCAGCCCTAAACTAAAAGAGTAAGTGAAAATAGTTCTACTGAACTCCCTTTAACTACTCAACTACTTAACTACTGGAAAAAATGGCAAAAAAGAACGATATGACTGCACAAGTGCAGCAAATTCAGCAGCGCTACTCCATCATTGGGCAGGCACCGGGTCTGCATGCTGCCATCGAGCGGGCGTTGCGGGTGGCGAAGGTTGATCTTTCGGTGCTCGTTATCGGTGAAAGCGGAACAGGCAAGGAGCATTTTCCAAGAATTATCTTTGACTACAGCCCCCGCAAGCACAAGAGGTATATCCCGGTCAACTGTGGTGCTATCCCCGAAGGGACCATCGACAGTGAACTCTTCGGACACGTCAAGGGTTCGTTTACGGGTGCCGACAAGGACCACAAGGGTTACTTCGAGGAAGCCAACGGTGGCGTGATTTTCCTTGATGAGGTCGCCGAGATGCCCTTGAGCACTCAGGCGCGACTGCTGCGCGTGCTTGAGAGTGGAGAATATATTAAGGTGGGTTCTAGTACAGTCCAGAAGACCGATGTGCGCATTGTTGCCGCGACCAACAAGGACCTTCCGCAGGCTATCAAAGAAGGCAAGTTCCGCGAGGACCTCTATTATCGCCTGTCGACGGTGCAAATCGACGTGCCACCGTTGCGTGAGCGCGGCAACGATATCCTGCTGCTCACACGCAAGTTCCTCCACGACTTTGTTGATAATAATGGTATGGAGGCAGTCGAACTCGACGATAGCGCACGCAGCCGACTGATGGGCTATCACTGGCCGGGCAATGTGCGCCAACTGAAGAACATCATCGAGCAAGTAGCGCTTTTCGAGGCTGGAACTACCGTTACCGCCGACACGTTGAACGCCTACCTCCCCAAGGCTGAGTTGGCTACGGTCGGCGCACCGGCGCAGGTCGACTATTCGCGCGACCGCGAGGTAGTATTTGCTATCATTGCCCAATTGCAGAAGGAACTCAACGAGATACGCGAGCAGTTGGCGGGGGCCAACGCCTCGACAACATTGCCGCACTATTCCACAAGTATGGCCGAATTGCGGCGCGAGTCCAACCAGTTGGGCTACGGCCCGCGCCACGAGCACATCATGCCGCCACGTGAAGTAAGGCCCACCAGCCGGGACATCGACCATGACTACGGCAACGTGGTAGACCTCACACCCGATGACAATGTGGTGGATGTTGAGGCAATGCACGTGCGCACCCTCCATGAGACTGAGATCGATGCCATCCGCGAGTCGCTCAAACGCAACGGCAATCGCAGAAAGGCTACCGCACAGGAACTGCAAATCAGCGAGCGCACGCTCTACCGCAAGATCAAACAATATAATCTGGATAAATGAGGAGTGTGAGGACACTGGCTGTGATGATGGTCATCGCGATGGCGGCACTGACGCAGGGCTGCCTGCCGCGATACACCTTCAATGGTGCTTCGATTGACTACAACACCTACCGCACCATCTCGTTCGGCGACTTCCCCATCCGCGCCGCACTGGTCTATGCGCCGCTGCAGCAACTGTTCGAGAACCGCATGATTGACATGATTGAGCAGCAAACACGCCTGCGCGTCATCGACAATGTGAATAGCGACTTGCGCATGGAGGGCGAAATCACCAACTATAGCCTTTCGCCACAAGCCATCGGCGAAGATGCCTATGCCAGTCAGACGCGCCTTACCATCACTGTTCGAGTCAAGTATATCAACAATCGCAGGCCCGAGCTCTCCAAGGACCAGAGTTTCTCGGCCTACCGCGACTTCTCGAGCTCCGAGATGCTCACCGATGTGCAGGACCAGCTCTGCAACGAAATCACCAAAGACCTCGCTGACCTCATCTTCAACGCGACCCTGGGAGATTGGTAAGGTTATTTAATTGAGAACCTTTGGCAATTGAGAATTGAGAATGGAAAATCAACATAAAGCCTCCTCCTCTTCAGGGGACATTGAGGGGGGCTTGGTCAAATTGCTCTCTGACCCATCGGCGCCCGTGACGCGCGAATGGCTCGACGAGGCTACGCGCGAGATGCCCTACTGCACCTTGCCGCTGACACTATACCTCAAGCGCAATGGCATTGCCGGCAACGAGGACTTGTTGGCGCGGCTTGCCATCGCCTGCCCTGACCGTCGCGCATTGGCATTGCAGTTGGGCGAGGATGCCGAAGCCTTCGCGCAGTTCTATCCCGCCGAACCTGAGCCAGAGACACCCGACACCGATACCACCATCGACCGATTCCTCGATTCATTCGGGCATACCAGCGAGAAGGAGATACAGGCCATCAGTCAGGCAATCTTCAACCCCATGCCCGATTATGCCGATGTGCTGGCCGCACAGCAGGGTGGGGCAGGGCGCCCCGCGGCTCAGACCGACGAGGATCAACTCATCGACAAATTTATTGCGCAGAGCCAAGAACGCGAGCGGCAAGTGGCGACGGCACCTTCACAGCCCCATGTAGAGGAGGCCGAAATCGCTGAAATCGCCCATGACAACGTCGATGCGCCCGTGCAGACCGATGACACGATGTTCAGCGAAAGCTTGGCCATGAGTTACATCGCCACAGGAAAATTTGAGGCCGCACTTGAAATTATTCAGCACATTAGTGCCGATAATCCAGAAAAAAGTATTTACTTTGCAGACCAAATTCGCTTCTTGCGGAAATTGGTGTTAAATTCGAAA
>JAFZAK010000047.1 GCA_017557285.1 Muribaculaceae bacterium
CACACCGCTGTTGTTCCATTCCTCATAGTCGCCAGCACTGCTGTTGGTGGGGATGCCGTCGGGATAGAAGTAGTCGTCATATAGGATGCCGTCAACATCATACTTGGTGATGATTTCTTTGCACACGTTGACGATGCGGTCAATGGTACGCTGCTGCCCCGGGTCGAGGATGATGGTCGAGCCATAAGTGAGCAGCCACCCGTCGTTCTTCAACTCCTGGTCTTGTGGTGTGTCCCAGTTCGATCCTGTGCTGAAGCGGTAGGGGTTCACCCAGGCATGGCATTCCATGCCGCGCTTGTGGCACTCCTCGACGCAGAACGCCAGTGGGTCAAATGCAGGAGCGGCGCCGCGCGTGCCACTGATATAGCTTGACCAGGGTTCGTAGCTCGACTCGTAGAACGCGTCGCACATCGAGCGAACTTGGAAGTTCACGGCGTTAAAGTGGTTGATTGCCAGCGAGTCGAGCAGGGTGATGAGTTCCTGCTTCATCTTGTTGGCGGCAGCGACCGTCGTGCCGCGAGAATTCTCATTGGGCCAGTCCAGGCACCACACCGTGGCAATCCACGACGAGCGGAACTCACGCTTGGGTTGCGTGAATTGAAGGGCCTGTGCGGTCATGCAAGCCAGCAGCGCACCCGCCACCAGCCACATCCTTACATTTAGTCTAATTTTCATTTTATGTATTTTGTAATATTGTGAATGCTGTAAATATAGGGAGGATACAACCTCAATTATCACGACACCACGTTCTGTGGGTGGCCCTCTTGGAAGGCGCGCAGGTTGTCCTCGACAACGCGGATAAGGCGGATGCGAGCCTCCTTGCTGGCCCAGCCCAGATGGGGCGTGACGAAGCAGTTGCGGGCTTTGAGCAGCGGGCTGCCGTCTTTGGGCGGTTCAACAGGCAACACATCAAGGCCAGCGGCAAAGATGCGCTCCTCGTTGAGTGCGTCAGCAAGCGCCTGCTCATCGACCAGCATGCCACGGCTGGTATTGATAAGGATGGCGGTGGGCTTCATCAGCGCCAGACGTTCACGGTTGACCAGGCAGCGTGTCTCGGGCGTGAGCGGGCAGTGAAGACTCACCACATCACACTCGGCAAACACCTGTTCCAGGTCGCGGGCACGCGTAACCCCCTCGGGCAACTGGTCTTGTGACTTGCTGGTGAAGGCTAGCACGGGCATATCCATCGCGCGGGCAATGCGTGCCACGGCACTGCCTATCTGCCCGAACCCGACGATGCCCAGTGTCTTGCCCGACAACTCTATCAGACTTGTGTTGGTGAAGCTGAAGTCGGGGCAACGCCCCCACAGGCCGCCACGCACCTCGTCGGTGTAGTGCTGAGGCATGCAGCAGATGTTCAGTAGATGGGCCCAAGCAAGCTGTGCCACGCTGGGCGTACTGTAAGCCGGGACATTGGTGACAATGATACCGAACTCGTGGGCGGCAACCACGTCCACATAGTTGAAGCCGGTGGCGAGGATGCCGATGTAGCGCAGCCGCGGCAACTGTTCCATCATCTCGCGCGTGATTAATACCTTATTAATAAGGATGGCATCGGCCTCGCGCGAACGCTCCACAATCTCCTCGGGCGTGCTGCGATCATAGATGATGCATTCACCCAACTGTCTCAGACCATCCCACGACAAGTCGCCAGGATTGCTCGTATAAGCATCAAGAAATACTATCTTCATTGAATTGAGAATGAGTTATCAGTTTTCAGCCATTGTGCATTAACTGTGGCTCTAGAAACTACGGCGCAAATTTACGAAAAATAAATGGAACCAGATCTGCCAAAAACAAAAACTTAAAAATTTTATTTTCCCACTTCAAGAATTTGTTGTACATTTGCAGGCTGAAATCTTGTGTATGTGGGCATTAACACCATTTTTAGAGCCCCTCTAGTGGCGCTAATGTGCACATTCATAGGATGTTATGCGCTTTATTGAAAACAATTAAAAACAAATAATTAACAATTCTAGAAATGCAAACGAAAGGTTTTATCAGAGTCATTACGATTGCGCTGATACTGATTTGTGCTTTTTATTTGTCTTTCACGTTCGTGTCAAACCACTATCAGGGTGTCGCCGAGCAGAAGGCCCTCAAGGCTGCCGGCATCAAGAGCCCGGACACGAGCAACGACAAGTATCGCACGGCGCTCAATACGTACATGGACTCGATTGGCAAGGAGAAGGTGTATCTTGGATACTACACCTTCCAGCAGGTGCGTGAGAAAGAGCTGGGCCTCGGTCTGGACTTGAAGGGTGGTATGAATGTGACACTGCAAATCTCGGTGCCCGACATCCTCCGCGCTCTCTCAGGCAACAATCCCGACAAGAAATTCAATGAGGCTATCGCAAAGGTCGAGAAAGACCAGGCTGCACAAGAGAACTTTGTCGCCAGCTTCTGCAAGGAGTACAAGAACTTGGCTCCTGGTGCAAGTTTGGCACAGGTGTTCCGCAATGTCGAGAAGGTCCGTGAGGATCCTACCGCTAGCGACAGCAAGGTGCAGAGCATTCTCGAGCAAGAAGTTGACGCGATGGTCGACAACTCATACAAGGTGCTGCGCAACCGTATCGACCGCTTCGGTGTGGTCGCTCCCAACATCCAGAAGCTGCAGAGCACAGGACGCATCCTGCTCGAGCTCCCGGGTATCAAGGAGCCGGAGCGTGTGCGCAAGCTGCTCCAAGGTGCTGCAAACCTGGAGTTCTATGAGACCTACACTTTGGCTGACATCGCCGGCGCTCTGCGCAACCTGAGCCAGCAGGCTGGAAAGTCTGTGAAGGCTGAGGCCGCTCCTGCCGACTCGACTGCTGCCGCTGCCGACTCGACCAAGGCCGAAGAAGCAAAGTCAGCACCTGTGGAGACACAAGGTCGCACGCTGGCCGAACTCACTGGATTTGAGATGATGATGCAACAGGGTGGCGGAAGCCCCGTCGTCGGTTTTGTCTCGGCGAACGATACCGCAGCCGTCAACGCTATCATCAACTCGCCCGCCGCACGCACCAACCTGCCTGCTGACCTGAAACTGGCTTGGACTGTCAAGCCCCAGGGCCAGATGCAGAATGGTAGCGACGCGTTCAACCTGATTGCTCTGCGCACCGTCAACGGACAGCCTGTTCTCAATGGTGATGTGGTCACTCGTGCTAGCAGCGAGTTTGACAACCTCCAGGGTCAGGTCGTTTCGATGCGTATGAATGATGAGGGTGCTCGTCAGTGGTCGCGTATCACGGGTCAGAACATCGGCAAGGCAATCGCTATTGTCCTCGATGACCAAGTCTATTCTTATCCCAATGTCAACAGCCAGATTGATGGTGGTAACTCGCAAATCAGCGGACGCTTCACCGTCGAGGAGGCTAACGACCTTGCTAACGTGCTCGAGTCGGGTAAGATGGTGGCACGTGTCAATGTGGCTAGCGAGAGCGTGATTGGTCCGTCGCTGGGTCAAGAGTCCATCCGCAAGGGTGTCATCTCGTTCATCGTCGCTCTGATTCTGTTGGTTATCTTCATGATTTGCACCTATGGTGTTTATGCTGGTAACATTGCCAACTTGGGTCTGATTATGAACCTGTTCTTCACCATGGGTATCCTCGCATCGTTCCAGACAGTGCTTACCCTGCCGGGTATCGCTGGTATCGTGCTTACCCTGGGTATGGCTGTGGACGCCAACGTGCTGATCTTTGAGCGTATCAAAGAGGAGTTGCGTGCTGGCAAGGGCCTCAAGGCTTCGGTCAGCGATGGTTACAAGAATGCTTTCTCGGCAATCTTCGACTCGAACTTGACCACCATCATCACGGGTATCATCCTGATTGTCCTGGGTTCGGGTCCCATCCGCGGTTTCGCCGTTACCCTCGTGATCGGTATCTGCTGCTCGTTCTTTACCGCAGTGTTCGCTACCCGTCTGGTGATGGAGCACTTCGTCAACAAGGGCACCTTCAACAACATGACACTTACCACCAGCCTGACCAAGAACTTGATGCAGAACGTGAAGTACAACTTCATGGGTGCTGCCAAGCGTACTTGGATGGTGCTGGCTGTGGTTGCTGCTATTATCTTGTGTCTGTTTGTCTTCCGTGGCTTGAACCGTGGTATCGACTTCTCGGGTGGTCGCAACTATATCGTGCAATTTGACCATTCGGTGAACACCGAGAAACTCGAGAGCCAGCTGACCCCGCTCTTCCAGGGTGGCAATGTGTCGGTTATCACCATCGACAACGACACCAAGGTGCGTGTCTCGACCAACTACAAGATTGAAAGTAACGAGGAGACTGTCGACGACGAGATCATGGACAAGCTCTACACGGGCTTGAAGAGCGAGTTGGGTACGATGACCAAGGATGACTTCAGCGTGGCTAATGAGAGCGTGGGTGTTGTCTCGACCGACAAGGTGGGACCGAGCATCGCTAGCGACATGACCCGCGAGGCCATCTGGGCAGTGATCTTCTCATTGCTCGCCATGGCATTGTACATCCTCATCCGTTTCCGCAACGTGGCGTTCTCTATCGGCGCACTGGCTGCCGTGGCGTTCACATCGTTTGTGGTCATCGGTTTCTACAATCTCCACGGCATCTTCCCGTTCTCGATGGAGATTGACCAGACATTTATTGCGGCTATTCTGACCGTGATTGGTTATCAGGTCAACGATACCGTGGTCGTCTTCGACCGCGTGCGTGAGTACCGCAGCCTCTATCCCAAGCAGAATCTCTATGAGACGTTCAACAAGGCATTGTGCAGCACGTTGTCACGTACGTTGATGACGTCTATCACGACCTTGCTCGTGTTGCTCGTCATGTTCTTCCTGGGTGGAGAGTCTATCCGAAGCTTCATCTTCGCGATGATTCTTGGTGTCATCATCGGTACGTGTGCTTCGTTGTTCGTAGCATCGCCCGTGGCTTATGCCCTGACTCGCCGTCAGGTCAAAAAGTCGGCACAAGTCGTCAAGAAGTAGAGTAGTAGTATTTTTTTCATACTGTTGTGCGGGATGTCTCTGGCATTAGGGGCGTCCCGCTTTTTTAAACTTGAATAAATCGGAAATTCGATTGTTCGAGTATTCGAGAAATCGATAGCAAAACATGACATCAACGATTGACAATATTCGTGATTTGCGCATTTGCGACTTCAATTATGACCTGCCTGACGAGCGTATCGCCAAGCACCCCCTTGCCCAGCGTGAGAAGTGCAAATTGCTCTATTGGCATCAAGGAACCATCGAGGACCACCACTTCAGCGATGTGCCCCGACTGCTACCGCAAGATGCCATGCTGGTCTATAACAACACGCGCGTGATAAATGCCCGTCTGCGCTTCCGCAAGGAGACGGGTTCGCTCATCGAGATATTCTGCCTGGAGCCCGAGGCGCCGCGCGACTACCAACTCATCTTCCAGACCACTGCACATTGTGCATGGAACTGCCTGGTGGGAAACAGCAAGCGATGGAAGCAGGGCGAATTGCGGCAGACGGTCGAGGTAGATGGGCAGACGGTCACTTTGCGTGCTACGCGAGGCGAGCAGAGGGGTAACGCTTGGGTCATCAACTTTGACTGGGACGGCGGTGTGACCTTTGCATCGGTGCTCGATGCGGTGGGCGTGATTCCCATTCCGCCCTACCTGAACCGCGACACCGAGGCTAGCGACGCCACCGACTACCAGACGGTCTATAGCCACATTGATGGAAGCGTGGCTGCCCCCACGGCAGGCTTGCATTTTACCGATGACCTGTTGGATGAGTGCGATAGCCGAGGCATTGCTCGGCGCGAACTCACGCTACACGTGGGCGCAGGAACTTTCCAGCCCGTCAAGAGTGAGCACATCGGCGAGCACGATATGCATGTCGAGGTGTTTGCCGTGCCACGCGCATTGCTGGTCGAACTGAAAGAAGCCCGTCGGCCGGTGGTGGCGGTGGGGACGACATCGGTGCGCACGCTCGAGAGCCTCTACTATGTGGGGCAAATCTTGGCTGAGAATCCCGATGCGTCAGGCGACAAACTGACCGTGCGTCAGTGGATGCCCTACACAACACCCTGCGCGATTTCTACTGCCGAGGCGCTGCAGCACATCATCGATTACCTTGACCGCATCGGGGCGCAGACCTTCCTGGGCGCGACCCAGCTGATGATTGCGCCAGGCTTCCAGTATCGCATCATCTGCGGGATGATCACCAACTTCCACCAACCGCAGTCCACCTTGCTCCTGTTGGTGTCGGCATTTGTAGGTCAAGACCAGTGGCGACCCATGTATGACCATGCTTTGGCCAGCGGATATCGCTTCTTGAGCTACGGCGATGGGTCGTTGTTGATGCGCTGATGGTCGGTAAAAATCGGTGATTCGTCTAGACTCTTCACAAAAACCACACTCTCTGGTTAAACGGGCACCTCTTTTGCTTGTCTAAAAGAAAAACTTCGAGAAGTCAAGGAATTCTTAATTCGAAATTCTTAATTAATAAAGATAAAGCGTTATGAAAACTACAGTACGCAACGTCATGATGAGCCTGGTGCTCATGGGCGGCATGATTTTGACCGTCCCTGTCTCGGCGCAACACTCGTCGAGCCGTGAACGTCATTCGGGCTCGGTCCGAACCGAGAGCCGTTCGTCATCGTCACGCAGTGAGAGCCGCCCGCAAGTGAGCCGCAGCGAGAGTCGTTCTTCTTCGGTTCGCAGCGAGAGTCGCCCGCAAGTGAACCGTAGCGAGAGCCGTTCGCAAGTAAGTCGCACCGAGAGCCGTCGCAGTGAAGCGCGCCCGCAGATGCGCACCGAGACTCGCACCGAAGCCCGCAAGATTGATACGCCGTCATCGCAGACACGCACTGCTGTTGACCGCAATCGTGGCGGAAATGTCAAGCCTGACCGTGGTGGCAACGACCGCGGTGATAATGGCGGCAATGTGACTCCGGGCACTCGCGGTGGCAGCACCCGTGGCACTGTCGGAGGTATCAACAATGGCCGTGAGCGTCCGTCCACACTGAAGGACAATGACCGCACGACTACTCCGCCCACTACCAAGATGGATGACAACAGCCGTAACAACGGCAACCACAATGGCAACCTGGGCAATGACCATGGTGGACGTGGCAACGACCGTGGCGGCAGTCTGGGTAACGACCGTGGTGGTCGCGGCAACGACCGCGGTGGACGAGGCAATGACCGTGGTGGCAACATGGGCAACGACCGCGGACATGGTGGAGGTAACCAGCATGGCTATGGCCCCAATGACCGTGGCGGACACAGCCGTCCCTACAACTACAACGACCACCCGCATCGCGATCAGTTCAGCTGGAACCACTCACACCACAACTGGAGCCGTCCGCTGCC